>NZ_CP090958.1:2802823-3114248 GCF_025787225.1 Saxibacter everestensis
ACATTGACCTTGTCCCCACCGATCTGCTCGACGATATCTGCGTACACATTCGTGGAGGCGACAACGTTAAGCGCGTCAGAATCACCCGACGCCGCTGAATCTGTGCCGCAACCGGCCAGAAAAAGTGCCGACGCGGCAATCGAGGTGATCAGGAGGCGGCGGTGCGGCAGAGACATGAAGGGGACCTCTTCTAAATAAGAATCATTACTACTTCCGTTCAGCCTACAGTCTTAATGACAATAGTTCCAAGTTAATCGCAAAAGGCGGCAGCCCCTGTCGTCAGGGACTACCGCCTTAGCTGGCTTCGAGCCGGTTAGATCGCGGCCGGCTGAGTATTCAGCCTGTCCTCCGCACCCAGCTGTTCCGCGACAAGTCCAGCGAGTTGCACCGCGTTGAGTGCCGCGCCTTTACGCAAGTTGTCGTTACTGATGAAGAGCGCAAGTCCTCGCCCCTCCGGCGCGCCCGGGTCCTGACGAATCCGGCCAACGAAGCTCGGATCCTGCCCGGCCGCCTGCAGCGGGTTCGGGATATCCGTCACTTCGACACCGGGAGCATCGGCCAGCAGCTCCAGAGCACGTTCCGGCGACAGCGGGCGGTCGAACTCCGCGTTGATCGACAATGAGTGCCCGCTGAAGACCGGCACCCGAACACAGGTTCCGGAAACCAGCAGTTCGGGGATGCCGAGGATCTTGCGGCTTTCATTCCGCAACTTCTTCTCTTCATCCGTCTCGTTCAGGCCGTCGTCGACGATGCTGCCGGCGAGCGGGATCACGTTGAACGCGATCGGCCGCTCGTACAGCTTCGGATCGGGGAACGATGCTGCCGCTCCGTCGTGGGTCAGTTTCGACGCATCACTGGCGACCGCTTTGACCTGGGAATCAAGTTCATCAACCCCGGACAGGCCGCTTCCTGACACCGCCTGATAGGTGCTCACGATCAACCGGCGGAGGCCGGCCTCGTCGTGCAAGGGCTTCAGCACCGGCATGGCAGCCATCGTGGTGCAGTTCGGATTGGCGATGATCCCCTTGCGCGCATCGTTGATGGCGGCCGGGTTGACCTCGCTGACGACGAGCGGAACGTCGGGGTCCATCCGCCAGGCCGAGGAGTTATCGATCACGATGACTCCCGCGGCTGAGAATCGCTCGGCCTGGGCGCGCGACGTGGCCCCGCCTGCGGAGAAGATCGCGACATCCAGGCCGTGCGGATCGGCAGTCGCGGCATCTTCGACCGTCACCTCGGCGCCTCGCCAGTCAAGGGTTTTCCCGGCAGAGCGGGCGGAAGCGAAGTAGCGAACGGCTTCGATCGGGAAGTCAGCCCCGTCGAGCAACCGGCGCATTACCGAGCCGACCTGGCCGGTCGCCCCTACAACGCCGACGCGAAGTCCGCGCGAATGAGTGGTATCAGTCATGACTAGCGTCCTGTTCCTCCGTAGACGACGGCCTCGCCGAGCTCGGAATCGAGTCCGTAGGCCGTGTGAGCGGCACGGACTGCCTGGTCAAGCAGCTCCGCCCTGGTGACGACCGAGATACGAATCTCGGACGTTGAAATCATCTCGATGTTAACCCCGGCGTTCGACAGCGCCTCGAATAGATCAGCTGTCACTCCGGGATGGGAGCGCATTCCGGCGCCGATGACCGAAAGTTTGCCGATCTGGTCGTCATATTCGACGTGATTGAAGCCGATGTCGTCCCGAATCGCCTCAAGCGCTTCCACCGCCCGGGCGCCATCAGTCATCGGCAATGTGAAGGAGATATCGGTGAGACCCGTCGCTGCGGCGGAGATGTTCTGCACGATCATGTCGATATCGATCTCGTGACTGGCAACTGTCTTGAAGATCCTGGCAGCCTTACCCGGAACGTCGGGAACCCCGACGATCGTGATCTTCGCTTCCGAGCGGTCGTGTGCGACACCCGAAATAATGGCCGACTCCATGGTCTCTCCTTGGTCGTGTGCTGCGGTCAAAAACTCTTCAGGGATCGGCTCATCGGTGACCCACGTTCCCTGGTGCGGACTGAACGAGGACCTGACATGAACCGGAACGCCGTACCGTCTGGCGTATTCAACACAGCGAAGCACCAGGATCTTGGCTCCGCTGGCCGCCATCTCCAGCATTTCCGCATAGCTGATCTTGTCGATCTTGCGTGCGCCCGGCACTATCCGCGGATCCGCGGTGAAGACGCCGTCGACATCTGTGTAGATTTCGCAGACGTCGGCTTTCAGGGCGGCAGCCAGCGCGACGGCAGTAGTGTCCGAGCCGCCCCGTCCCAGCGTGGTGATGTTCTTCGTGCCCTGGCTAACGCCCTGGAATCCGGCGACTATTGCGACGTTTCCCTGGTCCAGCGCTTCCTGGATCCGTCCCGGGGTGACGTCGATGATCCTGGCGCGGCCGAACGATTCGTCGGTGATGACGCCGGCCTGACTTCCGGTGAATGACTGGGCGTGATGACCCAGGTTGGCGATCGCCATTGCGAGGACCGCCATCGAGATCCGCTCACCGGCGGTGAGGAGCATATCGAGTTCACGGGCCGGCGGAACCGGAGAGACCTGCTGCGCGAGGTCGATCAGGTCATCGGTACTGTCGCCCATCGCCGATACCACAACAACAACGTCGTGACCTGCCTTGCGATTGGCCACGATGCGCTTGGCAACACGCTTGATGGAGTCAGCGTCGGCGACGGATGACCCGCCAAACTTCTGCACGATCAAGCTCAAGGTGATGCACTCCTGTGATTACGGGAATTGATGCGACGCTCAATTCTAGAGGTTAATCACCTGTAGCCCCCACTCGTCCTCGCATTGTGGACACTTCGTGGACGCCCCGGAAGACACCGTCCCAGCGAATGGCCGACCACACGTCGAGGAGCAGCTGACTACACGTCGAGCAGTCGGCGGCCTTCGAAGGCGCGGCCGAGGGTGACTTCGTCGGCGTATTCGAGGTCACCGCCCACGGGCAGGCCAGAGGCGAGGCGGGTGACCCGGAGGCCCATCGGCTTAAGCAATCGCGCGAGGTATGTCGCGGTTGCCTCACCCTCGAGGTTCGGGTCGGTTGCGATGATGATCTCGACGACGTCGGTCGAGCTGAGCCGGGTCATCAGTTCACGGATTCGAAGTTCGTCCGGTCCGACGCCGGCCATCGGGTCGATGGCGCCGCCCAGCACGTGGTACCGGCCTCTGAACTCACGGGTGCGCTCGATAGCCATCACGTCCTTCGGCTCCTCGACGACGCAAATGATGGACAGGTCGCGGCGCGGGTCCCGGCAGATGGCGCATTGTTCCTGTTCGGCGACGTTGCCGCAGATCTCACAGAATCTAACCTTGCGCTTCACCTCGGTGAGCGCGGCAGCCAGGCGCGCAACCTCCGCGGGATCGGTTTGCAGAACGTGGAAGGCAAGCCGCTGGGCAGATTTCGGTCCGATGCCAGGCAGCCTGCCGAACTCCTCGATCAGATCCTGAATTACTCCCTCGTAGAGCATGATCAGTCCTCGATCTCGTCAATAACAACGCCGCCAAGCAGCTTTTCTACCACCGCGCGGCCCATCATGCCGGAATGTTCTTGATCGGGATCGTCCGCACTGGGCATATCGTCGATCTCCACCGGAGCCGGAACCTGCGGGCTGGGTCCACCGAAATTCGGGTAGACGACATTGGTTGCGGCGGGCCCCTCGGCATCAAGCCGCGCGCGGGCGCGTTCCAGCGCCGACTGCCGCATAGTTTGGGTCTGCGATGCCGGGACAGACTCGGTTTCGTCGGCAGGCTCAGCCGGAACTTCCCAGCCAGCAGGCTCAGCCGGAACTTCCCAGCCGGCAGGCTCAGCCGGAACTTCCCAGCCCGCAGGCTCAGCCGAAACCTCCCAACCGGCAGGTTCGTCCGGGACCTCCTGGTCGGCCGGCTCCGCCGATGCTGCGGAAGTAGCTGCTGCCGAAGTATCCGACTCAGCCGAGCCGGCTCGTTCTTCCGGTCCGGGCTCTGCGCGTGGCTGCTGCCTCGGCTCCGGGTTGGCGTCGTCATCCCAATCCGGCGCGGTCGACCCGGTATTCACCCGGCCATACGTGGAGTCCAAACTGTCACGGACCGGGGCGCTGATGGACCGTGCCGGAGCACGACCGGTATCGCCGTCAGTCTGACTACGTCCTGCATCCTGATTACGTCCTGCATCGCCGTCGGCCGAGCGACGACCGGCTACCGACATGGACGAATCCGCTGGTACATCCCTGCCCCCGATCGGGCCGGCGGCTGCGCTCGGATGGTCTGGCTCTGAGCCAGACGCTTCTTCGACGGCTGGGCGCGTCGCGTTCCACGATCGTGCCGCTTCCGCCGGCTGCGCGCTGCCTGGATCCGCTGCTCCGGAGAAGCCGCCGGAACCGCTCGCCGAATCGGTGTATTGCGGGGCGGACTGGGCGGCGCCGTCATCCGCCGTTCCTGTCACCTTGCAGGCGATGCCCACCGCCTGGTTCACGGCTTGGCTGACGTAGTCGGGATGCGGACCACTGTTAAAGGTGTTCGCCAGACCGGCGGTAGCGAAAGTCAGCGTCAGCACTCCGTCGCCGAACGAATGGACCTGCGCATTCTGGCTGACCAGAATCCAGGAGAACTTGCGGATCTTGGTCAACGCCTCCAGAATCTCGGCCCACGCTCGTCGGATGACCTCGACGGTGTTGTCGGCGCCACTCCCGGCGCCCTGCGGGGAGGTCTGCTGCGGGGTGACTTGCTGCGGGTTGGCTTGATCCACTCCGGACGTTGCGGGAGTGCCGCCGGAGGGTGCCGGCCAGCCGGATTCCTGTTCCTGACGCTGTTCATCCAGCGGGCTGGCCGCTCCCGCCCGGGACGCTTGTCCATCGTTTGGCGCGCCAGTACTCCCGTCGTCGCCGTCGGTGACCGCCACGATGCCGGAGGCCGCCGATTCGGCAGGCGTCGACCGCGCGGCTGCCGGCTCGGCAGTCGTCGGCTGCGCACCAGTCGACTCGGCAGTCGCCATCGGCGGAACCGGAGTCGCCACCGAAGCGGCTGGGGAGGAAACCGGGGCATGTTCCCGGCTGGGGGCAGCCTGCTGTACCGGCTCCGGCGGCTGGAATCCTGGTTCCATCGTGCCGGTCGGGGTGACGCCGAATCGACGCTCAATCCGGTCGACCCGCGCCCGGGTGCCGCGTTCCGTCTCGTCCGAGCCGGGAAGCAGAACCCGGGCACAGATCAGTTCGAGCTGCAGCCGGGGCGAGGTCGCCCCTGTCATCTCAGTTAGTCCGGAATTGACAACGTCCGCGGCTCGGGACAGCTCGCCACGGCCGAAGTGCCGGGCCTGCATCGCCATCCGCTCAAGCTGGTCGCTCGGCACCCCGCGCAGAATCGCCTGAGCCGATTCGGGTGCTGCCGCCACGACGATCAGGTCGCGGAAACGCTCGAGTAGATCTTCAACGAAGCGACGCGGATCGTGTCCGGATTCGATCACTCGGTCGACGACCCTGAACACCGTCGCGCCATCGCCGGCGGCAAAAGCGTCCGTGACGTCATCCAGAAGCGAGGCATGGGTGTAGCCGAGCAGCGCAACGGCGCGTTCATAGTCCACGCCCTCGTTTCCTGCACCGGCCATCAGCTGGTCGAGCACCGAGAGCGTGTCGCGAACGGACCCGCCACCGGCCCGGACGACGAGTGGAAGCACGCCTTTGCCTACCGGCACGTCTTCCCGCTCGCAAAGCTCGGCAAGATACGCAGTGAGCCGTTCCGGCGGCACCAGACGGAATGGATAGTGGTGAGTACGGGACCGGATAGTGCCGATCACCTTGTCCGGCTCGGTTGTCGCGAAGATGAACTTCACGTGATCCGGAGGCTCTTCGACCAGCTTCAGCAAGGCGTTGAAGCCCTGCGTCGTCACCATGTGCGCCTCATCGAGGATGAATATCTTGTAGCGATCACGGGCAGGGGCGAAAACCGCCCGTTCGCGGATGTCCCGCGCGTCATCGACTCCGTTATGGCTAGCCGCGTCGATCTCCACCACGTCGAGGCTTCCGGCGCCTCCGTTGGCGAGGTCCTGACAGCTTTCGCACTCACCGCACGGCGTCCCGGTTGGCCCTTTAGCGCAGTTCAGGCAGCGGGCCAGAATGCGGGCCGAAGTCGTCTTTCCGCAGCCGCGAGGACCGGAAAACAGATAGGCATGGTTAACCCTGTCACGCTCAAGCGCTGCCATCAGCGGTTCGGTGACATGTTCCTGTCCGATGACTTCGGCGAAAGTGTCGGGACGGTATCGGCGGTACAAGGCGGTTGACACATGGCCAACCCTATCGCCTGCGACTGACACTGCCTATCGAGATTGCTCGGCGCTGTTCGCACCTCACTCGGACTCCTGATGGCGACGACGGCGTGCCGTCTCATATGCTCTTGACATGTCAGAAAACGACCATGCTTCGCCGAGGAAGACGCTGCGGGCGGGCGACAACGATCGCGAAGCCGTGGCCGAGGTTCTGCGCCAGAGCGCGGGCGATGGCCGGCTCGACCTGGACGAACTGGACGAACGGCTTGAACGTGCCTACGCTGCCAAAACTTATGCTGAACTCGACGAGTTGGTCGCCGACCTTCCGGTCACAGCAATGCCGTCCGAGCACGCGCCGGTGCTGCGCAGTCCGGCACGGAAGCCGGGCCGAGACGACAAGCCGCTGATACTGCGGGCAACCCTGGACAATCAGAGCCGCTCGGGTGCCTGGGAGGTGCCGGCGGTGATCGAGGCTGAGCCCCTGTTCGCCAATGTGAAGCTGAACTTCATGTATGCGAGCTGTCCGTTCGACGTCGTCGACCTTACGATCCGGCCGGGAAGCGGCGCCGTGGTGCTCATCATGCCGGAAGGCTGGGGCGTGGACACCGAAGAACTGAACAAGTCATGGGGCACCGTGCGCAACAAGATCGGCCAGGCCGCAGCGGGCAAACCGACGATCGAGGTCAGGGGCAGCGTGGGGATGAGCAGTTTCGTCGCCCGGCCACCGTACTTCTACGAAAAGGACTGACCGTCCACCGGCGGGACTGACCGGCCACAGCCATAACCGCTGTCCCGCCATAACCACTGAGGAGAAAGCAAAGGACCCCCCGCGCACCCGCCAGAGCCTACTTACCCTTGCTGCCTTCCGGCCCTGGGGGAGTTCGCAGGATGACGCCACACGAGGGGTCTGCATCAAGTGTAACAACAGCAAAACCGCAGGTCACATCGGCGGTGACGACCCCTTATTCGTCGCAGGGTCCGCCGGTGGCAGGGGCTCCGATTCTTACTTTTCGGGCTGCGTCCGGTAAAGTTCTCGACGGAGGATTCGCCTAGCGGCCTATGGCGCACGCCTGGAACGCGTGTTGGGTTAACGCCCTCAGGGGTTCAAATCCCCTATCCTCCGCAGGGAGAAGAAACCCCCGGGAACCCCGGGGGTTTCTTCATGCCCAAACGCCCCCACAGGGCTCCTCACCGATAGAAGCATCAGATCGCCTGGCGAGACGTTCAGAGCTGTCCTGAATGCGAACGAGCTAAGTGCCTTGCGCCAGCCCTCCGATTCAGGGGTGGTGGGGATCGTCACTTGTATCGACCACAACCCGGGGTCTCTAAGGATCTCGAAGAGCTCGCGCAGCCTCGTGACATCCAGCGGCGTTCCCTTTCCCGCGGTGTCGTTCACCGTGAGGTCGGCGATCCGTTCGGACGAGACCCAGGTATCGTCCAGCCCAGGCACGGTATTGAACTCGAATTTGAGGCGCTCCATACCTACTCCTCAAGCTTGTCCAGCAAGCGGGGGGCTTAGGGCCCAAAGTATCCAGACGGGTTCTGGACGACGGCTTCGGGTTATCGCGGTGGGGTCGTCCGGATTCCTGCTCCGCGCGGGAAACCGAACGTAGTCCGGCCGAGAGATCGAATGGCCAATGCCTGGGCCGCTCTCACATACTATGAGGTCACTTAGACAACGGCCGCATACCGTGAAGGGAACTCCCGTGCCGACCACTGTTCACAGCCTTCTCGTTCTCGTCGCTTCGCCAGGTGACGCTCTAGAGGAACGTGCTGCGGTTCGTGACAAGCTGAACGACTGGAACGTGACCACCGGGCTGCGGCAAGGCGTGGTCTCTCTACCGTGGCTCTATGAGCGGCACGCAGTTGCTCAGATGGGCGGTCGCGCTCAGGCGCTCATCAACTCCCAAGCACTCGACCGGGCCGACGTAGTCGTCGCGTTCTTCGATTCCCGCCTAGGGACGCAAACAGGCACGGACGTCTCCGGCACCGCTGAAGAGATTCGACGAGCGCACGAACAGGGCAAACCTGTCCACGTCTACTTCTCAACTGAGTCTATTCCGAGGGACTCAGACTTGGATCAACTGACCGCGCTTACTGAGTTCAAGCAGCAACTTGAGGCCGATGGATTGCTCGGTGACTACGCAGACCCGGGCGATCTGGCGGCGCAGATTGCTCGCGCGCTAGAGGCGGACATTGACGATCGAGGCTGGGGTGAAGGGCTCACTGCATCTTCCAAAACTGGCGCGCGTTTGACGTGGGAACACGTACATGAGAAAGAGCAGGTGGGGGTCGATAGTAAGGGGAAAATCAAGACCCGAACACGGCACAATCATCTTGAAGTTCGCAACCTATCTGGCACTGATGCGGAGGATTTGACGTTCAATATCTCGGACGCTGACGATCCCGAATCTCAGGCTTTCCGTTTCGAGGGTCCGGCAGGCCCTGTCACTATTCATGCGGAATCTGCTCGCCGATGGGGTCTCATCCCACTTAAGAACACCACCCTCAAGATCGAGGCGAAGTGGATGGAAAGCGGCAAGCCAAAGGCCCGTACGTTTACGGTTGTGACACGTTGATGCCCACCTAACCATTATTTGCGGTCAGGGGCGTGCACCAAGCGAGAACTCCAGGCGAAGGAACGTCAGGAGCACGAGGTTCACGGTTGAGTTCGATCCTGCCAGCCGCGCACAGCGGCTGACATCGGCGTTCTCCAGCAAGATCCTGGCAAATTGAGCCTACGCAGCAGGGGTCCCGGTATGAGCGGGCGGAAGAGCGTGTTCAGCTACCGGCAGTCAGGCCGAGGCCATTGGGCGGCAGCCAGATGAAGCGTTCGAAGGGTGTTCAACGCGGCCGATTTTGGCCCGACTAATCCCGGTAGAAGACTGGAGAAATCGTTAACGCCCTCAGGGGTTCAAATCTCCTATTCTCCGCCACACGTGAAGCCGACCTGCGAAACCAGCGTGGATTGCAGGCCGGTTCACCTCGTCGGCCGGTGGGTCCGGCGACTTAGTTCCGAGGCTTCTCCGCCGCACGCGCGGCCTTCTCGGCAGCACGCTGCGCCTTCTCCGCTTCCCGTACCGTCCGCTCACGCGCGCGCTTCCGGGCATCTTTCTCGCGCTTCAACGCCTCGCGCAGCTTCGCCTCTGCCTCGCGTCGCTCCCTGGCAGCTTCCCGGACGCCCTTGTCCTTCGAAACCGCCTGCTCAAGTTCATCGGAGCCAGTTCCGGCTCCCGGATCGGAAGCGACCGGCGTCCCGGCAACGTCGGCACCCCGTTCCCCGGCAGCCGGATCGGAAGCGGTACCGCCGAGTTCGACATGGCGAATGACGCCGTCGAAAACCAGCCGCACGGCGAACTTGAAATCATCAAAGCCATCATCGGCACCGCCAACGTACCTGCCGGCATGAACCACCGGGAAAAGATCCGGGAACTGACTCTCGGTCACCAGCTCCGCCAGGGCCGCACCGTACTTTTCCCACACACCGGGCTCGACAGACTGGCGTGAGCTTTCGATATCGCGTTGCATCAGGCCGAATGTCCGGGTCAGCCCGCTCAGCGTAAGGATTACCGACATCTTCTCCTGTTCATTCAGCGGCAGCTGACGCATTTCCCGCAGCGCCCAATCCACAACCAGCAGATTGTTCGGCGTCATCAGCTGGAGCTCGGAGACAGGGATGTCGAGCAACCATGGATGGTCCAGGTAGCAGTTACGGATCGTAATAACCCAACCTCGCAGGCCCGCTTCCCAGTCTGCACTGTCCGATTCCGCCGGCACAGGGAACGCGGTGATCATTTCCTGCATCAGCAGCAGCAGATCATCTTTGCTGGTCACATAGCGGTACAACGACATCGTGGTGAAGCCGAGAACACTTGCCACCTTGCTCATGGTCACGCCGGACAGTCCTTCGGCATCCGCAATCTCGACTGCGGCCTCGATGATCCGTTCGATACTCAGCTCACGTTTCGGGCCCCGTTGCGGATGCGCCGCGATCCCCCAGGTCAAGGCCAACGCCCGCGGCAGACCCTCATCAAGCGCATCGGTCATAGTGCGGCCCTCCTAGCGTGCGCTCCGCTGTCTAGCGGACGTCGTCTGGAGCCAACTGTATCGAAAAAAGCAAAAACTGTTTACAACACATACCGTGTACCTGCTACGCTGTTTATTACATACACAGAAAGGATTGGATTCATGACCGATTTCGCAATCGACGTAGCGGGCCTCCACAAGTCATTCGGCAAGCAGGCAGTCCTGGCCGGCATCGATCTCCGGGTACGCGCCGGCACCGTATTCGCCCTGCTCGGCCCTAATGGTGCGGGTAAAACCACCCTGATCAACATCCTCAGCACGTTGACCTCGCCGGATTCCGGAGCAGTGCGAGTGGCAGGACATGACGTAGTTCGTGAGCCGGACAAGGTCCGTCGCGCGATCAGTCTGACCGGCCAGTACGCCGCTGTCGACGAAGTGCTGACCGGGGCGGAGAACCTCCGGATGATGGCGCGACTCTCAGGATTCGGCACACAGGAAGCGAGGGTGCGCGCAAATGAGATGCTCAAGCAGTTCGACCTCGTGGAGGCGGCCGACAAGCGAGTCAAGGCATACTCCGGCGGGATGCGCCGCCGGCTCGACCTGGCGATCAGCCTGCTCAGCAGTCCCCCGGTGATATTTCTCGATGAACCGACAACCGGACTCGACACCCGAAGCCGACAGGCCCTCTGGCTCATCATCCAGGGCCTGGCAGCTCAGGGCACCACGATCTTCCTGACCACCCAATACCTCGAAGAGGCCGACCAGCTTGCGGATCGCATCGCCGTGATCCATAACGGCATCGTCGCGGCCGAGGGCACCGCCAGCGAACTCAAGGGCCGCGTCGGCGGCGAAGTGGTGCAGCTATCCAACGAGGACGATGCCACCATCAGGGAGATCCCGACAGATGGCAGCATCGATGGGCTGCGCTCCGCCATCGATGAGCTCGCGTCGGTCGCACCGACGGGCGGACGTGTCCACCTCCGCAAGCCCAGCCTTGACGATGTCTTCATCGCACTGACCGGACATGTCTCTGCCGAAACCGAAATCCGAACCGGAACAGTCTCAACAACAAGCGAACTGGAGGACGCGAAGTCATGACGATCACGACAGCAACCCCGCCGAACGCGCCCGGCGTCGGTGTGACCAATCTGGTCTTCATTGGCAGAAGTCTCAGGCACACGTTGCGCAACGTCGACGCCCTGATCATGGCCATCGCCTTACCGGTGCTGCTGATGTTGATGTTCGTCTTCATCTTTGGCGGCGCGATGGAAACAGGCGGCGACTACGTCGATTACGTGGTGCCGGGGATCATCCTGCTATGTGCCGGCTACGGCTCAGCTCAAACGGCAGTCGACGTTGCCGAGGACATGACCAATGGAATCGTCGACCGGTTCCGGACAATGCCGATTCAAAGCTACGCGGTGCTGACCGGTCATGTTGTGGCCAGCCTGGCCCGCAACCTGGTGGCGACCGCGATCGTCGTGATCGTCGCTTTCCTGCTGGGTTTCAACACAACCGCGGGGCCAGCCGAATGGTGTGCGGCAATCGGCGTGATCGCGCTGTACATCCTGGCCATTACCTGGCTATATTCCGCAATCGGCCTGGCCGCGAAAAGCACAGCCGCGGCCAGCGGATATGGCTTCATCCTGATGTTCCTGCCGTACCTGTCCAGCGCGTTCGTACCGGTCGACTCGATGCCGAGCTGGCTGCAGTGGATAGCGGAGAACCAGCCGATCACGCCGGTCATCGAGACCATCCGCGGGCTGCTCACCGGCACGGACATCGGAAACAGTGCCTGGTGGGCGCTGGGCTGGTGCCTGCTGATAATCCTGATTGCGGTCGGCTGGGGCGCCTGGTTGTTCCGTCGGCGCACCAGCCGCTAGCCGGCCGAAGCGTAGGCAGATCGGTGCCTGTCGGTCAGCCGGCATCGATCCGCTTACGCCTAGGATCGTTAGGTGACTTTGCACCGCGCGCCATCAGCTCCTCCCGACTCAACCGACCGGACGGCAGGCGCCGGAAATGCTGCCATGTCGCCCCGCCAGGCACTCCTTGGCCGAATCGTCGCCGACTCAACGGACCGGATCGGCTGGCTGCGGGCGCGCGCCCAGGGGGTCACGGCTACGGACGTCGCCAAGCTCTCCACGCCGGCATCCGTCCAGGCAGCCGTCAAAGCCAAGTTCCAGGGCAGCCGTTTCGGTGGCAGCGCGTTCACCGAACACGGCAAGGTCCGCGAGCCTCATATCGCACGCTGGGTGCTTGAGCAGCACGGAATCCACTCAAGCTCACAGCTCTTTCACGCGGCCGGGGACAGACGACATCTGGCCACGCCCGACGGAGTCGGCTTCCTTCACAATGGGGAGCCGATGCTTGCCGAGATCAAGACAACCGTGAAACCGTTTCGCACGGTTCCTCGCCCATACCTGCGCCAGATCTGGTGGCAGCAGTACGTGCTGGGTGCCGAGCGCACATTGTTCGTCTGGGAGGAACACAGGGACTTCGTGCCGGTGCATTCGGAGCCGCAGTGCCGCTGGATCGAGCGCGACGAGAAGGAAGTTGCCAAGCTGGTCGGCCTTGCCAATCAACTCCTGGACGGAATTGCCGCCCGGCTGGCGATCGAAGTCGAGCCCTGGTAGCGACCGTCGCAGCTACTCCCGCCGCGCGGCGATGGTACGTCGAATCACCCGGTAGCCGATGCCGACGAGAAAGACCGCTACGCCACCCAGCACCGACGCTGGCGGCAGCGTCACGACGAGCACGCAGCACAGCACCGCCCCGGCGACCTGCAGCCATTTCGGGAATCGCCTGCTGTCGCCGGTCTGGGTGAACGCGGCGGCGTTAGCAACGAAGTAGTACAGCAGCACGCCGAACGACGAGAAACCGATTGCCTCGCGAAGGTCGACCGTGACGACCAGCACGGATACTGCGACCCCCACGATGACTTCGGCCCGATGCGGAACGTGAAAGCGCGGATGCACTTCGGCCAGCCAGCGTGGCAGGTCACCTTCCCGCGCCATCGAGAAACTGGTCCTGCCAATGCCGGCAATCAGGGCCAGCAGCGCGCCAAGTGCCGCGAGCGCTGCCCCGAAACGCACCACCGGAACCGCCCAAACCCACGAGCCGAGGGACACAGCGGTCGCGAGCGGCGTGGCTGTTGCGGCGACCCCCTCCGACCCGAGGACGAGCAGCAGGGCGCCGCCGACAATGGCATAGAGCACGACGGCGATCAGCAGTGAAATCACAATGGCGCGCGGAATGGTCCGGGTTGGATTCCGCACCTCCTCACCCATTGTCGCGATCCGCGCGTAACCGGCGAAGGCGAAGAACAACAGTCCGGCGGACTGGAGGATGCCATAGGCAGAGGCAAGCGGCGACGTTGCTTCTGCCCCGTTCCCGGCGTCTGGCGTGGCAGTTGCCCCGGCCATCGCTGCCGGATTACCCGCCACCGCTCCCGGATTACCCGCCATCGCTCCCGGATTACCCGCCAAGGTCGCTGTAACCCCCAGGGCGAGCGCCAGTAGCACCAGCGTGACGATCACCCGGGTCAGCCGCGCGGTCCGGGTTACCCCGCAGTAGTTCACCGCGGTAAGCCCCAGCACGGCACCGACTGCGACGGGCTTCTCCCAGCCGGCAGGAGCGGCGTAACTGGCAAACGTCAGCGCCATCGCCGCACAGCTCGCCGTCTTGCCGATCACGAAGCCCCAGCCGGCGAGAAACCCCTGCCAGTGCCCCAGCCGCTCCCGGCCGTAGACGTAAGTTCCGCCTGACCGCGGATACTCGGCTGCAAGCTGCGCACTCGACGTCGCGTTACAGAAGGCGACGACCGCAGCGATCGCGAGGCCGAGCAGCAGCCACCCGCCGGCCGCCTCGGCCGCCGGAGTGAACGCCGCGAAGATTCCGGCCCCGATCATCGAGCCCAGGCCGATCACGACGGCATCCAGAGTTCCCAGCCGGCGGCTGAGTCCCGGAGTCGGGTTCATCGCTATTTAAGCGCCTGTCTGGGCACGACGACGCGCCGAATGATGATCAGGATCGAGGCGGCTACCGGGATGGCGACCAGCGCACCAAGGATGCCGCCGAGGGTGCCGCCGGCAATCGCCGCGATGACGACGATGGCGCCTGGAATCTCCACCGCCTTGTTCATGATCCGCGGGCTGAGCAGATAGGCCTCGATCTGCATGTAGACCAGGTAGTAGATGCCGGCCACCAGCGCGGTAAGCGGCGAAGCAAACAGGCAGACAACCACGATGATGATCGAACCGCTGAGAGTTCCTACCAGCGGGATCAGCGAGCCAAGGAAGGCGATGAAGGCCAGCAGCGACGGCATCGGCGCCTTGATGATGCTCAGGAAAATCAGGCTCAGCACGCCGTTGACCAGGGCGAGCGATACCTGACCCAGAACGTAGCGGCCGACCGAGGCCGTGATTTCGTCGGCAACGGATGAAAACTCGGCGACGTCGCTGGCCGGCAGCATTTTATAGAATGCCTGCTTGATCGTCGTCAAGGAGGAGATGAAGTAGAGCGTCAGGATCAGGACGATAATCACCCCGGTAACGCTGCTTGCGATGCCGGCCCCGACTGCCAGGACACCGCCGCCGATGCTCAGCAGATTATTCGGGTCGCTGACGAAATCGCCGGCACCGGTGACCAGCCCGTCGATATCGACCACTCCATTGAGCGTCTGTTCCAGATTTTCAACCCAGGGTGTCGTGGCTATGTCGTTGACGATGTCGGGCAGGTCGGTGACCACGGTCCGGATCTGGTTCACCAGCACCGGGAGTATCGCGAAGATAATCCCGGTGAAGGCAAGGATCAGCGCGACGAACACAGTGGCCACCGCGAGCGACCTGCGCAGGCCCTTACGTTCCAGTCCGGAGACGACCGGGTCGAGTCCGAAGGCGAGAAACAGCGCGACGCCGATGTAGGTCAGCACGGTGCCGAGCGAGGCGACCGCGCCCCAGATCAGCAGTCCGACACCGACACCGAGTGTTCCGGTGAGCCCGATCCGGAACGCCTTCACCCGCAGCGCCGGAGACTTCGCAGGCTGATCGGCATGACGTGGCCCGTCCTCCTCGATACCGAGGTCGGTTTCTTGCGCCGCGGGCTTCGCAAGCTGATCGGCATGACGTGGCCCATCCTCCTCGACACCGAGGTCGGCTTCTTGCTCCGCCACCTTGTTCACATCAGCCATAGCCTGACTCTAAACTGCCACCGGCGCGCAACAAACTCCCTACGCCCGGCCGAGTCGTGGGTTTGTCATCGAGACGTGCGAAACAACCCACGACTCAGCCACAAACCGACGATTCAGCCGGCTGGCATCCGGCCGGCCGCATTCACCTGCGGGTCAGCCGCTTAGTCCGGCGCAGGAGCAGGCCGAGCACCAGCGCGAGGCCGACCAGGGAAACCGTCAGCACGGTTACCCCTGACCAGCCAAAGCCGGAGAAGGCCACACCGGCAGCGCTTCCGCCGACGGACGAGCCCAGATAGTAGAACAACATGTACATTGCGACAGCCTGCCCGGCTCCCCCGACGCCGGCTCCGGCCCGAGCCGCCACCCAGCCGGAGGCCACCCCGTGCACGGCGAAGAAACCAGCCGTCATCAGGGCAATGCCGACGATAATCAGCGGAAGCGGCCGGGCGGCCATCAGCAGCAGGCCGATGATGGTGATGGTAGCCGCGGCCGGAACGATCGCGCGCTGCCCGAACCGGTCGGCAAGCCTTCCAGCAATCACCGAGCCGACGCCGCCGACCGGATAGACGCAGAACACCAGCCCGGCCAGGCCAACGCTCAGCAGATAGGGCTCGGCCTCCAGCCGGAATCCGATCGTGTTGTAGACGCCGACGAAAGCACCCATCATCAACGCGGCGATGCCATACAAAGCCAGCAGGGCCGGATCGGCGAAAACGCGAATTGACTGGCGGGCCAGATGGCGGATGCTGCGCGGCGCCGGCACGAACCGTCGCGATGCGGGCAGCAAGACCAGGCAGGCCACCGCACAGCCGAGGGCAAGCACAGCGTTTCCGCCGACCGCCAGCTGCCAGACTTCGATTGGGATCGGCCAGCCCGATGTGCCGACCCGTGAGCCCCATTCGGTGAGTCCGGCGCTGATCAACCGGCCTGCCATTCCGCCGAACGTCGTCCCGGCGATGTAGAGCCCAGTCGCGGATGACGCGAGGCTGGCGTGCACCTCTTCCCGTAGGTAGACCGCGGCAACGGCCGGCAAACCGGCAAGTGCCAGGCCCTCTATCCCACGGCCCACCAGCAGCCACTGCCATGAGGGAGCGAATACGCAGAGGATCGCCATCGCGCCCGCGGCGAACAGCGAGAAATGGATCAGCCGGGTGCGCCCGACGACTTCGGATAGCGGGCCCGCGATGAGCAAGCCCACGCCGATTCCGGCGGTGCTGACCGAAACCGACAGCGATGCATCGGCCGGCGTAATGCCGAACTGTCTGCTGAGCTCGGGCAGGATCGCCTGCGTGCTGTACAGCTGAGCGAACGTTGCGATGCCGGCCAGGAAGAGAGCGACTCCCGCCCGGCGGAGCTCGGGGGAACCCTTCCGGTATCCGCCGTCTAGGTCGGCCGGGGTTTCGCAGGGCGTTATCGGTGTCACGACACCAGTGTCACGCCGAACAACTCATATGTTAAATGCTTATTCTGCTGCAAACCTATACGCCTGACGTATAAGCTGGGTCGATGGATGCCGAGAGCCTTCGGGCCTTTCTCGCCGTAGCCGACGCCGAGAGCGTGACCACGGCGGCAGCGATGCTGCGTCGTCCGCAGCCCACGATCTCCCGCACCATCTCGAGGCTGGAACGCGAACTCGGCAGGGAGCTGTTCGACCGGGTGGGACGTACAGTCCAGCTCAATCAGCACGGCCGGGCGTTCCTGCCGCATGCTCGGACCGCGCTGGCGGAACTGGAAACCGGCCTGGAGATGGTTCAGGGCATCGACGACCCTGAGCAGGGCAGCATCCGGCTCGGCTTCCTGCACTCACTGGGAGCCTGGCTGGTTCCCGATATTCTGCAGGCGTTTCGGGCCGAGGCGCCGCGGATCCGGTTCCAGCTGCGCCAGGCCGCGGCGGGTGCGATCATCGACATGCTGAAGCGGCGCGATCTCGACCTGATACTCACCGGTCCGCGGCCCGACGACGAGTCTCTGCGCTGGCAACAACTGCACACCCAGCAGCTGATGGTTGTCGCCGAACCCGGACATCCGCTGGTCGCGGCGGCCGCAGGCAGTGCCAACGGCACCGTGTCTCTGCGCGACGTGGTGCGCTATCCGTACCTTGCCATGACGCCGGGGCACGGCATGCGGACCCTGACCGACCGCTTACTGTCAGCGGACGGCCTGCAGCCTTGCGTCGAGTTCGAAGGAACCGACATCGAGACACTGCGCGGACTTGCCGGCGCAGGCCTGGGAGTCGCCATTGTGCCGAAGGCGCATTTCAGCCACGGCGCCGCAACAGTCGAGCTTCCGCTGGAAGGGGCCGACAGTCACCGGGACCTCGGCGTCGCCTGGCTTGACGGTAGCCTGCAATCGCCGGTCGTCCAACGATTCTTTACCTTCGTCCGCCGGCACCCGATACGGTAAGACTATTCAACGCCCAAGGAGTATAGAGATGACCCCGGATGACAATCCGTTCTTCTCGGCAAGCGACCTGCCGTATCAGTTGCCACCCTTCGGCCGGATCCGGGACGAACACTTCATGCCGGCCTTCGAGCGTGGCATGGCCGAGCAGCTGGACGAGGTCGCGGCCATCGTTGCCGATGCAGAGCCACCCAGTTTTGCGAACACGGTCGTCCGGTTGGAGCAGTCCGGCCAGTTGCTCACCCGGGTTGCCAGGGTCTTCTTCAACCTGCACTCTTCGGATGCGACGCCGGAAATCGAGGCGATCGACAGGGAGATTTCACCCCGGTACGCCGCACACCATGATGCGATCAACCTGAATCCCGGTCTTTATGCGCGCTTACGTGCCATCGACCCGCAATCGGAAAGGCTCGATGCCGAGTCGACCCGGCTGCTCGAGGACTACCTGAGGAACTTCCGGCGGGCCGGCGCCGGTCTTGACGACGAGGACAAGGCAACCTTGCGTCAACTGAACTCCGAGTTGGCGTCACTGACCTCGGAGTTCGCTCAGTTGCTGCTTGCCGATACCAATGAAGCGGCAGTCATCGTCGACGACGTCGCCGACCTGGCCGGCCTGCCCGAGGACGCGATCAGCGCCGCCGCGAACGCTGCCGAGGAGCGCGGCCACGCCGGCAGGTTCCTGTTGAGTCTGGTTCTGCCGACCGAGCAGCCGGCACTTGCCTCCCTGGAGAACCCGAACATCCGCCGCGCACTGTTCGAGGCTGCAGTTACCAGGGGCGCCCAAGCTAACCAGAACGACACCCGAGCCGTGATCAGCAGAATCACCGCGCTCCGCGCCCGGCGGGCGCACCTACTGGGGTATCCGACCCATTCGGATTACCAGATCGAGGACCAGACCGCGAAGACGACCGATGCTGTCGGCTCGATGCTCGGCGACCTGGTGCCCGCTGCCCTGCAGAACGCAAAGCGCGAGCTGGCCGAGCTGGCCGAATTCGCGGGGGTCGAGGAGGTCGCGCCGGCCGATGTGCAGTTTTACAGCGACAAGGTCCGGCAGCAGAAGTTCGATGTCGAGGCGGTCAGGTACCGCCCGTACTTCGAGCTGGAACGCGTGCTGCACGATGGCGTGTTCTACGCGGCGAACAGGCTGTATGGCCTGACCTTCACCGAGCGCCACGACCTTCCGGTGTACCACCCCCAGGTGCGGGTCTTCGAAGTGCGCGACGCTGACGGCGGGGAACTCGGCCTGTTCCTTGGCGACTACTTCACCCGCGAGACGAAGCGCGGCGGCGCCTGGATGTCGAACTTCGTCGACCAGTCCCACCTGCTCGGTAGTAAGCCGGTCGTGGTGAACAACCTCAATATTTCATTGCCCGCCCCAGGCGAGCCGGTTCTACTCACCCTGGACGAGGTCACCACCCTGTTCCATGAGTTCGGCCACACCCTGCACGGCCTGCTATCCGACGTGACCTACCCGAGGTTCTCCGGCACCTCCGTGCCGCGGGACTTCGTGGAGTATCCCTCGCAGGTCAACGAGATGTGGATGCTGTGGCCGGAAGTGGTTGAGAACTATGCCCGGCACTTCCAGACCGGCGAACCGCTGCCGCAACAGCTGATCGACAACCTGCTGGCTTCGCGGATCTGGGGCGAGGGTTACGCGACGACCTCCTACCTCGGCGCAGCCATCCTCGACCTGGTCTGGCATGCGCTCGAGGCGGGTGAGGTCATCGACGACCCGCTGGCGTTCGAGTCCCAGGCACTGGCCGCTTCCGGACTCGACCTGCCAGCGGTCCCGCCTCGGTACCGCACCAGCTACTTCAACCACATCTTCGCTGGCGGCTATTCGGCTGGCTACTACTCCTATATCTGGAGCGAGGTGCTCGACGCTGACACCGTCGACTGGTTCAAGGCCAATGGCGGTCTGACCAGGGAAAATGGAGAGTATTTCCGCAAAACACTGCTATCCAGGGGTGGCAGTGTCGACCCGCTGGAGGCTTTCCGCACATTCCGCGGCCGGGACCCGGAAATCGGCCCGCTGCTGCTCCGCCGCGGTCTGGGCGGCAACGCGTGTGAACGCGGCTGAGCCCCCACCCACCGGCGATACCGGCGTGGAACCACCCGATCCCCGCCGATGGCGACTGCTGGCCGTCTTCATGGCGACGGTCTTCATGGCGTTGCTCGGCGTCAGCATCGTCAACGTGGCGCTGCCGTCGATCGAGAGCTCGCTACAGGCGTCTTCATCCCAGCTGCAGTGGATTCTGGCGGGCTACGCCCTGACCTTTGGGCTCGTGCTCGTCGGCGCCGGCCGGCTGGGCGATATTTTCGGCCGCGGGCCATTGTTCCTGATCGGCGTGACGATCTTCGTCCTGTCGTCCCTTGCCTGCGGTCTTGCCCCGGACGCGATGACGCTCAACATCGCCCGTGGCTTCCAGGGCGTCAGCGCCGGCCTGATCAATCCGCAAACCGTTGGGATGATCCAGGAAACCTTCCGCGGCCGCGAACGAGGAACTGCGTACGGGATACTCGGCGCGGTAGTGGGCGTCGCCACCGCCATCGGGCCGCCGCTTGGCGGTGTGATCCTCGCGACGGCGGGGGCGGAGGTTGGCTGGCGCTGGATCTTCTTCATCAATGTGCCGATCGGCATCGCCACGTTCATCGCGGCGCTCGTGCTCTTCCCGCGGCCACTGGTCCGGCGTGAACGTGATGCCGGCAGCAAAGATTCGCTGCCGGCTGGCTCCCAGGCTGGAGGCCGACGGCGACCCAACCGGGATCTTGACCCGACCGGGATGCTTTTGCTTGGCCTGGCCACGCTTGGCGTCATGCTTCCCTTCGTCGAACGGCAAAGTCCGATCGGGCTCTGGATCTGGGCGACTTTGCCGGTTGCCGGCGTCCTCGGCTTCCTGTTCGTCCGTTGGGAGAGGCGGTACAAGGAACGCGGACGGACGCCGATGATCGATCTGGCGATCTTCAGGATTCGCAGTTACAGTCTGGGTGCAGCCCTGTCCTCGGCGTAT
Organism: Saxibacter everestensis; assembly: GCF_025787225.1. Classification (NCBI taxonomy): domain Bacteria; kingdom Bacillati; phylum Actinomycetota; class Actinomycetes; order Micrococcales; family Brevibacteriaceae; genus Saxibacter; species Saxibacter everestensis. The sequence continues at coordinate 2,823,690 of NZ_CP090958.1, forward strand.
TTCGCCGGCATGACCAGCATCTGGGTGCTGATTTCCCTTTTCATGCAATCGGGCCTCGGCGAGTCTGCACTCGCCGCGGGGCTGATCGGCCTGCCTAGCGCCATCGCTTCCGGCATCATGTCGACTATCGCCTCCCGGCGAGCCTTCGATTACGGCCGCCGCCTCGTGGTTCTCGGCACGGCGATCGCACTGATCGCCCTGGTCGCGACGATCGTGGTCGGGCTGCTGACGACGCAGGGCGTCAGCGTCTGGTGGTGGCTGCTGACCCTTGGCGTACTGGGCGCCGGTGGCGGCATGGTGATTGCGCCGAATCAGACACTCACCCTTGCCGACGTTCCGAATCAGTACGCCGGCAGCGCCGGCGGTGCGATGCAGACCGGCCAGCGGGTCGGCACGTCCATCGGACTCGCGGTGATCACGGCGGTGACTTTCGCAGCGCTCGGTACCGGCCCAGGTGCCGTCGACCGGTGGCCGTTCGCATTCGCCATGGGCATGCTGATGGTAATCGGCTTCATTACTCTGGCCCTGCTGATCGGGTTGAGCGACACCCGCAGCCGCCGAACCTAGCCGGTTCTTCTGCACAACCGATTGGTTCCGGCTGGGTTTCGTACCGGGTTCCGGCGATGAGGTTCATCACAATTAGTCAACGAACCCTTCCCACACGGCCCGCAGGACGATGACCGGAGCCGCGCGGACCTAGACTGACGAACGTGATTTTCAAAGCAATTGGTGACTCGCGCCCGTACCCGGACCACGGTCTGACCACTCCGAAAGAGTGGGCCGACGTGCCTCCGCGTCAGGTTCGGCTCGACGAGCTCATCACCACGAAAGCCACCCTAAGCCTCGACGCCCTGCTTGCGGAAGACTCGACATTCTTCGGCGACCTGTTCGCTCACGTCATCCAATGGCGGGGTTCGCTGTACCTCGAAGACGGCCTCCACCGGGCGGTCCGCTCGGCGCTCCACCAGCGTGCCGTGCTGCACGCCCGAGTGCTCGTACTCGACGACTAGAACGGTGTGAGCAATGAGCGATGACGCAGGAGCCGATCAAAGGCGACGGCTCCGCCTGAAAAACCGACGACGCCACATCATCACCCTGAGTGTGGCATTCACTATCGTCGTCGCCCTCGCGGCATACAGCCTGGGCATCTTGTTCTGGAACGTGCAGTCACCCCTCGACTCACTATCGTTCCGGCCGACGTGCCCCACCGAGCGCGTAACTCCCGCTAAGCAGCCGGTTTCGGTCCAGGTGCTTAACGCCGGCGGTCGGAGCGGCGCCGCCGGCTCACTCACCGAGGAGCTGAAAAAGCGGAAGTTCAAAGTCGCCAAACCTGGGAATGACGAGGATCCGCCCCGGCATGACGCCGAGGTTCAGATCCGCTACGGCAAGCATGCGGCATCCGAGGCCCTGACCGCCGCGCTGTACTTCAACAGCGCGGACATGAAGGAGATCGAACGGAACTCCAAGAAGATCGATATCGTGATCGGCGGCGATTTCACCGAACCGCGCAAGGACGACGCGGTCAAGGAAGAGATGGTGCCGCAGCCGTTGCCGTGCGCGCATGAGGAACCTGCCTCCCAGCAGCCCACGAGCAGCACAGACGCGATGAGGCAACTGCCCTCCGTGGGCACGCACGCAATAATGGGGTAATGCACCGTAATACCCAGCTCGTTCACGACGCCCTCGAAGCCCACGGCATCGCCCCAGAGATCCTGGAACTCGGCGCTGGTGCGCATACCGCCCAGGCCGCGGCCGATCAGCTCGAGATCGAGATCGGCGCCATTGCCAACAGCCTGATCTTCACGGCAGATGACCATCTCATCCTGGTGATGACCTCAGGAGCACATCGCGTCGATACCAAATATCTGGCCACCGCCATCGGGGTGCGAAAAGTTGGCCGTGCCAGCGCGGAACAAGTACGCTCGGCAACCGGACAGCCGATCGGCGGTGTCGCCCCAACCGGGCACCCAGGCCCGGTTCCGACGTACATCGACAGCACGCTGAGCCGTTTTCCGGAGCTGTGGGCCGGCGCCGGAACGCCGGCCACAATGCTCCGGCTGACCTACCCAGAACTAGTACGCCTGACCAACGGAACCGAGGTCGACGTCACCAACCCGGAGGAAGAATGAAACCCGCATCTGGAAGCCCTCGCGCGCAGTTCGCAAAAGCACGCGAGGGGTATTTCGCCATAATCGTCGCGGTTTTCGTAGCCGTGCTGCTGATCTCAAATATCGCCGCCACAAAACTCATCGCCTTCGGACCGATCATCACCGACGGCGGCGCCTTCCTCTTCCCGCTGGCATACGTTCTCGGTGACGTGCTCAGCGAGGTTTACGGCTTCAAGACCGCGCGCAAGGTCATCCTGATCGGCTTCTCACTGCTGGTCGTTGCCTGTCTGGTCTTCTGGCTGGTTCAGATTTCACCGCCCGCGCCGGACTATCAGAATCAGGCGGCCTTCGAGGCGGTCCTCGGGTTTGTCCCCCGCCTGGCACTGGCCGGCATCTGCGGCTATGTCGTCGGTCAGCTGCTCAACTCATGGGTTCTGGTCCGGATCAAGGAGCGCACGCTCGAGAAGAAGCTGTGGCTGCGACTGCTCGGCTCGACCGGGGTCGGCGAGCTGGCAGACACCATCGTCTTCTGCACGATCGCCTTCTACGGCGTGATAACCGGCTGGACGTTCGTGAATTATGTCGTCGTCGGCTACGTCTACAAATGCCTGGTCGAGGTCGCCGTGCTGCCGATCACTTTCTGGTTTATTCGCGTTGTGAAGCGTCGGGAGCCGAGCTACGGAGAGGTCCGTGAGCCGGACGGGCTCAGGACCGGGTCGTAGTCCTGCCTGGCCGGGTCGTAGTCCTGCCTGACGCAAACCTGGGCCGGGTCGCAAACCTGGGCCGGGTCGTAGTCCTGCCTGACGCTTAGCCTGGCGGCTACGCGACCCGGCCTGGACCCCCGGCTAGCGCTTCGCCGCGCCCCACTAGCGCTTCGCCGCGTAGTAGCGGCCAAGAACATCTTCCTTGAATTCGTAGAAGCGCCCGGATTCGATGCTCAGCCGGATGTCGTCGACCAGCCTGACGATGAACCTCTCGTTATGGATCGTCGCCAACGTCGACGACACCATCTCCTTCGCCTTGAAGAGATGGTGCAGGTACGCCCGGGAGTAGTTCGCGCAGGTGTAGCAATCACACTCCGGATCGAGCGGTCCGAAGTCCCGGCGATAGCGCGCACCGGTGACATTGAACCGGCCGTCCTTGGAGTAAATCGCCGCGTTGCGTGCCACTCGCGAGGGCGACACGCAATCGAAGGTGTCGGCGCCGTTCTCGATCGCGACGAAAAGGTCGTCCGGTTCGCTGATCCCGAGCAGATGGCGGGGCTTGTTCTCGGGAAGCTCTTCGTTGACCCAGCGGACGATAGTGCCGAGATTTTCCTTCTCGAGGGCTCCGCCGATGCCGAACCCATCAAAGTCCATCGCACCGAGATCCCGAGCTGCCTTCCGGCGCAGGTCTTCGTACTGAGCGCCCTGGAGCACGCCGAACAGCGCCTGGTACGGACGGTGCGATCGCTCTTCGCTGAGCCGTTGATGTTCCGCTATACAGCGGATGGCCCACAGCCGGGTTCGCTCCAGTGAGCTCTCCTGGTAGCCCCTGGTGTTCAACAGCGTCGTGAGCTCGTCGAAGGCGAACATGATGTCCGCACCGATCTGGTGCTGTACCTGCATCGACACCTCCGGGGTGAACCGGTGCTTGCTGCCGTCAAGGTGCGACTTGAACGTGACGCCGTCGTCATCCACGTGCGCCAGCCGGGTCTTCCCGGCGGCAATCACGTCGTCGGACTGCACGCCTGCTGAGTCCATCGCCAGGACCTTCTTGAATCCGGCGCCAAGTGACATCACCTGGAATCCGCCGGAATCCGTGAACGTCGGACCAGGCCAGTTCATGAACGCGCCCAGGCCGCCGGCCTCATCGATCAACTCGGGTCCAGGCTGCAGGTACAGGTGGTACGCATTGGCAAGAACCGCCTGGGCACCCAGCTCGGACATGCTTTCCGGCAGGACTGCTTTCACAGTCGCCTTGGTACCGACCGCAATGAACGCCGGCGTCTGGATGTCGCCGTGTGCCGTACGCAGCACGCCCGTCCTGCCGAGCGCCCCGTCGAGCCGGGTGCCGATGTCGAAACCAGCCGAACTCCGCGAGTTCACCGCGTTCGTTGTTTGCGCAGCCTCCGTGCCCAGCTCATCGCCCGTCGTCATCGTCGATAACTTGGTGTGCGCGGCACCGCTTGCGCCGTTCAGGGTCTTCTTCACCGTCCTATCCAACCAACCGGACGGGCCCGGCACAAATGGCCGGGCGTAGGGATTGCTCACACGGTGCAGCCCCCGCGCAGTGCCGCGTCAGGCAGTCCCCGTGCGGTGCCGCGTCAGGCAGCCTCGCCCGGCACCACGTCAGGCGGCCCCGCCCGGCACCGCGTCAGATCGTGAACAGAAGAACACGTTGCGTCCTGAACCAGATTAGGATCTTCCTCATGAAACCCAGTATCGGACGCGGATCGCTGAGCGTTGCCAAAAGAATCCTCTGGCGCACCGCGCTCGCAGGTGCTGCGACGCAGCTGACCGTGATCGCCGGCCTGATCGTCGGCGATGCCATCAAGAAGCGCGGCCGGGCAAAGCGCTCCGGGTTTCCGCGACCCGGCAGCTTCGAAAGCACCGTCGCGGGTTCGACCACAACCGTCTACACATACGGCGCCGACCTCTATGAGGCCATGCTGACAGCGATCCGGCAGGCCGAACGCCACATCTTCCTGGAGAGCTACATCTGGAAGGGAGACGAACTCGGCCAGCAGTTCAAGGATGCCCTGGCCGAGGCTGCCGAGCGGGGCGTCAAGGTGTATGTGAGCTACGACGGGTTCGCGAACCTGGTTGTGCGGCCAGATTTCTTCAGGTTCCACCCCGCGATCCAAGTCTTGCGATCACCGGTAGTGCGGCCGGGGATTCTGCTCGCCAACGTGCGTGCCACCGGCCGGGATCACCGCAAAGTGCTTGTGGTCGACGACGAGATCGGGTTTATCGGCGGCTACAACATTGGCTCCATCTACGCTACCCAATGGCGTGACACGCATCTCAAGATCGTCGGTCCATCGGCCTGGGAACTACGCCAGGCTTTCGTCAGCTACTGGAACACCCACCGGAAGAAGCAGCAACCGAGAATCCCGGAGACCAGTGCCGGCTTCTGGGAACCGAGAGTACGCTCGGTCACCAACAGCCCTGCCAGCCTGGTGTTCCCGATCCGCAGTGTGTACCTCGATGCGATCAACCGCGCCGGGCAACGGGTCTTCATCACCACCGCCTATTTCATTCCGGACAGCCAGATCCTCGAGGCGCTGATCGAGGCCGCCGGCCGCGGAGTGGATGTGCGGGTGCTACTTCCCGAGGCCTCGAACCACGTTGTCTCGGACTGGCTCTCCCGCGGGTTCTACACCGAGTTATTGAAGGCCGGCGTGACCATCCTGCTCTACGAGAATGCCATGGTGCATGCCAAGTCCGCGACGATCGACGGCCAGTGGACGACCGTCGGCACAGCCAACATCGACCGGCTGAGCCTGACCGGCAACTACGAGATCAACATGGAAGTCTACGATGTGAACCTGGCCAAGGACATGGAGCGGATCTTCGAGATTGACAGCGGCAACAGCCGGGTTCTCACCCTCGAAGAGTGGGAGCGCCGCCACCTGGTCGCCAGGGTCAGCGAGACCATCCTGGCACCGCTTCGGCCGTTGCTCTGAGTGGACGAACCCGCCCGGGCCGGTCGACAGCTCGTCTAAACGCGTGGTAAATATTTGCCGGCTCGCACCGACCTGGCAAGTCCCAGCGATGGCGAAAACTGAAGAAGAAGCCTGTTCCTGGCCGATCACCGGGTGTTTAATGAGGACCGGATGCCCGAACTCACAAACGGCGAAGGGACCCAGCTGTCATGTCAGCCTCGAAACAGCACGTGCTCATCCTCGGCGGCGGTTACGTCGGCCTGTACACGGCATGGGGGCTGCAGAAACAGCTGGCCTCGACCTCGATGAGAATCACCCTGGTCGAACCCAATGCCTACATGACGTACCAGCCGCTGTTGCCGGAGGTCGCCGGAGGGGAGATCGAGCCACGGAACGTGACGGTTCAGTTGCGCAAGGCTCTCCCCCGGGTCGACCTGTTCCGCGGCAAGCTGCAGGACCTGGACTGCGAGCAGAAGACGGCGACCCTGCTGTCAGTCGACGGTGAATCTGTTCGAATGGATTACGACCATGTCGTCTTCGCTCTCGGAGCGATCACTCGCACCTTCCCGACCCCGGGGCTGGAGGAGAACGCGGTTGGCTTCAAGACGGTCGAGGAGTGTGTCTACCTGCGCAATCGGGTGCTGGACAGCATCGCGCTTGCGGCGTCCACGACAGATCCTGCCGAGCGAGCCAAGGCACTGAGTTTCGTTTTCATCGGTGGCGGCTACACCGGGGTCGAGGCGATAGCCGAACTCTCCGATCTGGCGAAGATCGCGCTTCGCAGCTACCCGGGTGTCAGCGAGTCCGATATGCACTGGGTGCTGCTCGAGGCGCTGGACCGGGTCGCAGTCGAGGTCGGCCCGCAGCTGTCGAAATGGACCTTGCAGCACCTGCGTAAGCGCGGCATCGACGTCCGGCTCGAGACCACGATGAAATCGTGCATCGACGGCCAGGTCGTGCTTAGCGACGGAGACAGCTTCGCCGCCGGGACCATTGTCTGGACTGCAGGGATGAAACCGAATCCGGTGCTGGATGCCACGAATGTGCCGCGCGGGCCCAAGGGCCACGTCAACGCGAATGCCCGGCTCCAGGTGATAACGGACGACGGCGATGTCGTTGACGGCGCGTGGGCGGCCGGCGACAATGCGCAGGTTCCGGACCTTACGGCTGAGAAGCAGCCGGCTTATTACCCGCCGAACGCGCAGAACGCGGTGCGGCAGGCGAAACTTCTGGCCAAGAACATCGTGGCCGCAATCCGGGATGACGAGGTGGTCGAATACCGGCACAAGTCGCTCGGCACCCTGGCAAGTTACGGCGTGGGCAAGGGCGCTGCCGTCGTCCTTGGGGTTCGACTGCGCGGGCTACCGGCCTGGATCGCGGACCGCGCCTACCACGGCTTGGCGATGCCGACCTATGCCCGAAAGGCACGAATCTTCGCCGGCTGGCTGATCAACCAGTTCACGCCGCGGGACATCACGCCGATGACGGCGACCGAGCACCCGCGACGTGCCTTCGTCAGCGGCATGAATGCCCAGGGTCAGGTCGGTAGCAGCGACAAGGCCAGCGCCGGCAAGTCCGACGACTCGAGCACCTAGTTGGGAACCATCCGTCGTTTGAGTTCCGGGTTCCGTAAGTTATCCGCGATCAGAACCTTTCGGAACCCGGACCTCGGCAGCTTCAAACTAATCGGCCTGCCCTGGGCGTGGGGTCTCGAAGCACCAGGACGACAACGACGAGGACCATGATCAGGGCGGTGACCGTGACGGGGGTCGGAAAGAATGTGTCTAACAGGACGAGGACCGCGCCGAGGGGGACGACGGTGTTGACGATGCGGTCCGCGTTATCCCGCAGGGCGATCCACCAGATTCCGAGCACGAAGATTGCGATCGGGACGGTAACGGTGAACGACGCCGCAACCTCGCTGAGCTTGCTTTCTCCGGTGAGTACGTCGATCTGGACCTCGATGCCGGCAGAAAGAGCACCGGCCGCGGCAAAGACGAAGTAGTGCACATAGCCGTAGCGCAGCGAGTCGCCGAACGAACCTATGGCCTCGTGATGCGGCGGCCAGAAGTAGATCCACCATAGTGCTGCCGTGACGACGAGGGTGAGGATTGAGATCGAGATGAGCGGGCCGAGGGCACCGTCATCATGGAGCGCCTCGATGATCGCATTGGCCGTCGCCAGCAGGCTCTCACCGAGCAGGATGAGAGTGAACAGACCATAGCGTTCGGTGATGTGGTGCGGGTGCCAAGGAGTCAATCCCCGGCGTTCGGCGACGATCGGGACCGCGAGTTCGGCGGCAATGAGCAAAATCAGCGTCGTGATAGCCAGGGGGCCGGACAGGGTGAGCTGAAACAACCAGAGGATCTGCACGATGCCGATGCCGATCGCGTAGCTCTGGGTGGCACGGCGGCTCCGGCCGGCGCGGCGCGAGGCCCGCAGCCACTGGGCGATCATCGCCACCCGCATCACGACGTAGGCGAGGATGAGCACCGTGAAGTCGCGGTCTACGAACACCGGCTCGATACCGGCAGCCAGTACCAGAACCCCACCCATCTGGATGAAGGTGAGCACCCGGTAGAGCCAGTCGTCGGTGGAGAAGGACGTGGCGAACCAGGTGAAGTTCATCCAGGCCCACCAGATGCCGAAGAACACCATGGCATAGCTGATCAGGCCGTCGACGACGTGGTCCTCGGTGAGCGCATGGTGGAGCTGCACCGCCGCGGCGCTGACGGCGACGACGAAAACCAGGTCGAAGAACAGCTCGAGGGTCGAAGCGGTCCGGCCCGGCTCGTTCGGATCGCGTGGGCGCATCGGGGTCAAGCGGAATCGCGGACGCGGTGCAGTGGGATACGCCATCACTGATTTCCTTCCGCGAAGCTGGAACCGGCTGTCGTCATCGACACAATGTTCCCTCAGATCACGAGCCACAGACAACGGACGGGCTTGTCCCTGAACAAGTCTCAGCCGGTGAGGTCACCGTCCGCCAATCGGGAGACCACCTCGGTCAGCAGGTCCACGCCCGCGCAGATGTCCTCATCCTTGGTGAATTCCTTCTCGTTGTGCGAGATCCCGTCGACGCTTGGCACGAACAGCATCACGGTCGGCACGATGTCCTTCATGTTGGTTGAGTCGTGCCCGGCGATCGTCATCATGTGCCGATGCGACAGTCCCAGATCTTCGGCTGCTGAGCGGGCCAGCTTGACGCCGTCCGGGTTGTACGACAGCACGCCCCAGCTGTGCGCCGTGGCTTTCTCGATCCGTACCCGTGCCTTCTTCTCGATCTCGGGAAACCGCTCGTGCAGCATGGCGTCCGCTTCGGCCAGAACGTTCTCATCGGCCGAGCGAAGGTCGAGATGCAGCCGGACCTCCCGGGCCACCACGACGGGCGAGTTGGGGTGGATCAGCATCTGGCCCACCGAGGTGTGCAGCGGCGTTTCGGTGAATGCATCCGCGATCTCCCGGGCGGCGACGACGAGATGCGCTGCGCCAAGCATGGCGTCCTGCCGATCGGCCATAACGGTTGATCCGGTATGTGACTGCTCACCGTGCACGACGAGGTGGTACTTGTTGGCTGCCCACGTTGATTCGACGAGTCCGATCGTGGTGTCTTCCTCGTCCAGGATGCGGCCCTGCTCGATGTGGATCTCGGCGTAGCAGGCTGCCTCGGGGCCGCGTCCGGAGCCGAGGCAGCCGGTGTCCTCGAGCGCCTCGCGGACTGTGACCCCGGCCAGGTCACGCGTAGCCAGCGCCGTCTCTGCGTCGAGTTTTCCGGTATAGACCGAGCTGCCCATCATGCTGGGCTGAAAGCGTGAACCTTCCTCGTTGAACCAATTGACCACCGCAAGGTTGTACTGCGGCGTTCGGCCGGCATCCCGCCAGAGACCCGCCAGGCGATTCGCGGCATGGGCGGCGGCGAGCACACCGTAGGCGCCATCGTAACGACCGCCGCGTGGCTGGCTGTCCAGGTGCGAGCCGACGAGGACGTATGGCGCACCGGGCACGAGCTCGAGCATGCCGAACTGGTTTCCGATCTGGTCGAATTCGACGGTGAAGCCGCGGGAACTCAGCCACTGGGTAAGCCAGGCGCGCTGACCGCCATCGGGTTCCGTCCCGGCTTCGCGCTGCACGCCGCCGCGCTCGGTCTCCCCGAAGCCGGAGAGGGCGTGGAAGTCCGCGATAACGGCCTGGTCGGCCGGATTCGGTGTCATCTGAAGGTTCCTCATTTCATGGTTATGCGTTTGGCACTTACAGTTCGACGAACTGCGGCGCCGCTCCCGCTGGCCTTGGTGCGACGTTCAGCCGCCGTGAGTGAACTCTCCGCCCACGGCGGTGCCAAGCACCTCGATGCCGGCAATGTCTTCGGTCGCGACGTCCATTGGAGCGTTCTCCAGCACTGTGAAGTCGGCAAGCATCCCGGGCACCAGGGTGCCCTTCCGGTCGCCGAAACCGGTCGCCTGCCCGGACACCGCCGTATACGCGCGCAGTGCCTCGTAAGCACTGAGCTTCTCTGATCCGGCTCCGAAAGTCGCGCCGGATCTGGTCTTGCGGTCGACGAACGCCTGGATCCCGCGCAGGGCGTTCCCGTCCGCGCACGGCCGGTCCGAGCTGCCAGGCATCAGTACGCCGCCATCGATGAACGATTTCGCCCGGTACGTCCAGCCCGAGCGCTCCTCACCGAGTGACGCCATCATGCCGTCGCCGATCGCATCGAAGAACGCCGCCTGCGGCGTCACCGCGATTTCCGCGTCCCGTAGCTTCGGCAACTGATCGGGTCGGACCACTGCGGCGTGCTCGATCCGGCTTGGGACTGCGGGCGGACCGAAGCGTTTCCGCGCCGTGCCGATCGCATCGATGGCCAGGTCGATGGCGGCGTCGCCGATGGCATGCACCGCGAGCGCCCAGCCCGACCGGTAGGCGTCAATAATCCGGCCCTTCAACTCGTCCGCGTCCCCCTGCAGATACCCGCGCTTGTCGGGATTCGAGCAGTAACACTCGGTGAGCGCGGCCGTCTCGCCGGAGAGCGCACCATCCAGGAAGATCTTCACCGGACCGATCGACAGATAGTCGTCGCCGAAGCCACTCCTCATGCCGAGGTCCAGGCCGATGCCGAAGCCGTCATCCGCGTTCGCCGCAACCGGGTGCAGTACGTCCATTGCCGGCATCAGCTGGGCACGGGCATGCAACTGACCGGATTCCCGTGCCGCCTGATACGCAGCAACCTCGGCCGGACTGTGGCCGATCCAGCCACCGGCGATGCCTGCTTCCGAGAAGCTGGTGATGCCTTCGGCGGCGTAATGCCGAGTGGCCCGATCAAGCGCGGCCCGGATGTCGGCCTGTGAGTAGGGTCGCACCAGGTCCTGGATGAGCGCCTGCGCCGTCTCCTCCAGCAGCCCGGTCGGGTTGCCCTGCTCGTCGCGGCGTACCAGCCCGCCCTCCGGATCGGTGAAGCCTGGAGCGAAAACACCGGCTCGCCGCAGTGATTCGGTGTTGGCGATTGCCGAGTGGCCAGACGTCTGCCGGATATAGAGCGGCCGGCCGCCGGCGATCTGGTCCAGCACCGCTATGTCCGGATAGTTTCCGCCGAACTCGTGATGGTTGAAGCCGGTCGCGAAGATCCAGTCGCCGGAGCCGAGGTTCTCCGCCCCGGTTCTCAGCCGCTGGTAAACCTCCGGAATGGTGCGCAGTCCGCCGAGGTCGATCTCGGCCAGGGTCAGCCCGTACCAAGTGGTGTGGCAATGCACATCGTTGAAGCCGGGAACCACGGCGGCCCCGGCGGCATCGAAGCGCTGTCTGGCACTCAGCCCGGTCAGCTCGTCGTCGAGGCCGACCACGCGGCCGGCCAGCACGCCAAGCCTGCTGGCTTGCGGTCGCGCCGCGTCCATGGTGTGGATGCGGGCGTTGTCAACAATGAGGTCGAGCAGCATGGTTCATTGATCCTTGATGGCCGGTATGCGGGGCAAGCGGTGGGTAACGGGTAACGGTGACTATGGACGGCGGACGGCCGGGTCGGTGAGTAGGTGCAATACCGCGGGACCATCGGCCGCGAGTGCCTTGACGAACGCATCCTCGAACTGCGCTGTGGTTTCAACCCTCGCCCCGAAGGCCCCGTAGGACTTGGCAAGCTCGGCGAAGTCGGGGTTTGTCAGCGACGTGCCGCTCGGCCGCCCAGGGTAGTCCCGCTCCTGGTGCAGCCGGATCGTGCCGTAACACCCGTTGTCGACGATCAGCACGATGATCTTGGCGCCGTAGCCGACCGCGGTTGCCAGTTCCTGACCATTCATCAGGAAGCAGCCGTCGCCGGCCACAGAGAGCACCTGCCGTTCCGGGAACACAAGTCCGGCGGCAATTGCGGCCGGCACCCCGAAGCCCATCGCTCCGTTGCGGGGGCCAAGCGCGGATGGGAAACCATGAGTCGGCAGAAACCGCTGCGCCCAGACAGCATGGTTTCCGGCGCCGTAGGTGATGATCGCGTCCCGCTGCATCCGTTCCCGGACGACGGCCATCGCGGCCTCGAGGTCGACATAGCTGTCCGCTGCACCGGCGGCATGGTCCGGCGTAGAGAACTCGAGCTGCTGCGCACGTGCCTCCTCGATCCATGCCGGCTGCTCCCGGGTCTCGCGTTCGGCCGAGCGAGTGCTGATGGCTGTGCCGAATTCGGCGACCGAACTCACGATCTGCAGATCACACCGGCCGAAATGACCATGCGCGTCGCCGTCGGGTCCGATCACCGCCGTCGTCGCGTCAATGCCCAGCAGATAGGAGTCGCTCGGCACGTCGGAACGGACACAGCCGAGGAATATCTGCAGGTCCGCGGCGTCGAGGCTCGCGGCAAGCGAATCGCGGCGTCCGTAGCCGAGCGAACCCAGATAGTTCGGGCAATCATGGTCGATCACGTCGTAGGCCCGGAACACGGCGGCGATGCCGATGCCGCGCGCTTCGGCCCAGTCGGCGACAGACCCGGAGGCCTCGTCGGTCCATGCCTCGCCGCCGACCACCAGCATCGGTCGCTCGGCGGCATCGATCAGCCGGTCGAGCGCGGCCAGATCCTCGGCACCGGGCGCTAGCCGTGCCCTGGCCCGAGGCGCCAGTGGGGCGCCATCCGTCATTTCGAGCAGCACTTCTTCCGGAAGGCCGACGATGACCGGCCCGGGCCGGCCGGATACAGCGGTGTGCATGGCGTCGGCAACGACGTGAGCCGCCGATGCCGGGTTGTCCAGCGTGACCACCTTCTTCGCGGTCGAGCCGAACCAGCCGGCGAGATCGAACTCCTGGAAGGCCTCCCGGCCGCGCACCTCGGTAGGGATCAGGCCGACGAACAGAACCAGTGGCGTGGCGTCCTGCCATGCTGTGTGCACTGCGATGAACGCATTCGACGCTCCCGGCCCGCGGGTGACCATGGCGACACCTGCGCGCCCGGTAAGGCGGCCCTCGGCCAGTGCCATGAAGCCGGCACCGCCCTCCTGACGGCAGACAACGGTTTCGATCGATGAATCGTGCAGGCCGTCGAGCACATCGAGGTAGCTCTCGCCCGGCACGCAGTAAGCCCTGGGCACCCCTTCTGCTTCAAGCTGTCGGACGATGAGATGTCCCGCGCTGCAAGCGGCGATGCCGTCACTCAATGTTTCAGTCCCTTCTCGTTAATGCTCAGCCGTGGTGAGAATATGCCGGCACTCATGGTGATCAATGAGATGACGACGAGCATAAGCGCTGCGGGCCAGAATTTCTCCCCTGCGGCGGCGAGTAGCGCGGTGGCGATCAACGGAACGAACCCGCTGATCATTCCGGCCAGGTTGGAAGCGATTGCAACACCGGAGTAGCGCAACTTGGCCGGGAACAGCCCGGTGAGGATCGTGCCCGAGACGGCATAGGGCATTGACAGCGCGGCAACGGCGATCGACATGGCCAGCACGACGAGGACCGGGTTCCTGGATTCAACCATCATGAAGGTCGGGAACGCCAGAACGGCCGACACGATGCCACCGACGATGGCCACCTTGCTGGCGCCGAAGCGCTCGCCGAGGCGGCCGCCCAGGATCAGCACCGGGATTTCGATCGCGGCAGCGATCACCGTGCCAAGCAACATCAGCTGTGAGGACAGGCCTAGCTGCTGCGTGCCGTAGCTGATCATGAAGGTGGTGACCAGGTAGAAGCCGCCGACGCCGAGCAGCGCCGCACTCAGGCCGACCAGGATCTGCAGCGGCGAAGTCTTCAGCACCTGCTTGATCGGCGCACTTTCGGACTCACCCGCTTCGAGGATTTCGTTGAAGATCGGCGACTCGGTCAGCGAGCGCCGGATCAGGATGGAGATCAGCAGCAGCGGGATCGCCAGCAGGAACGGGATCCGCCAGCCCCAGGAGTCGAATGTTTCCTGCGAGAAGAACAGCGCGACCAGGAAGAAGCCTCCTGAGGACAGCAGGGTCCCGATCGGAGAACCGATCTGCGGCATCGCAGCGAACCGGGCGCGCTGCTCGATCGGCGCGTGCTCGACAGCGATCGTGACCGCGCCGCTCCACTCGCCGCCGACGGCAAGGCCCTGCAGGACACGCAACAGGATCAGCATGATCGGCGCGGCGAGACCGATGCTGAAGTAGTTGGGCAACAGCCCGATCAGCCCGGTGACGATACCGATCCCGACGATAGTGATCATCAGGGTGCGCTTCCGGCCGATTCGGTCGCCCATATGGCCGAAAATCAGTCCGCCGATCGGACGTGCGACGAAGCCAACGGCGAGAGTTCCGAATGACTGCATTGTCGCAACCAGCGGATCACCGGAGACGAAGTACTGGACGTTGAACACCAGCGCGGCGGCCGTGGTGAACAGGAAGAAGTCATACCATTCCAGCGCCGTACCGACGAGCGCGGCGATGGCCACCTTTTTGGCGGTGGCCGGGTCGACGTGCAGGGCGACTTTCGCCTCGCTGACTGTTTCAGACAATGTGGTCTCCGATTTAGGGCTGGCGCGATTAGTGTGTCGCACCCCATACAACCAGTGCGTGGCGCGCAGTACGATGGCAAATACGAACGGATATTGTCGGCTTTGTTGTGCATCTGCACAACCTGGTCGGTCTTTCCGCTTCGGAGGGCGTCGGAGCGGATCGCCAGTCCGGTTCATAACGAGTGGGGGCATCATGCAGGACCTGCCGCAGCTCAAACTACAGACGCTTGACCGCTGGCGGGAACTGGTTCAGGACCTGCAAGGCGACATCGGCAGATTGCTGGACACGTTCCTGGAATCCCTTGCCGACAACAGCCCCTACACCTCCGGTCTGGTCACTCCCGAAGACATCACCGAGAGCGGCGTCCACTCGTTCCAGCTGCTGCTGGCCGCGCTGCTGAGCGACGATGAGGTGCCGGATTTCGGCGTGCTGCCGACCCAGCTCGGGCGTCGCCGGGCGCGCCAGGGGGTACCGGCGGAGAACCTGGTGGCGGCAGTCCGTCTGGACTTCAAGATCATTTGGGCATCCCTGCTGCGCAGAGCGACAACTGATGACATGCCCGTGCTGTCGGTGCACGTCGAGCGGGTCTGGCAGGTTGTCGACGAATACGCCCGGCAGGTGCAGCACAGCTACCTCACGGAACGCGCCATCATGGCCCAGGAAGAGCGAAGCCAGCAGGAGCGCTACGTCGCTCTGCTCTTCGGCAGCCAGGGCCGGCTGCCGGAACAGCTTCGGCAGATCGCCTTGTCACTCAAGGTCGACAGCTTTAGCGATTTCCGAGTGTGTGCGGCCTCCGGCCCTGCTGCGACGTCACTGCGTCACGCCGCGCATCTGGCGGCGGAGCGTGGTCAGTCCTGCTACGTCCACGAACAGGGCGTGTGCACCGTGGCGTTCTGGCCGGTGACCAACCGTCCCGGCGGCCCGGGACGTTCCAATCAGGACCGGTTTGGGACTCTCGATGAGCGGATCCCGGGGCTGGCGCAGGTGGCATGTGCCGACATCCCCGTCGTTCGGGGACTGGCGGCGGTTCCCGCTGCCGCCGAGCAGGCCGCCGAACTGCTGCCGCTGTTGACGCCGGAGGACCGCGGGCCGCGGCAGTTGCGATCTCTGTGGCAGCGCGTCGCGAAGCGGCGACTGGACGATGTCGGAAACCTCAGCTCGCTCATCCTGGGCGGCCTTGATACCTGTACCGGAGACGAGCGGGAAAGGCTGATCGAAACAGTGCGTGCCTATCTGAGATTCGGGAACATCGCCGAAACCGCCCAGGCTTCGTACTGTCACCGCAACACGGTGCTGAACAGGCTGCGGCGCTTCGAGGACCTCACCGATATCAATGTGACGGTGCCGAACGAAGCGGCTCTGGCCGTTGTGCTGCTCAGCTGAATGAGGCGGCCCGCGGCGCGGGCCACTTACGCTCTCACCGAGCCTCGACCGGCGGGTACTTGATCCCGACCTGTTTCCGGACATCGTCGAATATCCGGGCGTATAGCTGGGACTCGGCCAGCGGCATCAGATCGCTCTGGGTTTTTCCGGCCCGAACACAGTCGGTCACTTCGCGAAGCTCATAGACGTAGCCCACGCCGACCGGCTCGAACCTTTCGATCCGGGTATTTCGATCTTGATCGGTGATGTGCAATTCACGGGGGCAGTTCTGCCGTTCGGGCACCTGAAGGAACCCGCGATCGCAGCCGATCGTGACGCTGCCCGGCCCGTTCGCGGCGAAGGAGCAGCTCAGTTGGGCGTATCCCTGCGGGTAACTGAAGGTCATCGAGGTCTGGGTGTCAACATCTCGCCTGGTCAATTGCCCCACGGCATGAACCGAGTCGGGTGCGCCGAAGATGCTGACCGGCCACATTGCGGTGTAGATGCCAAGGTCAAGCAAAGCTCCACCGCCCTGTGCAGGATCCCACAGCCGCGAGTCGCCTTCCCGGTCCTCCCGGGCGGCGAAGCCAAGGTTTGCACTGATCCAGCGTGGGTCGCCGAGCTCGCCGGAGTGGACGATCTGCAGCGCCCTCTGCATTCCCGGGACGAAACGCGACCACAGCGCCTCCATCAGGAAGCGCCTGCTCTTCTCGGCCAGGTCGACCAGCTGATCCAGTTCGGCGGAATCTATGGTGATTGCCTTCTCGCAGAGCACATGCTTGCCCGCGGCCAGAGCCGCCTTGGCAATTTCGAAATGCTGACCGTGCGGCGCCGCGATGTAGACCACCTGAATCTCGGGGTCGGCCAGCAACGCCTGGTGGCCGTGATAGCCGCGGTCGAACCCGAACTCGCTGGCGAACGCGTCGGCTCGTTGCTGGCTTCGGGAGCTGACGCCGACAAGCCGCGCATCGGGAAGCAGCGCCAGGTCCTTCGAAACTGTCCGCGCGATGTTCCCGGTGGCGACGACACCCCAGCCCAAGGGGTCTCCGGTTGGTGTCAGCGGATCAATGTGCTCCGGCCGGACGGTGAATCGGCCGCCCACCTGGGTGATCGTGGTGTCCATGCCATCACTCTAACGGCGGGCCTTATTGTGAATCTTCCTGCGCGGCGGCGACCCCGCTACCGATTGCCCGTGCCAGCACAGCCGCCGCGGCTACATTGGTGTGACATACGCGCCGGAGATTCCGCCATCCACCAGGAACGTCGACGCGGTGATGAACGAGGCATCGTCGCTGGCCAGGAAGGCGACGGATGCGGCAAGTTCCTCCGGCTCGGCAAATCGTCCGAGCGGCACGTGGACCAGCCGGCGCTGAGCCTGCTCAGGGTCTTTGGCGAACAGTTCCTTGAGCAGCGGGGTGTTGACGGGGCCAGGACAAAGTGCATTGATCCGGATCCCCTGCCGGGCGAACTCAACGCCGAGCTCGCGACTCATCGCCAGCACGCCGCCTTTGGAGGCGCTGTAGGAGATCTGTGAGGTGGCGGCGCCCATTACGGCTACGAACGACGCCGTGTTGATAATCGATCCCTTGCCCCGTTCCTGCATGTACGGGATCGCATGTTTGCAGCAGTAGTAGATCGAGGTCAGGTTGACCTCCTGCACTCGGCGCCAGGCATCGATCCCGGTGTCCAGGATCGATGCGTCATCCGGGGGTGAAATTCCCGCGTTATTGAACGCGATGTCGACACTCCCGTACGTTTCCTTCGCAGTGGCGTACATGTTCTTCACGTCGTCCTCGTTCGTCACGTCGACCTTGACGAACATGCCGCCGACTTCTGCCGCGGCTTCCTGGCCGGATGTCGGGTCGATGTCCGCGATGACGACACGCGCGCCTTCTGCCGCGAAGCGACGGGCGGTGGCCAAGCCGATGCCGCTGGCACCGCCGGTGATCACGGCGACCCGGCCGGACAGCCGGTTGGAGATAATTTCAGTCAACGTTGCTCCTTGATGTTGAGTCCGGGGTTACCCGGCAGTCGCTGCCGATGTCGAGATGAAAACGTTCTTTGTTTCGGTGAATGCGGCCAGCGCGTCCGGTCCGAGTTCACGGCCGAGACCGGACTGCTTGAAGCCTCCGAACGGGGTCGAGTAACGCACCGAGGAATGCGAGTTCACCGAGAGGTTCCCAGCCTCGACGGCACGGGATACCCGCAGCGCCCGGCCGAGGTTCTCGGTCCAAATCGATCCGGACAGCCCGTAGTTCGTGTCGTTCGCGATGGCGATCGCCTCGGCCTCGTCCTTGAACGGCACAACCGAGACAACGGGGCCAAAGATCTCTTCGGCGAAGTCGCGGCTGGAGGTGGAAGTGGGCGTGAGCACCGTCGGTGCGTACCAGAATCCGGGGCCTTCCGGCGCGGTCCCGCGGAAGGCGACGTTCGCACCATCGACATAGCCGGCGACCGAGCCGCGATGCGCGGCTGAGATCAGCGGACCCATCTCGGTAGCCGGGCTGGAAGGGTCCCCAACCCGAAAATCTGTCACGGCTTGCTCGAAGTGAGCCATGAACTCGTCATAGGCGCTGGCCTCGACCAAAAGCCGGGAGCGCGAACAACAGTCCTGGCCCGAGTTGTCGAAGACTCCGCCCGGAGCCGCTAATGCGGCGGCCTCCAGGTCGGCGTCCGCGAAAACAATATTTGAGTTCTTGCCGCCGAGCTCCAGCGTTACCCGTTTCACCTGATCGGCACAGCCGGCCATGATCCGTTTGCCAACCGCCGTCGACCCCGTGAAAACCACCTTTCGTACAGCCGGGTGGGTGACGAAGCGTTCGCCGACGACCGATCCCTTTCCTGGCAGGACCGTGAAGACGCCATCCGGAAGCCCGGCCTCACGGGCCAGTTCCCCGAGCCGGATAGCGGTGAGCGGGGTCAATTCCGCGGGCTTAAGCACGACCGTGTTTCCCGCGGCCAGCGCAGGTGCAAATCCCCAGCCGGCAATCGGCATCGGAAAGTTCCAGGGCACGATAACTCCGACGACGCCCAAGGGCTCCTGAAAGGTGACATTGATTCCGCCGGCCACCGGGATCTGCTTGCCGAAGAGCCGCTCCGGCGCGGCCGAATAGTAGGTGAGCACGTCCCGGACGTTGGCCGCCTCCCAGCGTGCATTGCCAATGGTGTGGCCCGCGTTGACCACCTCGAGTTGCGCCAGATTCTCGATGTCTGCGTCGACGGCCGCGGCAAACCGGCGGAGCAGCAGTGCCCGATCGGCCGGCGCAACCTCGCGCCAGGATTCGTATGCGTCCGCCGCAGCCGCGACCGCCCGGTCGGTGGCCTCCAGCGAGCTGAGCTCGACCGAGCGGGCAACTTCTTCCGTGGCCGGGTTGATCACGTCGTAGGTCGTCATGGTTTCGACACCTCCGCTTTCTCCATCTGTTCCTGTACCGCGGCAATGAAGCCCCTGAATAGCCTGTCGTCCTGCGGGTTCTGCTCCGGATGCCACTGCACTCCCAGAACCCAGCCTGCCCCGATGGTCTCGACCGCCTCGATGATTCCGTTGTCCGCCGACGCCGTAACCCGCAGGCCGTCGGCCAGCCGATCGATCGCCTGATGGTGGTAGCACGGCGCTGTAGCCGACTCCCCCAACAGATCGCCGGCGATCGAATGCGGTTCGGCGAAAATCTCCACCTCGCCGAACTGGCCGAGCGCTGGTTGGTAGTTGCTGGCCTCGGGAGCGACATCCGGCAGATGCTGGATAAGTGTCCCGCCGAGCGCAACATTGAGAACCTGCGCGCCACGGCAGATGGCGAAAAGTGGCAGCCGCCGGTTCAGCGCCGATACGGTCAGCGCGATGTCATGGTCGTCCCGAAACGGCTGGAAGTACGATGTCGGATGCGGTTCCTCGCCGTAGTTGGCGGGATCGACATCGACGCCGCCCACTATGATCAGGCCGTCGAGCACATCGAGGACGCTAGTATCCGTGCCCACCGGCGGTAAGAGAATCGGCACGCCACCAGCCGCCGCTACTCCACGGACATACGTGGCGGGCAGCACGACGGCGTCGTCATCCCACACGCCCCACCGGGCCTGCTGCAAGTACGTTGTCAGTCCGATTCGCGGCCGACGTCGCTTGCCGGACTCTGTATTGGGTGTCGTCTCCACAGTCATCAGATTAGAGCCGTTCAAAACCACGCACGCGCTCCCAGTCGGTGATAGCGGAGGCAAAAGCGGCGAGTTCAACCCGGGCCGCGTTCACATAGTGATCCACCACGTCACTGCCGAATGCCTCGCGCGCAAGCTCGCTCTTCTCCAGCAGATCAGCCGCGTCGCGCAGTGAGGTCGGCAGCCGCTCGGCATCGCCGATATAGGCATTGCCCTCGGTTATCCCCTCCAACGGAAGCCTGTTGTCGATGCCGTGCAGACCGGCGGCTATCAAGGCGGACACCGCCAGGTATGGGTTGAGGTCTCCGCCGCCGATCCGGCATTCGATTCGCAGCGACGGGCCGTGCCCGACAACGCGGATCGCGCAGCTTCTATTGTCGATGCCCCAGGCGACCGCGGTCGGCGCGAAGCTGCCTTCCACGAAGCGCTTATACGAATTGATATTGGGGGCGAAGAAGTAACCGAATTCCTTCAGGCAGGCCAGCTGGCCCGCTATGAAGCTCTCCATCATCTCGGAGAAGCCGTGCTCGCCGTCACCGGCCAGCACTGTCTCGTCATCGACGCTGCGCAGACTGAGATGGATATGGCAGGAGTTGCCCTCACGCTCGTTGTACTTCGCCATAAAGGTCAGGCTCTTGCCGTGCTGCGCGGCGATTTCCTTCGCGCCAGCCTTGTAGATGCTGTGATTGTCGCAGGATGCCAACGCTTCCTCATACCGGAACGTGATTTCGTGCTGTCCGAGGTTGCACTCTCCCTTCGCGGCCTCGACGTATAGCCCGGCTCCCTCCATGAAGTTGCGGATGTCGCGGAGCAGTGGCTCTACCCTGGCGGTGCCCAGCAGCGAGTAATCGACGTTGTACTGGTTGGCCGGATTCAGACCGCGATACCCGGATTTCCATGCTTCCTCGTAGGGAGTGTCGAAGACGATGAACTCCAGCTCGGTGCCGGCGTGTGCGGCAAGGCCACGTTCCAGCAGCCGGGCCAGCTGGGCTTTGAGGATCTGTCGTGGCGAGGCGACCACGTCAGTGCCATCGGGCCACTCCACGTCGCAAATCACAAGCGCTGAGCCGGGCTGCCACGGAAGCAGGCGCAGGGTTCCAAGGTCGGGCTTCATCACTAGATCGCCATAACCGTTTGCCCAGGATGACATGGCGTAACCATCGACTGTATTCATGTCCACATCGACTGCCAGCAGGTAATTGCAGCCTTCTGCGCCGTGGTGCATTACTTCTTCGATGAAAAACCTGGCGCCGCAGCGCTTGCCCTGCAACCGGCCCTGCACGTCGGTTATCGCGACGACGACGGTGTCGATCTCGCCGGATTCGACGAGGCCCTTCAGCTTCTCCGGCGTGATCATGCCTTTCCGTTCTACCGTCATGAGCAAATCTCCGATCTGGTGGTTGCGTAAATACAGTCGTATCGAGGTTTCATTTCAGTTCCGCCTCAGCCTGCTGGATCTGGGCGAACTCCTCTTCAGGCGCGGTGGCCACGAGCCTGTGTCGGCTGTAGAACCAGAAGTAGCCGAGTGCCAGAACGAAGATTCCCGCGGTGATCGAGGCGGCGAGAACGTCGACGAAGAAGGTGGCGACGACGGCGACCGCCGCGAGCACCAGCGCGATCGACGTTGTGACCGTGCCGCCCGGCGTCCGATAGCCGCGCGGCAGGTTGGGTTCCCGCTTACGGAGCACGATATGCGAGAGGTTCAGCAGAACGTATGACACGGTTGCGCCGAATACCGCAATGTTGATCAGCAGTCCGCCGTTCTGCGTCGTCGCAGCCAGGATGAAACCGATGGTTCCCGGAACGATAAGCGCCAGATAGGGTGTGCGACGCCTGGACGTTAGCGAAAGCCACCGTGGCAGGTAACCCGATCGGGAGAGCGCGAACAGCTGGCGGGAATACGCGAAGATGATCGAGAAGAAGCTGGCAACCAGCCCGGCCAGGCCCGCGTAATTGACGAAACTGGCGAGCCAGGTGTTGCCACCGTAGGCTATCCG
The DNA here is from genome assembly GCF_025787225.1 of Saxibacter everestensis. Taxonomy (NCBI): domain Bacteria; kingdom Bacillati; phylum Actinomycetota; class Actinomycetes; order Micrococcales; family Brevibacteriaceae; genus Saxibacter; species Saxibacter everestensis. Next base: position 2,845,891 of record NZ_CP090958.1, read on the forward strand.
GATCGCTTCCGGCAGTGGGTTGTCAGACTCACTCATAGCTTCCGCGCCCGCGGTCCCTGGCACCAGCAGCAGCATCAGCGCACCGAAGACCAGCAGAGTGATCATGGCGACGATGATGCCGCGCGGCATGTCCTTTTTGGGATTCGCCGACTCCTCAGCGGCCAGCGGAACACCTTCCACGGCGAGGAAGAACCAGATGCCGAACACCAGCGCCGCAACCACTCCGGAAAATCCGAACGGCAGGAACTGACTGGCTCCGGCGGCCGCGGTCGGTTCGATATCAAAAAGTTTCGCCGGGTCGAACTTGGCGATCATGCCGAAGACGAACGCGGCGAGGGCAACGACTGCGATAGCGGTGATCACGAACATGACCCGCAGCGCCTCGCCAACACCCCAGATGTGGATGCCTATGAAGATGACGTAACACACCAGGTAGATGACCCACGGCTGGATGCCGCCGAAAAGCCCCAGTGCCTGAACGTAGCCGCCGATAAAAGTGGCAATGGCGGCGGGCGCAACGGCGTACTCGATCAGAATTGCCATCCCAGTGGCGAAGCCGCCCAGGGGGCCGAGTGCTCTGCGGGCGAAGCCGTAGCCGGCGCCGGCCGTCGGCAGGGTTGAAGACAGTTCCGCCAGCCCGAACACCATGCAGGTGTACATCAGGCCCATCAGCAGGAAGGCGATCAGCAGGCCACCCCAGCCACCCACCGCCAGGCCGAGGTTCCATCCGGAGAAGTCGCCGGAAATCACGTAGGCGATGCCGAGTCCTGCTAGCAGTATCCAGCCTGCGGCACCACGTTTCAGCTGACGATCTTTCATGTACTGGTCGTCGACCGACCTGTAGTCCACCCGTTGTTTCGCCACGCCGAACCCGCCTTTGCAGAGGAACTCAATGGTTTGGTTTCAGTCCATAGGATTCGTTCCAGTGTGCTCGCGTGAACATTTGATGGTCAAGCATATTTGCAATACTTCTCGCGGAACGGCCGGAGCAAGGTTCCCCGTCAGCGAACCGAGGGTAGAGTCTGGGACAAGTGATTGGTCCATAAAGGAGCCATATGGCAGAGCTTGCAGGACGAGCAACGGCGTATTCAGCCGCACGCGCCGAGTTGGCAACCCTACGACCGGTACGACAGGGCAACGCCTTCGAGGAAACCATCGAGCGGCTCCTGCAGTCGATCAAACTCGGCACTTTTCGGGTTGGCGACAAGCTGCCACCGGAACGGGAACTTGCCGATCGGCTGCGGGTTTCCCGAGCCACATTGCGTGAGGCATTGTCCGAATTGCAGAAGGCCGAATACCTTGAGGTACGCAGGGGACGCTACGGCGGTGCATATGTTGCGCCTCTTCCGAAAGCGTCCGCTCAGGAACCCCGTCCGGTCGAGCCGTCCGAACTCGAGGATGCGCTGGCCTTCCGCGGCATTATCGAACCTGCCGCAGCCGAACTCGCGGCGAGCATGGAGCTGAGCGCCTCGTCGAGGCGGCACCTGCAAACATGCCTTATTGAAGTGGGGTCCTCCGGCGAGCACCAGTACCGGCAACTGGATTCTCGCCTGCACTTGGCTATAGCGGAAGTAACCGGCGTTCCTAGCCTGGTAGCCGCGGTTGCGGACGTCCGCAGCAGAATCAACGATTATCTTGATCGGATCCCGCTGATCGGTGCCAACCTCGGCAACTCCCAGGAACAGCATGAAGAGATCGTCCGGGCGATACTGGTCGGTGACCCGGCGCAAGCCATGGAAATCAGCAGACGCCACGTCGACGGTACGGCGCTGCTGCTTCGAGGCTTCCTCGCTTAGGCCCCGGCTGGGGCACCTGGCTCAGTCACCCTAGTTCCGACGTGCCTTAAATTTCTCGTTTCCGGGACATCCAGATTCAGGTTACGCGTTCAGTTTGCGCGTTCCGGCTGGCAGCGTGGGCACCAGTAGATTGCTCGGCGCCGGTCCTCGTCGGCGGCTTCGGCGGCTTCGGCGGCTTCGGCGACCGATGATGTGCGGATGATGCTGCCACATCGTCGGCACGGCTGTCCCTCCCGGCGGTAGACCCATAGAGATTTGCCCCGTCGCTCGTCTCCGGTTGTGCACCTGATCGATCTGTTCTTGTTGAATTGCAGCATCCGGAACGCGGTATCGATAAGTTTCGCCGGGTCGGCGATCTGCCGGACCAGAATCTGCGGATGCAGCCCACGCAGGAAGCAGAGTTCGTTCCGGTAGACGTTGCCGACACCCGCCATCACCCGCTGGTCCAACAGGACGGCCCCGACATCCCGGTCCGGCTCGGCCAGGAATCGGGTCAGGGCCTGCCCCGCGTCCCAGTCCGGGCCGAGCAGGTCCGGGCCGAGGTAGGCCAGCAGATCACTCTCTTCCCGCCGCGGCAAGACCTGGAGTGTCCCCAGCGAAAAGCCGACGGCAACCTTGTCCTCGGTTGTGAGTATCGCTCGGGCCTGGAAGGCGGGGCGCCGCCACCGCTCGCCAGGGGCATACACCTGCCACGAGCCCTCCATCTTCAGGTGCGAGTGAACCGTCAGGTCACCGGCCCTGAGCAGCAGGTGTTTTCCGCGGCTCAGCACTCCCTCGACGACTCGTCCGCTGAGATCGACGGTTGCGTATCGCGGCACTCGGAAATCACTCGCCAGCAGTGTTCTTCCGGCAAGCGCTTGGTCGAGCCTGCGCGCGGTCAGCCAGACGGTATCTCCTTCAGGCACGGATCCGCAGGCCTTTGGGACTCGGATAGAAGCCGGCAGCCTCCATCATCACCGCCAACCGGGTTCCGCCGATGTACTCGCCATCGGCCTTCTCCACCACGAGTTTCTCGACCCCGCCGGCCTTCACTGTGCCGGCCAGCGATTCGATGGCGGATTTCAGCGAGTCCTCATCCTCAGTGAAGGTGAGCACTGTCCTGCCGCCCCGCTCGACATAAAGAGTCAGTTCTCCGTCGCACAGCACCACGAGTGCCCCCGCCTTACGTCCGGGCCGGTGCTGGGATTCCGCGGCTTCACGGACCGGCCAGGGCAGGGCGGCACCGTATGGATTGGCCGGGTCGGTCGCTGCAAGCGTGACCGTCTCCAGCGCAGCGACGGCTCTGCTATCGCGCGACTGGTAGCGACGGAGCCGGTCGATGGTCGACGCCGCGGCGAACTGGGCTGCGCCAAGACCTTCGACAAAGTACCCGCGACGGCAGCGGCCGGAATCCTCGAAGCCACTGAGCACCTTGTAGGCAAGCGCGAAACCTCCGGTGATCCCCTCGCTGGTCACCGAGCCGCGCAACACAATTCCGTGCCGGTCCAGAAGTTGTTCGGCCATCGCATGCGCGCGCAGGGTTGGGTCCGGCTCAGGCTCAGGCAGCAGGGACCAGCGCCCTGCCGCCGAGGGCGGCCCGGTCCGACTTGGTACCGCAGCGCGTCCGAGGCCGGAGCGGTACGAGCGGGCCCGCGGCGTTCGGCGTCGAACCGAGTGTGCAGGCTTTCCGCCTCCAATCAATGAGCGCAGCGGCGCGAATGTGTCATTGCTGAGGTATCCGGCCCAGACCAGGTCCCACAGGTCGCTGTGCAATGACTCGTCATCGAGACTGCCGATCGCGTCAGACAGCTGACGGAAGAAGAATGCGCCACCACCGCCAAGGGTGTCGAGAATGTTGCGCTGGCGCTCATTCGGCTCGAATTCCGCGTCCCGCTGCACGCTGAGCGGCAATGTCTCTGCGGGATGGAGGCTGATCCAGCCGTCGCGGCCGGGCAGGCTGCCGGCTCCTGACCAGACGACCTCGCCATTTGCGGTGAGCTCATCCAGCATGGCTGGACTGTAATCGGCAACACGGCTGGCAAGGATCAGGGACTCCCAGGCCGATGCCGGAGCTGGCACGCCTGCCAGCTGGTCGAGCACAGTCAGCACGCCATCGGCCCCGGTCAGCTCGCTGCCAACATGCTGCCAGGCAGGCAGGAACCGGCCCAGTGCGGCCTGTGGGACGGGCTCGACCTCATTGCGCAGGGCCGCGAGCGAGCGACGCCTCAGCTGCGACAGCACAGCGGTGTCGCACCACTCGCTGCCCTGGTGTCCCGGCCGGAACTCCCCTTCGACCACGCGACGATCGGCAGCCAGCCGACGCAGCGTTTCGAGTGCCACCGCCACGCCGATTCCGAACCGGACGGCAACATCGTCGGCGGTGAACGGCCCGTGTGTTCGGGCATAGCGGCCAATCACATCGCCTAGTGGATCTCCGACTGGCTGGAGGAATGCAGCCGGGATGCCGGCGGGAGGCGGCACGCCGAGGCCATCGCGCAACCGGGCGGCATCCTCAATCGGAACCCACCAGAGCCCCCCGGCAAACGGAACTTCAAGGATTCGTTTCGCCGACCTCAGCTCGTCCAGCCATTGCCGCGGATTCAGATCCGAATCGCACCGCGCCGCCACTTCCTCGATGGTCAGCGGTCCGAGGAGCCTCAGCAGGTCGGCGAGTTCCTCTGCCGTTCGCGCCCTGCGGTCCGGCGCGAGGTGCTGCAATTCGCGCTCGGTCTGCCCGATTACCTGCTCGTCGAGCAGCTCACGCAGGTCAGCCCGGCCAAGCAGTTCCGACAGCAGCGTGGTGTCCAGGGACAACGCGGCGGCGCGACGTTCCGCCAGCGGCGAGTCCGAGTCGTACATGAACGATGCGACGTAGCCAAACAGCAGGGCCTGTGCGAACGGAGAGGCTGTTTCAGTCGTCACTTCCGCCAGCGAGATGTCGCGGGCACTGATCCGGCGCGCCAGGCCGAGCAGCGACGGCACATCGTAAACGTCCTGCAGGCATTCCCGCACCGTTTCCAGGATGATCGGAAAGCTCGGATACTTCCGGGCCACATCCAGTAGTTGCGCGGATCGCTGACGCTGCTGCCATAGCGGCGAGCGCCTGCCAGGATTCCGCCGCGGCAACAGCAACGCGCGGGCCGCGCATTCCCGGAAGCGCGACGCGAACAGCGCCGAGCCGCCGACCTGCTCGGTGACAAGTGCTTCGAGCTCTTCCGGCTCGAAGACGAACAGCTCGGCGCCAGGAGGCTCCTCGCCCATGTCCGGCACCCGGAGCACGATGCCGTCGTCGCTGGCGGCGACGGCGCCGTCGATCCCGTAACGCTCCTGCAGACGCGCGCCGATCGCGAGCGCCCACGGAGCATGTACCGGAGTGCCGAAGGGTGAGTGCAGCACGACGCGCCAGTCGCCCAGTTCGTCCCGGAAGCGCTCAACCACGAGCATCCGATCGCTGGGAACGTGCCGGGTGGCGTCCTGCTGTGCCCGGAGGAATGTGACCAGGTTATTTGCCGCCCATTCGTCCAGGCCTGCCGCCTCGGCGCGACGCAAGGCCGTCGTTTTATCGGCGCCGGCGACCTCCCGAGTGAAGACGCCCAGCGCCTCGCCCAGTTCGAACGGCCGGCCAAGGTTGTCGCCGAGCCAGAACGGCAGCCGACCCGGTTGTCCGAATGCCGGGCTCACCAATACCCGGTCGTGGGTGATGTCTTGAATCTTCCAGCTGGTGGCGCCGAGGGCGAATACATCGCCGACCCGCGATTCGTACACCATCTCCTCATCGAGCTCCCCGACGCGCGAGGCCTTCTCCCCCACCATGAATACGCCGAACATGCCCCGATCGGGGATCGTGCCACCGGAGGTTACTGCAAGTCGCTGGGCGCCGGGACGGCCGGTCACAGTTCCGGCCTCGCGGTCCCACACCACCCGCGGGCGCAGCTCGGCAAACTCGTCCGAGGGATATCGACCGGCAAGCAGATCGAGAGTCGCATCGAAAACAGACCTCGGCAGCGTGGCGAAGGGCGCCGCCATCCGCACCGTGGTGAACCAGTCATCGACGTCGAGCGTGTCCATTGCCGCCGCGGCGACGGTTTGCTGGGCAAGCACATCGAGAGGATTCCGTGGAACACTCATCGACTCGATCGCCCGGGCGACCATCCGCTCAGCCGTAACCGCTGCATGCACGAGATCGGTGCGCTGTTTCGGGTAGATCACCCCGCGGGATATCTCGCCGACCTGATGGCCGGCACGGCCGATCCGCTGCAGGCCGCTTGCCACCGACGGCGGCGATTCCACCTGGACGACCAGATCGACGGCGCCCATGTCGATACCGAGTTCGAGGCTGCTGGTCGCGACCACACAGCGAAGCCGTCCCGACTTCAGGTCATCCTCGATCAAAGCCCGCTGTTCCTTGCTGACCGAACCGTGGTGCGCCCTGGCCAGCAGCGGTTCTGCGCCGTAGGACGTCTCGCTTTGCGCCATCATCTGGGCCGGAGGCGGCACGGCCGGCTTCCGGTCGTTCAGGGACGTTCGTCCGGCAAGCTGCGCGGAGTAGATCTCATTGAACCTCGAGGTCAACCGCTCGGCCAGCCGGCGCGAGTTGGCGAACACAATCGATGACTTGTGCTCCAGGACCCGTTTGACAATGCTTTCTTCGACGTGCGGCCAGATCGAATTGTCGGAGTTGTCTGAGTTGTCGGCCTTGTCGGTTCCGGCTACCGGCGGCGATGCGCCCAGCTCGGTCATGTCCTCAACCGGCACGACGACGCGCAGGTCGAAGGTCTTACTAGCCTCCGGCGCGACAACCCGCACCGGGTGTTTGCCACCAAGGAACCGGGCAATCTCCTCTTGTGGTCGTACCGTTGCGGATAGCCCGATCCGCTGCGCCGGACTCTCCAGGATCGCGTCGAGTCGCTCCAGGGACAGGGCCAGATGAGCCCCGCGCTTGGTGCCTGCGACGGCGTGCACCTCATCGACGATGACCGTATCGACGGAGGCGAGGGATTCCCGTGCCGCGGAGGTGAGCATCAGGAACAGCGATTCCGGCGTGGTGATCAGGATGTCGGGCGGTCTGCTGACGAGCGAACGCCGCTCGGCCGGACTGGTGTCACCGGATCGCACGCCGACCCGGACGTGCGGCGCGGGCAGCCCCATGCCGCGTGCTGTCTGGGAGATCCCGACCAGGGGCGCGCGCAGATTACGTTCCACGTCAACGGCGAGGGCCTTCAAGGGCGAGATATAAAGCACCCTGGTCGCGGCCTTGTCCTGCCGGCCGGCCGCGGCTCCGGCGCTCGGTCGGCCAGCGTCGGCGGACTCGGCGTCGGCATCGGTTTCTCCGGCAGCGAGCCGGTCAAGCGCCCAGAGGAAGGCCGCGAGCGTCTTGCCCGAACCGGTGGGTGCGACGACAAGCGCATTGGCGCCCGATGACACGGCATCCCACGCGCCGGCCTGGGCGCTGGTCGGCGCGGCAAACGCGCGGCTGAACCACTCCCTGGTGGCCGGCGAAAACCGCCGCAACACGTCCTCGGTTCTGCTCACCACTCCATGCTGGCACAGACCACCGACAACGCGACCGGCATAAGGCGCGGCCGCAGGCAGCCTCAGGGTCAGCTCGTCCGGTTCGTTTCCGGATCTCCCTCGATCGACTGGTCTTTGCCGCTGATCCGCTTCGTCCACGCCGTCAGGATTTCCGGATCGGTCGGCTTAGTCAGCAGGCTGACCGCGATGTAGACCACAAGTGCAGAACCCAAGCCGTAGTAGATCGGTTCGTTGGCGAAGATGTCACGTACGACCAGCATGGTGCCGATCGTGACGACGCCACCCGCAATCATCGACGCCATCGCGCCCACGATCGTGCCGCGCTTCCACACCAGGCCGCCGATAATCGCAACCAGCAGGCCGCCGACCAGCAGGTCGTAGGCAATCGTCAGCGCGCCGACCACGTCCTGGATCAGGCACGCCAGCCCAAGCATCAGGATGCCGAAGGCGAGGATGTAGAGCCGGTTGCCCCTGATCTCGTCGTGGCTGGATTTCTCCGCGGCGGCGTGCCGCTTGAACAGTGCCGCGACCACGTCCTTGTTCGCAACTGTGGCCGCGGCAATCAGTGTGCCGGAGGAAGTCGACATGATCGCGGCCAACGCGGCGGCCAGAACGAGGCCGGCAAGGGCCGGCGGCAGCGTACCGCCCACGACCTGGGCAAACGCGTCATCTGCCACCTCGAGGTTCGGGATGATGACCTTCGTCGCCATGCCGATCATGGCCCCGGCAACGCCGAATGCCAAGCAGTAGAGACCGGACGTCAGTCCACCCCAGCGCGCAACGCCCGGGCTGCGCGAAGTGAATACCCGCTGCCAGATGTCCTGACCGATCAGCAGGCCGAAGCCGTAGATCACGAAATAGGTCAGGATGGTGCCGCCGCCGATCGCGGTCAGGCTGAAGAACTCCGGAGGCAGCGCGGCCTGCATCCCGCTCCAGCCGCCTGCCTTGCTGATCACGATCGGCAGCAGAATGAAGAAGATGCCGACGGTCATGATCAGGAACTGCACGAAGTCGGTCAGCGTGATCGACCACATTCCGCCCAGAATCGAGTAGATGATCACCACGCTTCCGCCGAGCAGGATGGCCGGAATCCGGTCGATGTCGAAGAGCACGCTGAAGACCGTGCCGTAGGCAACGGTCGAAGTGACGGCGAGAAACAGTGCGTAGAACATCATGATCGTGCCGGACAGCAGCGCCGATCCCCTGCCGTAGCGCAGGTCCAGCATCTGCGGGACGGTATAGACCCGAAGTTTCTGGATCCGGCCGGCGAACAGCAGGCTGAGCACGCAAATCCCGATGCCGATGGCGAACACCAACCACATCCCGGAGATGCCGTGGGTGTAGCCGAGCCCGACTCCGCCGATGGTCGACGCGCCACCGAGCACCACAGCGGCAAGAGTGCCGGAGTACAGGAATGGGCCGAGCCGGCGACCCGCGACGAGGAAGTCCGACTCGCTCTTGGCGCGACTGCGGCCCCAGAGTCCGATGCCGATCATGCCAAGCATGTAGACGACGATGACGACTATGTCCATGGTCAAACCCTTTGTCGTGGCGACCCGCCTATTGCGGGCCGACGCAGTGAACTAACTGGTGAGGTCGAGCGTGATGATGGTGGGGCCGTTGCAGCTGAGCGCGTCGGAGACCAGCGACGTCAGGTCTTCGACCCGGGTCGTCCTGACCCCGCGGGCACCCATCGATTCGCCAAGTGCGGCGAAGTCTGGGCGGCGAAGTTTAACGCCGACGTGCTCCATCTCGCGGGAGTCCATCTGATCCTGGATTTCGCGATAACCGCCGTTGTCGATGATGACGATCGGGATGGCGAGCTCCAGTTCGACCGCGGTCATGATCTCCTGGATCGAGAACATCGCCGCCCCGTCACCGAGCAGGCAGACGACCTGATTGTCAGGGGCACCGAGCTTCGCGCCGATCGCCGCTGGGATGCCGTAGCCGAGTGTTGCGAAGCCAGGCATGTACAGGTGCTGGTACGGCTTTCGGGCGGCAAAGAAGTGCACGGATCCGAGGTAGGTGATCTGCGAGCTGTCACCGGTCAGGATCGCGTCGTCGTTCATCGCCGCCCGCACGGCGGCACAGATGGCGGGCGCCACCGGGTAGTCCGGCTCCGCCTCCGCATACGATGCCTCACGGAGCTTTGCCGCGCGTTCGCCGCCCGCGCTGCGGTCGACATCAGCACCCGTCGGCCCGTTGCCCGCATCGTGTTCGGCATCCGAACCGCTTTCGCCGCCCGCCGGCTCGGACCGATGCGTTTCGGTGAGGCGGGTCTGAATGGCGGCCAGGAACTCACCGGCATCGCCATGACCCAGAATCTTTCCGGGCAGGTTCTTGTGCAGTTGGTCTGGATCGATATCGCAGCGGATCACCAGCGGCCTGGCCGGCGCGTCCGGCTCGCCGCCGATCCGTCCTCCCCATAGGTCGGAATCCGCAAGCTCCGTGCCGACAACAAGGATGACGTCGCATTTCGCCGATTCATCTTGGATGGCGCGCAGCCGGATATTGGCGCCAAGCGACAGCGGATGCAGTTCGTCCAGCACGCCCTTGCCATTGACCGTCGTGACAACTGGCGCGTCCAGCGTCTCCGCCAGCCGGGTCACCTCGGTGCTGGCATGACAGGCGCCGCCGCCGGCAACGATGAGTGGACGGCCGGCCGAAGCGAGCGCCTCGGCTGCTGCCGCGACGGCATCCTGATTGGCAACCGGCCGCGATACCTGCTGTTGCGCCGCCGGACTGCCCGACCACGAGCCTTCGAGGATGTCCAGCGGAACCTCTATGTGCACAGGGCCCGGACGCCCTGACCGGAACGTGGCGAACGCATCCGCGACGGCCTGGGCAGCGCCCTCCGCGGTCCGGGTACGGCGGCTCCACAACAGAAGATGCTCGATCGCGCCGCTGGCGTCCTTGGTTTCGTGCAGCAGCCCGGCATCCGCACGTTCAAGTCCGACCGGGACTCCCGGCGAGAGCACCAGCATCGGCCGGGATTCGGCATAGGCGGTGGCAGCCGCGGTGATCACGTTCGTCAGGCCGGGGCCGGATGTCGTGATCACCACGCCGGGCTTGCCGGTGACCTGCCAGTAGCCGTCGGCGGCATATCCCGCGCCCTGCTCGTGCCGCGGCGTGACTGCCCGGATGCCGAATGTCTTCAGATGCCGATAGAACTCGAGGTTATGAGTGCCTGGGATGCCGAAGATCATCTCCACGCCGTGTGCGTGCAGGGTGGAGACGACGGCGAGGGCACCGTTGCGGAACTTCTCCGGCGTACCGGCGAAATCGGTCATTGTCCCTACTTCGCCCTATCCGGCGTAACGCCGAGATGTGCCGCGATCGGACCGGTCGGTCCGGTGGCGCCCTGGGCGTTAGCGCCCATCACCGACAGCAACTCGTAGCCGACCTGGGCGGCGGCGAGTCCGGTGATTTCCGCGTGATCGTAAGCCGGTGCAACCTCGACGATCTCCGCCCCGACGATGTTGAGGCCCTGTAGACCGCGGATTGAGTTCAGCAGCTCGCGGCTGGTCATCCCGCCGGCCTCCGGGGTTCCGGTACCTGGCGCGGCAGCAGGGTCGAGCACATCGATGTCGACCGAAACGTAGACCGGTGCATCACCGAGCCGGCGGCGCATCCGCTCGATCACGTTCTCGATGCCCTTGAACTGGTAGTCGTCGCTGCGCACGATCTGGAAGCCGAGGACGGCATCATCCTCGAGGTCCTTCTTCGAGTACAGCGGACCGCGAATGCCGATATGCATGCTGCGTTCGAGATCGATCAGACCTTCTTCGGAGGCGCGGCGGAATGGCGTGCCATGCGTGTAGGGCGCTCCGAAATAGGTGTCCCAGGTGTCGAGGTGCGCGTCGAAATGCAACACCGCGATCTTGCCGTGGGTGCGGGCGTGCGAACGAAGCATCGGCAGCGCAATCGTGTGGTCCCCGCCGATGGTCAGCAGCTTGGCGCCGTCGGCCCGGAGCTCGTCGGCGGCCTGCTCGATCGAGGTGATCGCCTCCTCGATGTTGAACGGGTTGACGCCGATATCACCGCAATCCGCGACCTGCTGGCTGGCGAACGGGAATACGTCCGTCGCCTGGTTATAGGGGCGCAGCAGCCGCGAGGAGGCCCGGACATGCGACGGTCCGAACCGGGCGCCGCTGCGGTAGCTGACCCCGGCGTCATAGGGGATGCCAAGAATCTTGACGTCGACCGAACCCGCGCCGTGTTGGGTTTCCACCTGATCGATCCGCGGCAGCAGCCCGAACGTCGGCGGCCCGGCGAAGCGGGGAATCTGGGTACAGTCCTGCTGACCGATTGGTTCACGGTTTGACGATGATTCGACGCTCACCTGATGCTCCTTCGCACACTTCTGCATTGAACTCCAAAGCCCTCTTTCGAACACAGGGCACCTATCGAACCTAGCGCCTGCTCCACCCCCTAACGCGATATACACACTGTCGAAGCGCAGACTTTGACACGCCACGGTGGATAATCGTGACATGGTCAAACTCAGCGATATCGTCGGACGGAAGGACCTGGACCTCGAAGTGGTCTGGCCACACCGCACCTCGCTTCGTGACCGATTCCTTGAGCGGAACGTCGACGCGGCGAGCGTCTCGGAGCTCTCCGACCCCGGTCCCTGGCTGCAGGGTTCCGAGCTTCTGATGACGATCGGCCTGCTGCTGCCGGACAGCGAGGCCGGATGCCGTGACTATCTCCACCGGGTCGCGAAGGCCGGTGCGGCGGCCGTCGCCATCGGACTTGGCGCCGAACTTCCACATCAGCAGGTGCCGGACCGGCTGATCGAAGCCGCCGCCGCAGTCCGGATTCCGCTGCTCGCCGTGCCGCAGGCAGTGCCCTTCGTCGCGGTCACGAAGGCGTTCGTCGAGCTGCGCACCGAAGCCGAACGGCGCGGACTCGAATGGGCCCTGCAGGCACAGCGCTCGATCACGGTCGCGGCAACCAGGCCAGGACCGGTGCAATCCATGGTCAAGGCGTTTTCAACCGCCGCGGCTGCCGACGCGGTCGTGCTCGATGCCGCCGGGCACGTCAGCGCCGCCCATGGCCCTGGCGCCGGCTCGCTGCCCGAGCTGCTCGGCGGCCAGCTTGCGCGGATGCGAAAGCAGCCCGGTCGCTCTGCTTCGATTGACTTCGACGGCAAGGTCGTCCGGGAGGTGCACCCGCTCGGCATCGCCCGCCCGCGTGCATGGCTATTGATCCAGCGCGGCACGGCTGATTCCAGCAGATCCGGAGGCGTGCCAGGCGGCAGCAGTGCGGCCGGCAGCGTGGCGGGCGGCAGCGTGCCAGGCGGCAGCAGTGCGGCCGGCAGCGTGGCGGGCGGCAGCGTGCCAGGCGGCAGCAGTGCGGGCGGCAGCGTGGATGACGGCGTTCGCGACCGGACCGGCAGCGACTCCGCGCAGCATCGGGTTGTCACCGCGGGACTCATCTCGCTGCTGAGCCTGGAACTGGAAAGGAGACATGCCGCGCTCGAGGAGGTGTGGCGATCAGGCCGCGATGCGTTCGCCGAACTTGTGAGTTCCACCGTTGACGACGGCGCCGCGCTTGCGTTGCTTGGCCGAGCCGGGATCAACCCCTTTCCGGTGTTGGCCGGCTCGCACCTCGAATCCGATACCCGGCCGTGGGGCATCTTCGGTCCACTCTCCGGACGCCGGGTTCGCGTGCTCGCCCTCAGCCAGCGCGAACCGACTCCAGGACAGCATCATCAGCTGCTGGCCGAAGATCTGGCATCGGAATTCGAAGGCACTCTGGTGAGTTTCGACCCGGCCGCTGTTTTCCTGCTGATCGCCCATGACGACGCCCTCAGTGACCGACTCACCGACCTGGCCCTGGAGCGGAACCTGGCCCTCGGCATCGGCAGCGTACTTCGCCCTGGGGCCGCGAGGGTGTCCTATCAGCAGGCACGGGCCGCGCTGCGGCTCAGCCTGAACTCCGGCCAGGCCGAAACCGCGGCCGGGGACGCCGACTTCCGCCAGATGCTTGACCTGGTGTCCGCCGAACGACTTGGCGAGTTCGCACTTTCCGTACTCGGCCCGGTAATCGCCATCGACGACTCGGACCACTCGATGCTTGCCACGCTTCGCGCCTACATCGACCAGCGCGGCAACCAGGACGCGAGCGCCACGGTCCTCGGAATCCACCGGCACACAGTGCGCAACCGGATCGCCCGGATTGAGCGGGCGACCGGCCGTGACCTCGGCGCCCCGGACAGCCGGCTCAACGTGGCGCTCGCCCTGCATGCCTACGACCATTTCCCGCAGCAAAGCTGAGAAACTCCGGCAACCTCAACAGCGAAACGGTCCGCAAAGTCGGCTTGGTCGTCACATATTTGGGACGAAGTCACCGACAAACCGGACCGTTTCGCCAGGAATCAGCCCAGCTTGAGCAGGGCGCCCATGCCCATCACGCCCGCGACGATGATCACAATGCCGACGATGTCCAAAGCAACGCCCGATCGGACCATTTTGGTGATCGGCACCATCCCGGTTCCGTAGACGATGGCGTTCGGTGGCGTCGACACCGGAAGCATGAATCCGAACGATGCGCCGAAGATGGCGGCGAGCGCGGGAATCACGGCATTGACGTCGGCCGCGACGGCCAGCGGAATGATGATCGGTACGACGACTCCAACGCTCGCCGTGTTGCTTGTCGTTTCGCTGATGATCACCGCGATGACCGTGCCGAGGATTGTTAAACCGAGCAATGTCTGGATACCGAGCAGACCGCTCAGGCCGCTCCCGATCGCCTCCGCAAGCCCGGTTGAGCCAAGCAGACTTCCCAAGGCGATGCCGGAGCCGAAGAGCACGATCGTTCCCCAGTCGATCCGGGCGGCGTCATTCCACGTGATGGTGAACTTGCGCTGCGACCAATCGACCGGCAGCACGAACAGCAGGGCCGCCGCGACGATCGCCACCGCGCCCTCGTTCATGCGGTCGGTTACCGCGTCGTACACCGCACCCTCGCCGCCAGTGAACAGCCCGATCAAGCCGGGCGTCACCCACAGCAGCACGGCCACGCCGAACGCGATCAGTGTGTTGCGGCCTCCCGCACCCATCCGGCCCAATTTGGCGTGCTCCTCGCGGACATACTTCTCGACGCCCTCGATGTGCTTGACTTCCGGCCGGTTGAGCATGACGAGCAACACGCACAGCACGGCGAACATGACCACGACGAGCGGGAAGGCCAGCACCATCCAGGTGAAGAATGGAATCGTCTCGCCGGTTGCGTCCTCTATGAACGCGCGGCCGATCAGGTTGGGCGGGCTGCCCACCGGCGTGAGCAGGCCGCCGATGCTAGCCCCGTAGGCCACCATCAGCATCAGCGCGGTCGCGAAGCGGAGACGTCCCGGTTTTACCGAGTCACCGGACTGCGACGCAATCATGTTGGTCAGGAACCCGACTATGCCAGCAGCGATAGGCATCATCATTGCGGCCGTGGCGGTATTGGAAATGAAACCACTGAGCAGGGCTGTAATCGCCCCGAAGGCGACAATGATCCGAACCGTCGAGTTTCCGATTCCCGGAAGCCTTAGAACACCAAAAGCGAACCGGCGGTCGAGACCGTGCTTGCGCATAGCTTCGGCGATGATGAATCCGCCGATGAACACGAACAGAGTGCTGTTGCCGAAGAGCGCGAAAACCTCGTCAGCTGGTGCGACGTTGCCGAGCACCACGAGGCACATGGCGACCAGCGAGGTCACCGGGATCGGGATCGCCTCGCTGATCCAGTAGATGATGACGAACACGACGATGCCGGCCAGCCGCTGCGCTGGGGCGTCGAGGCCCGCGGAAAGGAAGTAGACCGCAAGGCCGGCGAGCGGCCCCAGAATCAAGCCGATCGTGCGCCTGCCGCGTTCGAAGCGTTGCTCGGCCGGGCTGAGCGTCTCGGCGACCTCGTCCATCGTTCGGTATGTCGTTGGCCGCGCCGGCTCTTCGGGCTTAGTTGACATGATCCACTCACCCCTCAGCGTCATTGCTGCCTTGTTTATACTGCATCAGCAGCTGGTAGTCCATCGTTGCGCCAGTCGCTGCATGCATACGACCAGTTCCCACTGCACAGCTGAGGGCTGGGCACGAGGCCGGCTGATTTACAAGCGAAACGGTCCGCAATGTCGGCTTGGTCGTCACATATCTGGGACGACCTCAGCGAGAAAGCGGACCGTTTCGCCTCGGGCCTGGCAGGCTAGAAGTTCTCCTTGCGGAACTCGTCGGCGATCTCGATCAGCCGGTCCGACGCCTCAGGTTCCGCGATGGTGCATCGCACCCCGACATCGAGGTTCCGCACGCTGAGAGCCCGGGCCCGGCAGGCGGCATCGAAGGCGTCGGTCAGTTCACCCAGCGGCAGCCAGATGAAGTTGGCCTGCGAGTCGGGAACGTTCCAACCCTGGGCAAGCAGCGCCCCGCGCACCCGATTGCGCTCGGCGACGATTGAGCACACCCGTTCTCGCATCTCATCCTCGGCGCGCAGCGAGGCCAGCGCGGCCTTCTGGCTCATCGACGTCACGCCGAACGGGATGACAGTTTTCGTCAGTGCCTCGATAACATTCGGCCGGGCGACCGCGAAGCCGATTCGCATCCCGGCCAGACCGTGCGCTTTGGAGAAGGTGCGCAGCAGCACCACGTTATTCCGGCCTGCGAAAAAGTCGAGTCCGTCCGCGGCATCCGGATCGGTAATAAAATCCAGGTACGCCTCGTCGAGCACGACGATTACGGATGGCGGCACCTTGCCGAGGAATTCCTCGAGCTCGTCGCTGCGGATGGCCGGGCCGGTCGGATTGTTCGGCGTGCAGAGGAAGATCAGCCGGGTACGCTCGGTAATCGCATCGGCCATCGCCGGGAGGTCGTGGCGGAATTCCTCGGTGAGTGGAACTTCCACGGCTTTCGCCGCGGCAAGCCCGACGACCTGCGGATACATCTCGAATGACGGCCAAGCGTAGATGGCCTCATCGCCGTCGTCGCACGTCGCCTGGGTGATCGAGTTGATCAGCTCCGAGGAGCCGGTGCCGATGATGAAATGATCGGTCGGCAGATTCAGTCGAACACCGAGTGCGCCGACGAGTTCAACTCCAAAGGTGTCCGGATACCTGGCCGGAGTGGCCGCGGCCTCGGTAATCGCCTCGATCACCGAGGGCAGCGGCGGCAGATAGCTTTCATTGGAGGAGATCTTGTAGCTGACCAGGCCGGCAATCTCCTGCGGCGCCTTGCCCGGAATGTATGGCGGAAAAGCATCGAGGGCCTTCCGCAGTTTTGGAATGTGCATGGAACACACTGTACGAGCAGGTATCGGAACCGAACGCTCAGGCCTCGCCGCGTCGGCTGTCGCAGGCAGCCGCCATCCCGAACCGAACGCTCAGGCCTCGCCGCGTTGGTTGCTGGCAGCTGCCATCCGGGTCCGAACGCTCATGCCTCGCTGCGTCGGTTTGTCGCAGGCAGCGCGGGAACTTCCCGCGCTGCCCGTAACAAACCACACCTGACGCGGCCTAACCGGACCGAATCCTAAGCAGGTGACCTAGAACGCTGGAAGTACCTGTCCGTCGGTCCACTCTTCCTCGATGAACTTCTTCACTTCGTCGGAGTGCAACAGCTCGTCAAGCTTCTTGAGCGATTCATTGTTCTCGTCGCCGGCGCGAGCCGCGAGGAAGTTGGCGTACGGGTTGTCTTCTGCCTCTTCCACCAGGACGCCATCCTTGCTGGGTGCCAGGCCAGCCTCAAGGGCGAAGTTTCCGTTGATCACGGAAGCGTCGACGTCATCGAGGGTGCGAGCCAGCTGCGCGGCGTCCGCCTCGACGAACTCCAGGTGCTTCGGGTTGTCCTTGACGTCGTTGATCGTGGCGTTGACGATGTCCTTGTCTTCGGCCAGCGTGATTACGCCCGCCTTGACCAGCAGGTCGAGCGCGCGTCCCTGGTTGGAAGGGTCGTTATTGATGCCGATCTTGGCACCGTCCTTCAGCTCCGAGATGTCCTTTATCGACTTCGAGTAGAGAGCGAACGGCTCAAGGTGTACACCCTTGAAGTGAGCCAGTTCATAGCCCTGACCTTGCACCTCGGACTCGTAGTACGGCAGGTGCTGGAAGTAGTTCGCATCCAGGTCGCCATCGACGAGCGCCTTGTTCGGGGCTGTGTAGTCGGTGTACTCCTTGATGTCGAGCTTCAGCCCGGCGTCCTCGGCGAGGTTGTCGTTGACGAACTTGAGGATGTCGCCGTGCGGCACTGGCGAGACGCCGACTGTCAGGGTTGTGACGCCGCTTGCTTCCTGGCCGACCTCGGCCTTGTCGTCAGGCACGAGGCCACAGGAACTGAGGGCGAGTGCTGCAGCGGTGGTAACCGCGAAAAGCGCTGGGATCTTGCGCATTGGTGTTTCCTTTCGAGAATGATTTCCTACCCGGTCTACCCGGACTAACCGGATGCCGGTCGTAGAAAAGTCGTGGTGTGTAACAAAGAGGTGTGTAACTAAGAGGTGTGCAACAAGCGGTGTGTTGCGAACGCGGCTTCGCAGGCCGGCAGCCAGGCTGACCCTGCCCGGGGCACGGGCTCAGCGATGATCGATCAGCCGGGCGATCCGGTCGCCAAAGAACTGCACGATCGCGACGAGCGCAACAAGCAACACGATGCAGACAATCATCACGTCGCCCTGATAGCGCTGGTATCCGTAGGAGATCGCCAAGGCACCGAGACCGCCGCCGCCTACCGCTCCCGCCATTGCGGTGTAGGCGATCAAGGTGACGATTGTGATGGTCAACCCGCCCACGATGCCCGGCCTGGCTTCCTTGTAGAGCACGTCGCGGATTATCTGCCTTTTGCTGGCCCCCATCATCTGGGCGGCCTCGACTTTTCCGAGCCCGACCTCGCGCAGCGCATTTTCGACCAGCCTGGCGAAGAACGGAATAGCGCCGACGCTGAGCGGGACGGCGGCTGCGTACCAACCGAGCGCGGTGTCCACCATGAATCGGGTGAACGGAATCAGCGCGATCATCAGGATGATGAACGGGATCGACCGGCCAATGTCAATGATCAGGCTGAGCATCCGGTAGACGGCGACCTGCGGCGAAAGACCCTTCGGACTGGTGACGTGCAACCAGATTCCAAGCGGCAGCCCGAGCAGGGCTGCGACTATCGAGGCGACGACCGTCATGTAGATGGTCTCGAGGGTCGCGGGCAGCACCTGGTCCTGGATGACCGGGTTGTTGAACCACTGCGGGTCCTTCGCTGCGGCCAGGATGGCCGAGACACCTGTCAGTTCGGCGTTCATGCCACCACCTCCGCGTATACGCCGGCCCTGGTCAACAGCTCGATGATCTGCCCGGAGTCGTGACTGTCACTCACCTCGAGCTGCAGGCGGCCGACCCGGCGACCGCCCACTGTTTCGATGGTTCCGGCAGCGATATCGGCGCCGACACCGGCATCGGCAAGCAACGCCAGCAGTTTCGTGGCCGACGGGGTGTCCTCGGTGGATCCCAGACCTACCTCTACGAGGCGCATTCGTTCACCGACCGGAAGCGGGGGCAACGGAATGAGCTCCTTGCTCAGCGTGGAGCCGGAGTGGGCCAGCACCTCGACCAGTGAGCCGGATTCTGCAATCTTTCCGTTCTCCAGCAGGGTAACCGAGTCGCAGACCTCACGGACGACGCTCATCTCATGGGTGATGATCAGCACGGTGATATTGAGCCGGTCACGCAGGTCCCGGATCAGGGACAGAATCTGCCGGGTGGTTCCTGAGTCCAGTGCGGAAGTCGGCTCGTCACAGAGCAGGACGGCCGGCTCGGCGGCGAGCGCCCTGGCGATTCCGACCCGCTGTTTCTGACCGCCGGAAAGCTGCGCTGGGTAGTTCCCGGCGCGATCGCGCAGGCCGACAAGGTCGAGGAGCTCGCGAACTCTGGCGTCGCGCTGCTTTTTCGGAACGCCGGCCACCTCCAGTGGGTGGGCGATATTGCCTGCCGCAGTGCGGGAGTCGAGCAGATTGACGTGCTGGAAGACCATGCCGATCCTGCGGCGCGCTACCCGGAGCTTCTCGCCTGTCAGTCCCGACACTTCCTGCCCGTCGATCTCGACCGAGCCCTCGCTGGGCTTTTCCAAGGCAGTGAGGCAGCGGATCAAGGTTGATTTTCCGGCACCGGAACGTCCGACGATGCCGTGGATTTCACCTGCGGGAACGTGCAGATCGATGCCGTCAAGCGCGACGACATCGCCTGCGAATTTTTTGCGCAGGCCGGTCAGAGTAATCATGTCTTCTCCGGGCGTGTGCCGCGAAACACCAGATGAGGCGCCGCGTGAATTTGGCCAGACATTTCATCACCGCTGGCACGACGTTCCAGTGTGGCATCTCGTGGCCACCCGCCGCATTTTCACCGGGTCGAATATGACGATTTATGACCGTCGCGTGGCACAGCTCACGAAAACCTGCTCACGACAGCGTGAGGCAGTTCACGAAAGTACGCCCTCGATTACTGCCGGGCGGCAAATTCTCCGCATGGTCCGGGGTCGATGCATAGACTGATCACGGACAAGCGGAGGGTAATGAGCGAGACGAGCAACGACTGGCAGCCAGATATTTTGGGAACCGGCTTCGAACAGCTGGCGCTCCCGCTCGATGACGACAGCCAGGGCAGCGTCGTCGCGACACTGATCCGCTACCGTCCCTCGTCACAATCGGCAACGGCGCCCAACGCGGCCGCGAACGGCACGACGCGCCTGGCCAGTCAGGACCAGCCGAACGCACCGGCGGCTAAGACAAACGTGCTGTACGTGCACGGCTGGTCAGACTATTTCTTCCAGACCGAACTCGCTCAATTTTGGCACCACGCCGGCGCGAACTTTTACGCCCTGGATCTTCGTAAATATGGCCGGAGCCTGGGTCCGCATCAGACTCCGGGCTACATCACGAGTCTGACTACCTACGATGAAGACATCGAGGCCGCACTGAAGGTCATTCAGACCGAGAATCCGGAGAGCCGCCTGATCCTCAACGGGCACTCCACCGGCGGCTTGACGCTGTCCCTCTGGGCCAACCGGCATCCCGGCGTGGCAGATGGTCTTGTACTGAACAGTCCATGGCTGGAGTTCCAGTGGAAGAGCCGGGCACGGATGGCGATTTCTCCGTTCGTGAACCTGAGCGCCAAGACCCGCCCCGGCAGCCCGATCCCGATCGTGATGCCCGACTTCTACGCCCGCACGGTGTCATTCGCCAATGAAGGCCTGCTGGAGTACAACGTCGACTGGCGGCCCAGTCGAGGGTTTGCCATCTATCCGGCGTGGCTGAACGCAATCTTCACCGCTCATTCCCAGGTGGCTGAAGGGCTGCGGATCGACTGCCCCGCGCTCGTCCTGCTGTCGAGCAAGAGCCTGCTGCACGCCCGCTGGTCTGAGGATATGAACGAGTCGGATGTCGCGCTCGATGTCGATGTCGTCGCACACCGGGCGCTGTCGCTTGGCGAGACGGTTACAGTTTCCCGAGTCCCCGGCGCCGTGCACGACATCGTGCTATCTCCCAAGTCGGTGCGGGAACGTGGTTTCGCCGAGATCACCCGCTGGCTCGGCGGCTACCTCCCCGAGCCAGATGCACCGGCCGTTGTGCACCAGAATCATCGACCGCCACGTTGGCAACGGGTGCTGCACGCGCTCCGGGATTAACTGCGGTGCGGGATTAACGAGCCCACTGACACAGTAAGTGCGTTTAGGCGCGGACAAAACGTCCCTACTCTGACATTCGAGAGCGGGACTACCCCGCCTGCCAACGATCTTGCGGTCTCGCCACGCCAGGACGGCGTCAGCTGAACACAAAAGCCCGCCCCGGTCCGAAGACCAGAGCGGGCTCATTGTGAACAATGATTCGACTCATCACATTGGCGGTAGCGGTGGGATTTGAACCCACGGTGCGCTTTAAACGCACACAACATTTCGAGTGTTGCACCTTCGGCCGCTCGGACACGCTACCGCGAATAACCTTACCGAATGGAGGGCCGTTGCCCAAAACCGGACGCCGGACGGCGCGAGTTCTCCGGCTTCCGGCTCGATTTCCGTAGGCGTAAGGCCCGCCCCATCCCCGTACGCGTGATGCCTGCACCGTCACCGTGAGCGAAGAGGCCCCGCCCCTACCGCCGTGCGGTGAAGAAGTCACGAAGAATTGCGCCGCACTCCTCCTCAAGCACACCGGGGATGATCTCGATGGTGTGGTTCGAGCGCCGGTCGCGAACCACATCCCAGACAGAACCTGCGGCTCCGGCCTTTTCATCCCAGGTGCCCAGGACAATTCGTTCGACACGAGCAAGCATCGCCGCACCGGCGCACATCAGGCATGGTTCGAGCGTGACCACGAGAGTGCACCCATCCAGCCGCCAGCTCCCGACGGCGGCAGAGGCCTCCCGAAGCGCGATGACTTCCGCGTGCGCCGTCGGGTCGTGGAGTTCCTCACGCTGGTTGTGGCCTTGGCCGATGATCGCACCCTCCGCGGAGACGACGACGGCTCCGACCGGAACGTCACCGGCGGCCTCGGTCAATGCAGCCTGCTCAAGGGCAGCACGCATCAACCGAAAATACTCGTTCCCCGGTCTCAGCGCAGCGCCTCGAGCAGTTCGCCGAAGCCAACCTCGTCTCCGATATCGGTCAATACCTGGCCAGGATCTTCCGGATGTTGAACCACCAGTTCGCACAGCCGGGTAGCATCGACGCCGCGATCGGCCAACAAATCAGCATCCCCGGACCACTCGGGTGGGGCATTCAGGGTGAGGACCGGTGAGGCCTGGGTTTCGTCATCCTCGTTGTCCCCATTGGAACCATTGGACGATTTCCGTTCCTCGTCGTCAGACTCTTCATCTGCATCGAAGTCGTGCGCCTTCAGGTTCAGGTAGTCAGCCAACACTTCCGCGAATTTGCTCTGCGCTGCCGCGTGAACATCTGAGACAAACACCCGTGGGTCGTCATCGCCAATGATCCGAACCAGGGCAAACCACTCATCTTCATGCTCAATCACGGCCACAGTGTCGTGCCCGTTCACCGAGACGGTGCGCATCAGATCAGCTAAATCTTCGAGGCTGACGGCATCGGACGCGTCCACGTCCCGGGCTCGCCAGCTGTCCCCGGTATCCGATAAGACTGCAGTAAAGTACGACACCTCTTCATCATTCCAAAGAAACCGGGTTTTGGGAACGGTGCGGCCGGGCCGCTTCTCCGCTGCAGACCAACCCCGCTTCCGGGCCCTTATGGGCCGGATGTCAGCCCGGATAACTTCCGCTGAAGGCCGAAGCTGTCGCGGTCCAGCGATTTCCACTGCGGCCGATGTCGATCGGATAGTCGAATGCCTCGGAGACCAGCCGAGTGGTCAGCACCTCGTCCGCGTCTCCTGCCGATGTGATCCGTCCGCGGCCGATCAGCATGGCATGGGTCGTGGTCGGAGGCAGCTCTTCCAGGTGATGCGTCACCAGGATGCTTGCGAGGTCGGCATCGGCGGCGTGCACGGCATCGATGCTGGTCAGCAGCTGCTCCCGAGCCGCGACATCGAGCCCGGTCGCCGGTTCGTCCAACAGCAGGAGTTGCGGCCTCGGCATCAATGCCCGGGCAATCAGGGCACGGCCACGCTCCCCCTGCGAGAGCTCACGCCAGTCAGCGTTCGCTCGGCTGGTTACCCGCAGCATCTCCAGCAGACCATCCGCCCGCCGGACCTCTTCTGTAGTTGGCTCCCAGCGCGGTTTCAGCGCGGCGGTTCCGGTCAGCCCAGTCAGCACAACCTCGCGCATGGTGAGCGGGCCACGTACCCGGTGGCGCGGATCCACGTGGCCGATGTGCTTGCGCAACTCGAAGATGTCGACCCGGCCCAGCTGATTGTTCAGGATCCGGGCCACGCCGCGGGTTGGATGTTGGTACGCACCGATGATGCTCAGCAGAGTTGATTTCCCGGCACCATTGGGCCCAAGCAGCGCCCAGTGCTCCCCGCGCCGATCCGAGCGCCGACGGCGTCAAGCAACAGGCTGCCGTTACGCACCAGGTCGACTCCGTCGACCTCCACGACCGTTCCGAAGGCGTCCG
This sequence comes from Saxibacter everestensis, assembly GCF_025787225.1. Taxonomy (NCBI): domain Bacteria; kingdom Bacillati; phylum Actinomycetota; class Actinomycetes; order Micrococcales; family Brevibacteriaceae; genus Saxibacter; species Saxibacter everestensis. Next base: position 2,869,226 of record NZ_CP090958.1, read on the forward strand.
GACCAAAGGGACTTTGCATTGTCTGCCTCTCTTTCTGCTCTCAACACGCTATGCGGTCGCGCGGATTCTTGACCGTCAGGGTAGGTTTTCCCTATGCGCCTGCACGTTGCCGATCACCCGCTGATTGCCCACAAACTGTCCGTACTTCGCAGCAAGGACACCGATTCCCCGACGTTCCGTCGGCTTGCCGAGGAACTCGTCACCCTGTTGGCGTACGAGGCGACACGCGACGTACGGGTTGAGCCGAAACAAATCCAGACCCCCGTCACCGAGATGACCGGCGTCGCCATTTCGTCGCCACGGCCCCTTGTGGTGCCGATCCTGCGCGCCGGCCTAGGCATGCTCGAAGGCATGACCCGCCTGATTCCCACCGCTGAGGTCGGATTTCTCGGCATGGTCCGCGATGAGCAGACGCTCGAGGCCACGACATACGCCGAACGGCTGCCCGACGACCTCTCCGGTCGGCAGATCTTCGTGCTGGACCCGATGCTGGCGACCGGCGGCACACTGGCCGTCGCCATCCAGTTCCTGCTCGACCGCGGCGCGCGCGATGTCGTCGCGGTCTGCCTGCTCGCGGCCCCCGAAGGCGTGCGGCTGATCGAGCACAAGTTCGACGCCCGGGCCAACGTGACCATCGTTACAGCAGCGCTCGACGAACGCCTGGACGAAAACGGCTACATCGTCCCCGGCCTCGGCGACGCCGGCGACCGCCTGTACGGCGTGGTCTGACCGCTTGTCTCGGCGACGCCGGTGACCGCCTGTACGGCGACGCCGGTGACCGCCTGTACGGCGTGGTCTGACCGCTGCTGGTGGCAATCCGACCGGCGTAAGTCGCGTCACAAATCGTCACATTCATTCTCAGATTGTGACCAAGTGTTGCAGCGATCCGTGAAATAGCTAAGAATCGTCTCGTGCCTACCAAACAACAGATGTCCAAGATGCCGCGCGTGATGCCCAGCGCCTGCGGCTGCTGTTGTTGTCTTTAAGAACTGACTCAACAAGCTGTGCCAGCCGCAGGCGGCAGGCGATGAAGGCAGCGATCCCCACAGTTTTTCGGTCCACCGGCGTTATCCGGTGGCAAGACCTTGGAGTATCACAATGGGCGGAAACAGCTCGGCAAACGCAGTAAGTTCTCCGGTTCCATCCCGTAGGGGATGGCATTCGGCCGGTCAGGGAGTCTCCGCGAAGCGCCTCGGCGCACGCGCCCTTTCACCAGTGTCCGACGACACCACAACCCGGACCTACGGTCCGGAAGGCGTCACGCCGTCGGCTCGTGCCGCGCGCGGAATCATTCTCTACCTCGGACTCGATGAAGCCAAGGCCTCGGCAGATGGCACAAACCTGGTGGAGATCGCCGAGAAGCTGCAGCGGTATGCCCGGCAGCTCGCTTCACGCGCCGACACCCAGGCAGTTGTCGCCCTAGCTCCTGAGGGCCCGAATCGCGATCTCGACGCAGTCCGCGCGGTCGCCGCGGGATCACCGGCCGCCACAGGGCAGACCGCATCGGCGCATGGTCCGGTACGGAGCCGCGTTCCCAGCCGCGTTCACGCACCGGGCACCCGCCAGCAGCCGGCGACAGCTACGCCCAACCGCGGCAGCATTCCGGAGGCGGGACTGCTTATCGACGCCCCGCGTCGCGAAGTCCATATCGATGGTGCCCTGAGCAGCCTGACCTACAAGGAATTCGACCTGCTCGCCTTCCTGGTCTCCCGCGAGGACCGGACTGTGAGCCGGTCCGAACTGATCGCCGAGCTCTGGTCCAACGGCCCGGCCGAAGAAGTGCCGACCGAACGCACTGTCGACGTGCATATCCGTCGTCTGCGTACAAAGCTGGGCCGCTACTCCAGCATCGTTCGCACGATTCGGGGCGGCGGCTACCGTTACGACGATCATCCCGATGTCGTCGTCTGGCAGGCAATCGCCCGCCCGGTGTAGAAACTTAGCGGCAACCTAAAACGCGCGCCTCCGAACTCACTCGTTCGAAGGCGTGCGTTTTAGGTTTCTAGCCGATCTGCTTGCCGGGGTTCAGGATGCCCTGCGGATCGAAGCTGTGTTTGATCTCTTCCTGCAGGCGCAGCGAGGTTGCTGAGAGTTCCCGGCGCAGACCCTCGCGCTTGAGGATGCCGACGCCGTGTTCGCCGGTTATCGTCCCGCCGAGTTCCAGGCCGAGCAGCATGATCTCCTCGAACGCGACCGCGGCACGTGCCTTGGCGGCCTCGTCTGCCCGGTCGAAGATCACCGTTGGGTGCATGTTCCCGTCACCCGCGTGACCGGCCGTGGCCACCTTGATGTCATTTCGCTCGGCAATCTCTTCGATGCCGGCAAGCAGGTCAAGCATCCGGACCCGCGGCACCGCGACATCGTCGGTGAAGTTCCCGCCGAGCACCTCAAGCGCTGCGTGCAACGAGCGGCGGGACTGCAACAGCATCGCCGCTTCCTGATCGTCGGCGGACTCCGCCACATCGATCGCACCGTTCGCCGTGGCTATCTTCGCCATCCGGGCGACGTCCTCAAGTGCTTCCGGCGAATCGGACTGCGCGAGGATCAGCGCACAATCATCGTCGAAGCCCATGTCCTGCAGCGCGTTCACCGCGGCGACAGATATCGGGTCGAGGAATTCCATTAGCGACGGGGTCACGCCGGAAGCCATGATCGCGGTAACCGCCGCGAGTCCGCTAGCCGAGTCAGGGAAGGTGGCGGCCATCGTCAGTGAGGGTCGCGGGGCTGGCTTCAGCCCGAGGATGACCTTGGTGATAACGCCGAGGCAGCCTTCGGAACCGACGACGAGGCTGGTCAGGTCGAACCCGGCGACGCCCTTGGCAGTCCGGCGTCCGGTCTCGAGCACAGTTCCGTCGGCCAGCACCAGCTCAAGCCCGCGGACGAAGTCACCGGTGACACCGTATTTAACGCAGCACATCCCGCCGGCGTTGGTCGCTACGTTCCCGCCAATCGTGGAGATCTCCCAGGAGCCGGGATCCGGCGGGTAGAAGAGCCCCTGCTCGGCGACAGCGTGCGACAGCTCCTTGTTCAGCACTCCGGGCTCCACGACCGCTACCTGATCGTCGACACTGATTTCGAGGATCCGGTTCATATCGCGAACTGAAAGCACGAGACAACCATCGATGGCGTTCCCTGCGCCAGACAATCCGGACATCGCACCCTGCGGTACCACCGGGATGCCGTGCTTGCTCGCGGTGCGAAGCGCATGCACGACGTCATCGCGGGACGCTGCCCGCACGACGGCGACCGGAACACCCGCCGGCGAGAAGGATGCCATGTCGAAGCGGTAGGTTTCGAGTTGATCGGCGCCGCTCAGGAGCGCCTTTTCCGAAAGTCCGGAGGCGAGGTCTGCGAGCAGGGCTTCCTTGGCGAAAATCGTGGGAGTTGTCACAGCTTCTTAGCCTATGCCACCTGCAATACCGGCACGAATCCTTCCCGGGAGCGTTCACGATCTTCATCATTCGCACGATCTGCTCAGGTTCATCCGATAGAAAGGCTCAGTGACTCTCATCGACCGAACCGCCCATAACGGCGGACATCCCGAGCGACCCAAGCGGTCTGCCGCTCCCGGCCGCCCCGGCCGTAGGCCTGGCAATTCACGGCGGCGACGCTCACGCGGGATCATCATCGCGATAGCTGCCCTCGTGCTGGCCGCAGCCATTGCCGGCCATCGTTTCATCCCCGAGACCGGCGGGCTCGGGCTGGTCTGGGAGAGCGCCTTACCGTGGGCCTGGGTTCTGGTCGCAGCCCTCGCGGTCCTGGCACTATTTCGCCGTTCCCTCGTCGCCGGCGCGGGTGTGCTAGTTGCCGCGCTGACCTGGTCAGCGTTATTTCTGCCGGGACTCCCCTTCCAGGGTCAGCCCATGCCGGCCGATGCCGACACGTCGGCCGGCGGAAAGTCGACAGAGCTGGTCGTCGCCACCCACAACGTCGGCGCGCGGTTGCCGCAGCCCACGGCGACTGCCAATTCGCTGATCGACTCGGGTGCGGACATCGTCTCGGTGCAGGAGCTGGCCGGCAAGAGTGGCGGGATAATCGGCGAGAGGTTGACGGCCGCGTACCGGTATCACAAGATAGTCGGCACCGTGGGCCTATGGAGCCGGTATCCGATCAGCGATGTCACCCGCCAAGATCTCGGCATGGACTGGACCCGGGCGTTCTCGGCCACCGTCACGACGCCGGCGGGAGACGTCCGGGTCTACGCCGCGCATCTGCCATCGGTTCGTCCAGGCGCTGAATCGGCACGCAATGACGCGCTCGAACGGCTGGCGTCCACTGTCGCGGCTGACGATGCGGAGAGGATCATCCTCGCCGGCGATCTGAACACCGCCGCAACCGACCGCCATCTCGTTGCACTCACCGACCAGCTCACCGACACCAGCATGTCGAAGGCCGGCGATTTCGGCTTCACCTGGCCGAGCAAGGCGCCGGTCACCCGTCCGGACCATGTGATGGTCAAGGGCATCGATGTGGTCAGCGATCAGGTTCTGCCCTCGATCAGCAGTGATCACAGGGCCGTCATAGCCCGGGTCGCACTGCCCCAGGGCTGATCTGGTCCTACTGCCCAGGGCTGTCCCGCGAGGCTCGATCGCCAGGGCTGACCCGCGGGTCAGACTCGATCGCGGGGCTGACCCGCGGCGAAGCAAGCGTCGAATGCTACTCAGACCTCGGCCGGGAACTCCAGCCGGCCGTTGATCCGTTGTGGCACGCCCCAGGAGTTCACATCCTGCAAGGCGATCGGCAACAGGGCCTGCGGAACATTCTGGTAGGCCACCGGTCGCATGAAGCGTGCGATCGCCGCCGTGCCGACCGACGTAGTTGCTGGTGCCGTCGTGGCTGGGTAGGGGCCACCGTGCTGTTGTGCGTACGAGACGACGACACCGGTGGGCCATCCTCCCCACAGCAAGCGCCCGGCCCGATCGCTCATCAGTCGGATCAGCTCGGCGGCGATCGGCTCGTCCTTCCGGGCGTGCAGCGTCGCAGTCAGCTGTCCGCCGAGTTTTGCCAGGACCTTTGTCAGCTCGGAAACGTCGTCATATGCGATGACGAGGGCGGCCGGGCCGAAACACTCGGCAGCCAGCAGATCGGGATTAGCCAGGAAGTCCGGAAGTGTGGTGGATAGCAGGGTCGGTGTCGGCGCGTCAGAATACGCCTCATCGCCCAGGACCAATGGTGCGGCGAGCCCCGAATCGACCAGGCGTTCAAGCCCGGCCCGGTATCCGGCGACGATTCGATCATTCAGCAGCGGGGCCGCCCCGGGCCCGGCATCCGCGTCGAACCTTGCCGCCAGTTTCTCTTCCATGCCGGCGCCGGCAGGGACGAACAGCAATCCGGGTTTGGTACAGAACTGGCCCGCACCCAGGGTGAAAGATCCGATGAAGCCGTCGACGATGGCGTCGGCATCGTCGAGGACGGCTCCTTCCGTGACGAAAACCGGGTTGGTGCTGCCGAGTTCACCGAAGAATGGAATGGGCGCCTCCCGGCTGACGGCGATATCGAAGAGCGCACGACCGCCTCGGATCGACCCGGTGAAAGCTCCTGACTGAATCCGCGGGTCACGCAGGACGGTGCGGCCGGCCTCGTCGCCGAAGATCACCGCAAACACGCCATCCGGCGCCCCGACCTCGGCAAGTGCCTTGATAACGAGTTCACCGGTACGGGCCGAAAGCTCGGGATGTCCGGGATGGGCCTTGAGCACGACCGGACAGCCGGCAGCGAGCGCCGATGCCGTGTCGCCACCTGCGACCGAGAAGGCAAACGGGAAGTTGCTGGCTGCGAACACGACCGCCGGCCCAAGTGGGACATTCACCCGGCGCAGATCCGGCCGGGGGCCCATCCCCCAGTCCGGGTCGCTCCGGTCGATCCGGGCGTCCAGGAAGGCTCCGTCGTCCAGGGTCTGCGCAAAGAGCCGGAGCTGGAACGTCGTTCGGCCGAGTTCACCGGACAATCGCGACTGGGACAAATGGGATTCCCGTTCGGCGATCGGCGCCAGCTCGGCCGCCGCGTCGTCGAGCCGGTCGGCGATCGCCCGCAGCGCTGCCGCCCGGGAGCTGGGCGAGAGGTCGGCAAACGGTCGTGCAGCTGACTGTGCGGCGGCCAGCACGACCTCGAGCTGCTCACTGCTGGTTGGCGTTTCGGCGGTCATGGCGAAGCTCCCCCGCTAGTCCTGCTTTGGGTCTTATGACGACCTTACCGGCGCAGGCTCCCGAGTCGACGTGGATTCCAGTTCCGCTTCCGGCATCCGGTAGTTCGTCGACATCGATCAACGGATTGTCGTCCTGGGTCGCCACCAGGGTTTTGCCTCACCCTCGGTCTCGACCGCAGGCATCGATCCCTGCAGTGGTTTGCGTGCGGTCTCCGGCATGAAGGCAGCGGCGATCACCCCGATGACGCCGGCGAACATCAGGTAGAAGGCCGGCATCAGGTCGTTGCCCGTGCCGTTGATCAGCGCCGTGACAACGAACGGCGCGGTGCCGCCGAAGATCGAGACGGCGAAGTTGTAGGAGAATGGAATACTGTGCTAATGACCACTACGACATCAGCACGGCTGCGCCGCGCCACGATTGACGACATCCCGGGCATCCTCGGATTGATCCACGAGCTCGCTGTCTATGAAAAAGAGCCGGACGCGGTCAATACCACCGAGGAGGACCTTCGAAAGGCCCTGTTCGGCGCAGACCCGGCGGCGTTTGCCCACGTCGTAGAGGTCGATGGCGAGCCAGTTGCGATGGCACTGTGGTTTCTCAACTTCTCCACCTGGGAGGGCGTACACGGGATCTATCTGGAGGACCTGTTCGTCAAGCCGGAACATCGCGGCGCAGGCTACGGGAAACTCTTGCTGAAGACTCTCGCCGAGCTCTGCGTCGAACGCGGCTACGCGCGGCTCGAGTGGAGCGTTCTGAACTGGAACGAGCCATCGATCGGCTTCTACAAGTCGTTGGGTGCCGTGCCACAGGACGAATGGACGACATTCCGACTGACCGGCGACTCACTGACAAGTCTCGGCAGCTAGGAGCTGATCCGCGCGGTTGGTCGTCGCTTCGGACCGCGAGGTGCCGGCACAAACCGCGAGGTGCTGGTCAGACCGCGAGTTCATACGCTCGCGGTCTGACCAGAAGTTCCGGTTCTGCGGCGAGCTGCCGCCCTACTAGCTCATGAGATCCAGTTTCCACTCGCACTGTCAAAAATTCTTGACATCGCCCCGAAACCCTCAAATGTCAAGCATTCTAAACACTGACGCTCAGTGCTGACATGTCCGAACTCAGATGGAATGGCGCGCATCCCTCGAAACGGCGAGAGGGGCCGGCGGCATAAGGCCCTCCGCAACCGCTAGGCCACGCTGCAGGCGCCGGTAGACACTTCCTCGGATCCTTTGCCCTCATTCAGGACCGGGGCGATTTCGTCCATCGTCAACGCGTACCCGGTGCTGTCGTCAGCGGCCGACTTGGCGAAAACGAGTCCGACAACGTCTCCCGAGGCGTCCAGCATCGGACCACCGGAGTTTCCTGGCCGTACGATTCCGCGAAGTGAATAGATCTCGCGGACCACGGTTTCCTTGTTATAGATGTCCAGGCCACGAGCCATTATGGTCTCGCGAACCCGGGACGGGGACAGCGTGTACGGGCCGTCGTTCGGGAAGCCGGCAACGACAGCCGAGTCGCCGGTATCCAACTCAGTTCCCACGGTCAGCGGCTCGGCCGGCAGCTCGTCAACCTTGAGCACGGCAACGTCGCGCGCGGCATCGAAGGCAACGACATCTGCTCGATAGGCCTCACCGACCCCGCCGACCTGCACGATCATCTTCTCGGCACCGGCAACGACGTGGGCGTTGGTGACAACTCGCCGGTCGGACATCACCCAGCCGCTGCCTTCCGTTGCCGCGCCACATCGCTGCGACTCACCGTAGATCTTCACGATGCTGTCCTCGGCGCCACGGACACCCTCGACCGCTCCGGCGTCGGGCGCATCGATTGAACGGATCTGTTCCGGCTGCCCGCTGAAGACGCTCGGGAACCCGGAGGCTTCTAGCACTTCGCCGACCTGGCCGAGCACCTGTGCGGATGGCAGCGGGATCGCGCGGTCAAGTCCGGCGACCGCGCGGGATGACGCGACCCAGGAGTTCGGTGCGACGTAGGGCGTCGTGCGGATGAAGCCAGCCGCCAACCACACAACGAGGCATGCGGCCAGCAGGCTGGCCAGCACGCCACCGACCGAATCCAGGCCGCGGACCACTCCATCGCCGAGCGACGCCCGAATCCGCACCCCGAGCATGTAGCCGAGGGTCTGAACGACGAAGCCTGCGATCAGCACCACGACCAGTCCGAACAGCGGCTTCCACTGAGATGAAAGCATGTCGTGGTCCTGCAGCCATGCGGTGGATGCGGGCAGCGCCGCGCTTGCAAGCCAGATGCCCGCAATGAAGCCGATCAGGCTAAGCACCCCGACGAGGGCACCCCTGCGCCAGCCACCGATGGCAACAAGAACAGCCACGATAAGCAGCACTATGTCGACGAAACTCATGCCTTGTAGTTTGCAGTATCAACCTGAGCAATCCCCGCGAAATCTGGACGACGAACCAGTGAGCCGGGTCACCCGAGGCAATGGTTCGGACAACCTAGACTGTATTCACGCAATCAATGCTCGGAGGACACCATTAGCAGCCAGGCACGGCCCATCGACGACACCGATCGCCGAATCGTTGCCGAGTTGAGCCGGGATGCGCGCCTGTCGGTCCGCCAGCTTGCAGAGCGGGTGCATGTGTCCCGCACCGCCGCCCATACCCGGCTGCAGAACCTGACGGATACCGGCGTGATCACCGGTTTCGCCGCGCAGGTCAATCGCAAGGCCCTCGGCCTGCACATTTCCGCCGTCGTCGTGGTCAAGGTCGGCGACGTGCCCTGGCCCGAGATAAGCAGCGAACTGGCCGCTTTACCGTTCGTTGAGAAGGTCCAGGCTGTGAGCGGAGACGTCGACGCCCTCGTCACGGTGAATGCCCCGGACCACGACCAGCTCTCCCAGGTGATTCTGCGCAAGATCCACGAGGTGCACGGCGTACTGTCCACCCGATCGCTGCTCATCCTCGAGGAAATTCCAGGCACCGTTCCCGGCACCGCGGGGCAGTAGATCGCGGCTCGCCAGTCCGGGACAAATGGCGTCTTTCCTTCGGAAAGCGACGGACAAATGGCACCTATTTCCGCAGGCTAACTACCATCTGTCGCAGACCCGTTCCACAGGCTGGAAAGATGACCTGGGTCACGTTCATTATGAGGGTATGAGTGTCCATATTGAGCGCAATGAAGCGCCAGTGCTACCGCAGGCAACACCCCTGACATTGATCAACGACACGGGTCATGCGGTGGCCGGCGACGGCACCGGCGGTTTCGAGCTCCCCGAGCCTGAGATCCTGAAGTCGCTGTATCGCCGGATGGTGGTGGCCCGTCGTTTCGACACCCAGGTCACCGCGCTGACCCGCCAGGGCCGGCTAGCGACGTATCCCTCAGCCCTCGGCCAGGAAGCCTGCGAGATCGGCAGCGTTATGGCGCTGCGCACCAGCGACTGGCTTTTTCCCACCTACCGGGACACCATCGCGTTGCTGACCCGCGGCATCAGCCCGGCAGACATCCTTGAGGCCTTCCGCGGCGACTGGCACTCGGGCTATGACCCGAAGGCGCATCGCACCGCTCCGGCCGCAACTCCGCTGGCGACCCAGGCACTGCACGCGGTCGGCCTTGGCACCGCTGCCCGGTTGAAGGGCGACAACACGGTTGCGCTGACGTTCCTCGGTGACGGCGCAACCAGCGAAGGCGACGCGCATGAGGCCTTCAACTTCGCCGCAGTGTGGCAGGCACCGGTGATCTTCATGGTGCAGAACAATCAGTTCGCCATCTCGGTGCCCCTGAAGAAGCAAACGCACGCCCGGATGCTGGCCGATAAGGCCGTCGGCTACGGCATGCCCGGCTATCGCGTCGACGGCAACGATGCCGCCGCCGTTTACGCCGTCGTCTCCGCCGCTGTCGAACGCGCCCGTTCGGGGCACGGCCCAACGCTCATCGAGGGCTTGACCTACCGGATCGAGGCGCACACCAACTCGGACGACCCGAGCCGATATCGAAGCAACGACGATGTGCTTGCCTGGAAGGCCCGCGACCCGATCGAGCGCCTGGAAAAGTACCTGGTGTCGCAAAACCTGCTGTCGGAGGACGACCGGAGCGCCATCGCCGCCGAAGCCGAGAGCCTTGCCGGCGACATCCGGGACGCAATGAACGCCGAGGTGGAAATCGACCCGCTGTCCCTCTTCGACCACGTCTACGCGGAACCGCGTCCGGCCCTGCTCGAGCAGCGCCAGTTCCTCGCGGACGAGCTTTCTGCAAGCGAGGACAAGTCATGAGCGCGCCAACCCATACCGCCCCTGGCGAGGCGGATAGCACAGTGGAACAGACCGCACCGAAGCCGACGACCATGACGGCAGCGCTCAACCAGGCACTGCGGGACGAGCTCGCGGCGGACCCAGATGTCGTCATCTTCGGTGAGGATGTCGGACCGCTCGGTGGCGTCTTCCGGATCACCGACAGGCTGCAGGCCGAGTTCGGCGACGACAGGGTGTGGGATTCTCCGCTCGCGGAGGCCGGCATCATCGGCACCGCCATCGGCATGGCGATGTACGGCATGCGGCCGGTGGTGGAGATGCAGTTCGACGCCTTCAGCTTCCCCGCGTTCGAACAGATCGTCTCGCACCTGGCCAAGGAACGAAATCGCACCAAGGGGCGACTGAGCATGCCGATCGTGGTGCGCATCCCTTGCGCCGGCGGCATCGGCGGCGTGGAGCATCATTCGGATTCCTCAGAGGCCTACTGGATCCACACCCCGGGACTGACGGTTGTCACGCCATCCAATCCGGCAGACGCCTACTCAATGTTGCGTGAGGCGATCCGCTCCGACGACCCGGTAATCTTCATGGAGCCGAAGAGCCGTTACTGGTCGAAGGACACCCTGAGTCTTCCGGTACAGACTGCGCCGATGACGAAGGCCAGCGTTGTCCAGGAGGGCAGCGACGTAACCCTGCTGAGCTATGGCCCGACTGTCAAGACCGCGCTCGAGGCGGCACGACTCGGCGAGGGAGAGGGGCTGTCGGTTGAGGTCATCGACCTGCGATCGCTGTCACCCTTCGACGATGAAACAGTAAGCGCTTCGGTGCGAAAGACCTCCCGGGCCGCCGTGATCCATGAAGCAGCCCAATTCGGCGGCTATGGCGCCGAGGTTGCTGCCCGGGTCACAGAACGGAACTTCTTCCACCTTTCGGCGCCGGTTCTTCGGATCACCGGTTTCGACATTCCATTCCCCTCGCCAAAGCTCGAGGAGTTTCATCTGCCGACCGCGGAACGCGTCCTGGCCGCCCTGGATACCTGGGAGTGGGAAGTATGAGCAAGCAGTTTCTGTTGCCCGACCTGGGTGAGGGCCTGACCGAGGCCGAGATCATCTCCTGGCTGGTGAAGCCGGGCGACTCGGTGAGCATCGACCAGCTCATCGTCGAAGTCGAATCCGCCAAGTCAGTTGTGGAGCTGCCGTGCCCTTTCGCCGGGATCATCGAGGCAGTTCACGTGCAGGCCGGCGAAATGGCCGAAGCCGGCCAGCCACTGGTTACCGTCGGTGATGGCACCGGCGAACGCTCCGACAATGACGGTGGTATCGATGCCGGCGCCGAGGCCCCTGAGGTACTGACAGGCGACGCCCCGGCGACAGCGACAGCTGACGCTGACGGCGGTGTCGACGCCGGCGTCGATGCAGCCGAGCTGGTTCCTGGCACCGCGATCCGGGATACGGAGACCGAAGAAGCGTCCGGAGCCGTGCTGATCGGCTACGGCACCACAACGAGCACTCGAACGATCAAGCGACCGGCAGGCGCTCGTTTCGGCGCCCGCGGACGCCGGTCCGCCGAATCGTCGGGCGCCGCACCGGGAACGGCAGGCGCAGCGTCAACCGCACCGGTGACGGCCCCCTCATCCGACCGCGATTCCCGGCTGGATGTCGACCGCAGTTCCCCGGTGATCTCCCCTATCGTTCGGAAACTTGCGCACTCTCACGGCTTCGAGGCCAGGCACCTGAAGGGCTCCGGACCGGGAGACCTGGTGACGCGCGCCGATGTCGAAAGCTACATCGCGGAGCAGAAGACGGCCGGACCGGCGCCAGCGGGCGCAGGCTCAACCGAGTCGGCGCCAGTTAGCTCGGCTCCTGCGGCTGACGCTCCCGCGGCTGACGCCTCCGCAGTTGACGCCTCCGGCGATGTACGCACTAAGATCAGCGGACTGCGCAAGGTGGTCTCCGATCGGCTCAGCCTGTCCCGCCGAGAAATCCCAGAGGCCACAATCTGGCTGGACGTAGACGCCACCGAACTGTTGCGGGCGAAAGACCAGCTGCAGCAGGCCACCGGGGAGCGCTTCAGCGTTATGGCGCTGATCGCCCGCTTCGTTGTGGCCGGACTGCGGCGTCATCCGATTCTCAACTCGTCCATCGACACTGTGACAAACGAGATCGTTCAGCACGGCAGAATCAACCTCGGCCTGGCTGCGCAGACTCCCCGAGGGCTGATGGTTCCCGTGGTCCGCGATGCCGGCCCGTTGACCACGCGCCAGCTTCGTGATCGCATCGGTGAGCTGGTCTCGGCTTCGGCCAGCGGACATTTTGCGCCGGCACAGCTCAGCGGCGGAACCTTCACGCTGAACAACTACGGAGTGTTCGGCGTGGATGGGTCCGCTGCGATCATCAACCACCCGGAGGCCGCCATCCTCGGCATCGGCCGGATCATGGATCGACCGTGGGTGGTCGACGGGGAACTCGCGGTACGTAAGGTGGTTGTGCTGTCCCTCGCGTTCGACCATCGCGTGTGCGACGGCGAGGAACCGAGCAAGTTCATCAAGTACGTTGCCGGGTGCATCGAAAATCCGATGGCGTTCCTGGCCGATTCTTAAGTCCGCTAGCCGGACAGTCCGCTAGCCGGACAAAGCGGAGCCGGCCGAGGCTCCGATCGGACCAGGCGCGATTCACCGAAGCATCCAGCTCAGACAGATAACGAGGAGACGAAGTCACATGGCGGTACGTGTTCGCCCAGATCTCGCAGGCATCACCGGGTACGTTCCGGGCCGTACCGTACCTGGGGCGGTCAAGCTTGCAAGCAACGAGTCCGGGATCGGGCCGCTGCCGAGCGTGGTGCAGGCGATGGCATCAGCCGGTGAACTGATCAACCGCTACCCGGATAACAACGCGAGCGTGCTGACGGCGAAGCTGGCCGCGAAGTTCGGAGTCGACACCGAACAGATCGTTGTCGGCTGCGGCTCGGTGATGCTGTGCCAGCAGCTGATCCAGGCCACCTGTGCACAGGGACAGAAAGTCGCGTTCGGTTGGCGCTCGTTCGAGGCGTACCCGCTTCTGACCCGGACCGCCGGTGCGGAGCCGCTGATGGTGCCGATCACCGAACAGCAGGCGCTCGACCTGGATGCACTGGCGGACGCCGTGATCGCTGAGGCGGACAATGTCGGTCTCGTGTTTCTGTGCACCCCGAACAATCCGACCGGCACGACCCTGAGCCGCGAGGAGATCAACGGCTTCCTGGCCAAGGTTCCGGGAGACATCACGGTCGTGCTCGATGAGGCCTACCGTGAGTTCGCGACCGATGGCAGCCCCGATGGCACCGAGTTCCTCGTCGATGACAACGGAAATCCGCGGGACAACGTCGTGGTGCTGCGCACTTTTTCAAAGGCCTACGGCCTTGCCGGCCTTCGGGTCGGCTACGCCATCGGTCACCCCGCGCTGCTGAACGCGGTGCGCGCCGTGCACGTGCCGTTCAGCGTGAACTCGCTAGCGCTGGCGGCCGCCGAGGTGTCGTTGGATGCCGAGGACGAGCTGACCGAGCGGGTCGGCACGGTGACCACGGAACGCGCAAGGGTCACCGACGAGCTCAAGGCCCTTGGCCTGCCGGTGACCGAATCGCAGGCGAACTTCGTCTGGCTGGCTCTTGGCGAGGGGACGGCGGCATTCGACGCCTTCATGCAGGAGCACAAGGTCATCGTCCGGGCCTTCGCCGGTGATGGCGCACGGGTCACCATCTCGACGCCTGACGACAACGATGCCTTCCTGCGCGCCATCCGCGACTACGCCGGGCAGGCGTAATCAAGTAGCGGCGGTCGTAGCCAACCGAACAGTAACGGTCCGCGGCTGCTGACCTTCATAACTGAATCACCATGCACAGGCGGCGTTTCCTGCTGCCTAAATGAACAGCATCGAGAAAGAGGAATCAATGGCGATCTCCCATCAAGGTCCGGTACCGGAGACGGGACAGCATGACGGTTCGGCACCGGAGGCAAACCATCTGAGCCACGGCATGAGCACGCGCCAGATCACGATGATGAGCTTGGGCACTGCCATCGGCACCGGGCTGTTCGTCGGTTCGGCGGCCGGGATCGGCATCGCGGGACCGGCGATCGTGATTTCCTACGCAATCGCCGGTGTCCTACTGATCTTCGTGATGCGAATGCTCGGCGAGATGGCCGCCGCTCACCCAAGCTCGGGCTCATTCTCGACCTATGCCGAGAAAGCCCTTGGCAAGGCCGGCGGGGCGACCATCGGCTGGGTCTGGTGGTTCCAGATGATGATGGTGGCCGCGATCGAGTCCGTCGTGGCCGGCGGATTCCTGGCCGGCTGGACCGGCCTGCCCCAGTGGTTGATGACGCTCGTCATTCTGCTGGCATTCACCGGAGTCAACATGTTCCAGGTCTCGCGTTTCGGCGAACTGGAGTTCTGGTTCGCCTCGATCAAGGTCGCGGCTGTTATCGCATTCCTGGTGATCGGCATCGTCGCGGTGGCCGGCCTGATCGGCCCCGGATCGCCTGGGCTGACGAACATCTCGGAGCACGGCGGCGTGTTCCCCAACGGCGTGACCGGTATGTTCGCCGGCCTGCTCGCGGTGATCTTCTCCTTCGGTGGCATCGAGGTGGTTGCTCTGGCCGCCGCGGAATCCAACGATCCCGGCCGCAATATCCAGAAGGCCGTTCGCAACGTAGTCTGGCGCATCCTGCTGTTCTACGTCGGCTCGATGGCGATCATGGTGCTCGTCCTGCCGTGGAACTCATTCGATGCCGGCGACGATTCGCCTGGCCCCTTTGTTCAGGTGCTGAGCCAAATCGGTCTGCCATACGCCGATATCATCATGCAGATCATCATCATGGTGTCGCTGCTCTCCGCGCTGAACGCGACCCTCTACGCCGCCAGCCGGATGGCTTACTCGCTGTCCAGCCGCGGGCAGGCTCCTCGGCTACTGCAAAAGGTTGGCACGAATGGCGTGCCTCGGGTCGCCGTCGTTGCCTCGTCGCTTGTCGGCCTCGTCGTGGTCCTGCTGTCGTTCTTCGGCCAGCAGGTGTTCATGAGCCTGTTGTCGGCGGTCGGGTCGACGCTTATCATTCTGTTCTGCACAGTGACGATCTCGCACATCATTCTGCGGCGGCGTTATGAAAGCAGCGGCGACACCCGGGAGCTGCCGTTCAAGATGTGGGCCTTCCCGTATCTGTCCTGGATCACCCTCGGCGCGCTACTGCTGATCATCGCCATGCTGCTGGCCAACTCCGCGACCCGAGCGCCGCTGCTGATGCTGCTGGCGATCACGGCGGTAATCGCACTGTGCTGCGTCTGGCACAACCGTGGCAACAACAAGTCGCCGTTGGGAAACACGCTGTTCCCACCTGAGGATTCGAGCCGGTAGCTGCCCGTGCGTCCGGCGGCGGATGCCGTGCTCCCGGTGCCGGACGGCGCTCGGCCCGAGCGCCGGGCGCCGGCGCGGCGCTCACAAGCCGTGCCCAGGCGGCGGATCAGACCCGTACCAGGTAACCGGCGTTCACTCGGGCAAATAGCTGCTGGCGATCCGCCGAAAGCTGGTCGAGAAGCCTGCGCTCCTCGATCTGCACCGTCTGTTTGGCCCTGCCGCCAAGCAGACGCTGGCGGACGAAAGCCAGTTCCGCAGCGGTATGGATGAACTTTTTCATAACCTGCTTGCCGCCGGGATAGCGATCAGCCCATTTCTTGCCCTGGCTGCGACCGGCCCAGGTGCCGAGCATATCGACCTCCTGGTGGGTCAGCCAGCCGACATTGGCGTACTCGCCGAGGCGGACCCTGGTGAGCTTCGACTCGCTGCGCATCAGCACGATGATGACCGAAACCCAGGCAACGAAGATCGGGAACAAAATCAGGCAGTAGAGCAACAACATCGCCATCTCGTCCTGGGCAAACGTCGCGATTCCGTTCCACAGGGCATGCAGCAGCATTGCCGGAATGAGCCCTAGGAAGAAGAAGCCGATTGCACCCAAGGGACCGGTCTTTCTGGCTGCTATTCCGAGGAAAATGCCGGTCATCGACGTGTACATGGCATGACCGAACAAGCCGAAACCACCGCGCAGGATCGCATTGATGAAGAGTCCACCGACGCCACCCTGAGCGAGCGAATCCGAGAAGTACAAGATGTTCTCGGTGAAGGCGAAGCCAGCGCCGACCAGCATGCCGTACACCAGCCCGTCGAGGGGGCCGTTGAAGTACTTCCGCCCGGCTAGTAGGAGGATCAGCAGCCCGAGGCCCTTCGCGAATTCCTCCAGCATCGGCGCCTCGATCACCGCACTGTACACATCGCTCGCGGCATACTGGCCACCGCTCGCGACGGCGACGGCAACCATTCGCGCCACTCCGATGACCATGGTGATGACGACCGAGGCAACGCCACCCCACAGCACCGCGATAATCAAGGCGAGTTTGGGCTGCGGATGCCACATGTCGATCAGCAGCACGGAGCAGATGATCAACGACAGTGGAACGAGGGCGACGATCATCGTGCCGATGAACGAGGCGGGTCCGAGCGCCAAAGCCAGCAACGCCGAGATGACGACCGCACCGAGGCCGAGCAGTCCGGCCCCGATCCAGGCCAGCACCTTTGCGGTTTCCGTTCTGCGGACAGGCTGTGTCCACACAGCCTGTGCCTGCGGAGCCATCGGCGCGTGCACCCGAAACTGCTGCTGCGTGTGCACCGGAACGGCATAAAGCCGGGGCTGTGAATACTGCACCTGCCTGGGCTCCTGCTGAAACTGTGGCTGCGCGTGCTGGGGTGCCTGACGGAAGTGCGGCTGGGGCTGGTACTGCTGGGGTGGAACCCCGTGTGGCTGGGCCGGGAGCTGCTGTGGCTGAAACTGCTGCGGGGCGGGCCGGGCCTGCGGCGCGGGCTGCTGCGGGAAACCCGGTGGCTGGCCAAATTCTTGTGGCAGGCGATCCGGGGGCATGGGGCCATATGACGGCGGCGCAACCGCCGGTTGCTCGGCGGGAGGGCGAGGCGTATTGCTGGTCATGGAACGACCCTACGTTGAAGTCCTTGACAGTCGCTGAGTCTTGCCAGAACTGCTACATGGCTCCCGCTCAGGAGCGCGCCGTTTCGGTGAGCAGGTAGGCGAGCAACAGCTCGGCAAGCACCAAGGGTTGCTCCTCGGGAAGGAAGTGGCCGCAACCAGCAAGCTCCTGTCCGGAGGCTCGGGGCGCAAACGGCCGCCAGGCGGCGAGGACATCCGTCCCGCCGACGAGTCCTCCCTCTCCCCACAAGAGCTGAGTGGGGATCATGATCTGTCGGCCCGCCTCGAAGTCAGCACTGTCAAGCTCGAGGTCGGGAATCGTCGCACGGTAGTCGTCGAAGCCGGCTCGCAACGCCCCGGGGCGGGAGAACGCGGCCACGTAATGCGGAATCGCTTCCTCTACCGCCGCCCGCTGGACGGCCCAATGCTCGAAGAAGTACCGCAGGTACGCGTCAACATTCGCTCCCACGAGCAGTTCCGGCAGATCGGGCTTCATGTGGAATAGCCAGTGCCAGTACCCGCGTGCCGTCTCGGGAGTGCCGCTGCGGAACGTATGCAGCGTGGGGCAGATGTCCAGCAAGGACAGGTGAGTTAACGCCTCCGGGTAATCAAGGGCGAAACGGTGCGCGACCCGGGCGCCGCGGTCGTGGCCGACCAGCCGGACCGTGTCATAACCAAGCACGGTGACCAGTTCGCGGATGTCCTGGGCCATCCGCGCCTTATCGTATCCGGTGACCGGCTTGTCGCTGAGTCCATACCCGCGCAGGTCGGGAGCTACCACGCGAAAGTGCTCGGCGAGAAGTGGCTCTACCAGCCGCCAGCAGTACGAGGTCTGCGGCCAGCCGTGCAACAACACCACAAGAGGGCCGTCGCCGCCGCTGTCGCGGTAGTTCATGGTCAGGTCGGGTAGCCGTCTCGAAGTCTCCATTCAGCTATCTAACCATCTAAACCGGTTAGTGCAATAATGTCCGCATGGATCACTGGCTTTTCATCGGCGGGGCGACGTGCCTCGACTTCGTCAACACTCTTCGAGACCGTTGGGCGGAGGAGCCTACGGAGACGCTTCGGGAACCAGCTGATTTGGCTGCCTGGTCCGCCGCTGCGGGTGTGGCCGAGACCCTCCTCCCGATCGACGATGGCGATCTCGCTAGGGCAGTTACAGTTCGCGCGGTCCTCTTCCGGCTCCTGACTCAGAGCGACGACATCGGGGCCGCAGACATCGCACTACTCAACAAACTCGCCGCCGCGGCGCCTCGCCCCGTCCTCGGCCGCATCCAGGCAGCAGAGCTCCCCACTGTCCGACCTCCACGCGCCACCACGGCAAACGACATCCTCGGCCTCGTAATTGCGGACGCGCTCGAGCTGCTCGCCGAGCATGGGACTGCGCCCGTGAAGGAATGCGAACATCCACGATGCGGTCTGCGGTACCTCGACGCCTCAAGGGGCGGACGACGGCGTTGGTGCTCAATGCAACGCTGCGGCAACCGTGCCAAGGTGCGGCGCTACGACCGAAACCATGCCTCGGACTGAAGAGTGGTCGGGGCCCCCAGCCGGGCCTAGCGACCCTCGAACTGCGGCGCCCGTTTCTGCTGGAACGCCGCGAAGCCCTCCAGGTAGTCCTTGGTCTGCCGGGCAGCTTCCTGGGCTTCGGCCTCGGCGGTCATCACATCGTGGAGCGGCTGCCGTTGATCGAAGTACAGCTGCGCAAGAGCTTTCGATGCCGCGAAGGCGCGAGTTGGCCCGGTAGCGACCTTTACCGCTGTCGACCTGACCGCATCCAGCAGCTCGGCATCCGGAATCGCGCGCGAAACGAGTCCGTACTCCGCGGCCTGCGTGCCCGAGATCAGCTCGCCGGTGTAGATCAAATCCATTGCGCGGTGGTACCCGAGCCGGTCGACGAAGAACGCGTGGGCACCTGAATCGGGCACAGCGCCGATCGCGCCAAAAGGACTGCCGAACTTCGCGGACTCACCGGCGTAAATCACATCGCAGGCGGCGGCCAGGCCGAACCCGACGCCCAGTGCGGCACCCTGCACCGACGCGAAAGTCGGCACGGCCAGCGATCGGATGGCGCGGATCGCCGGCGCCACCTCGCCGTTCAGAAACCCGAGGGCGTCGTCGGTCCGCGGATCGACCGCAGAGATGTCCCGGCCGGCGCAGAAAACCTTGCCCTCGCCACGCAGGATGACGGCGCGCACCGCGTTCGCTCCTACTGCCGCGGCAATCTCGTCCACCGCCGCTGCGAGCGAGCGCAGGGCCGATTCGTCCACGGCATTACGCTGCGCCGGTCCGTCGAGCACAAGCTCGGCCACGAACCCGTCAATAGTGTGTCGGATCTCGGTCATCTTGCTCCTATCGAAGGACCGGCGCCGGTCGGCCAGTCGCGCGTCGGCTCCGCGTGCGTTCTTCGAACCTACCGGTCGTAGTCGACCTCGACATCGTCGGAGGTCGGAGTGGACTGACAGGTCAGCACGTAACCGGCCTTCAACTCGTCGGGTTCAAGCGCGAAGTTGTCTGCCATGTCCACGGTTCCCTTCACCAGGACGGCCTTGCAGGTTCCGCACACACCGCCGGCGCAGGCAAATGGCACGTCTGCACGCTTGCGCAAGGCTGCGGTCAGGATCGTTTCCGGATCTTCCGCCGGGGTGTCAACGGTCGCGCTCCGGCCATCCAGCCGGAACGTGACATGCCGCTGCGGGCCGGAAGCGGCCTTCTCGCTGACCGGCCGCGGCGTAGAACGGGCCGGAGAGTCCCCGGTGCTGAACAGCTCGAAGTGCACCCGGGCACGGTCCACACCGGCGGCGTCCAAAGTCTTTCGCGAGAGTTCAACCAGCTCAAGCGGGCCGCATAGGAACCACTCGTCGACGGATTCCGGGCGGACGATGTAGTGGAGCAGTTTCTCCAGCTTCGGCGCATCGATCCGGCCGGAGTACAGCTCGGCGTCCCTGCCCTCGCGGGAGAGCACATGGTGCACGTCGAACCTGGCAGGGAACCGGTCTTTCAGGTCCGCGATCTCTTCCAGGAACATCACCTCGGCCGCTGTTCGGTTGGCATAGACCAGGGTGAACCGTGAGTGCGCCGACGTCTGCAGCACCGATTCAGCGAGCGCCATCACGGGGGTGATGCCGCTTCCCGCGACGAGTGCCACGACCCGTCCCGAGCTGTCCGGAGTCGCCGACGATGTGAACGAACCCTGTGGGTTCATCACCTCAAGTGTGTCCCCCGGTTTCAAGGTGGATCGCACGAAGGTCGAGAACAGCCCGCCGTAGGTTTCCTTGACGCCGATCTTCAGTTCGCGACCGTTCGGCACAGCGCACAGGGAATAGCTCCGCCGGATGTCCTGACCATCGACGGTCGCCTTTAACGCGACGTGCTGGCCCGGAATGTACTCGAACTGCTCGGCCAGCTCCGGCGGGATCGTGAAGCTGACTTCAACTGCTTCCGCGGTGAGCTCCCGGATGCCGGAGACAACCAGCGGAAAGAAGCGATGCCGCCGTCGAGCGGGCGGCACCGTCGAAGGTTCCGAGAAGGAGATGCCGTTCATCTAATGCACCTTGAAGTAGTCGAAGGGTTCGCGGCATGCGCGGCAGCGGTAGAGGGCTTTGCAGGCTGTGGAACCGAACCGGGTCAGTTCCTCGGTGTTAAGTGAGCCGCACAACGGGCACTTGACGCTGAGCGTCAGCGGAATCGGCCCCTCGTTCATCGTCGACTTCCCACTTGGCGGAGCTATGCCGTACTCCTCAAGCTTTCGCTTGCCCTCGACGCTCATCCAGTCGGTGCTCCACGCAGGGCTGAGCACGGTGCGCACCTCCGCGTCGTCTACTCCGTGGTCGGCAAGCACTCGCATGATGTCGGCGCGGATCGCATCGACCGCAGGACAGCCGGAATAGGTCGGCGTGATGGTCACGACGATCCGGCCTGACTCGGCGTCCACATCGATATCGCGCAGGATGCCGAGGTCCTCGATGCTCAGGACAGGCACCTCGGGATCCGGCACCGCTGCAATCAGTTCGCGCAAATCCTGGGCGCTCAGCGTCACGGTCATCGCTACCACGTCGCTCCGGGATGGGCGCGGCCCAGCACCTGCATTTCGGCCAGAATGTAGCCCAGGTGCTGGGAATGCTGACCCCAGCGGCCCCGCGCCATCGCGGCGGGCGCCTCGGGTCGCTCAAGCGCGGCTTCTTCGAGCACAGCGGCAAGAGCGGAATCGAACGAGCCGCGGCGGGCGGCGATATCGACGGCCACCCCACGGTCGATCAGCTCCTCGAACGGAGCATTGCTGAACAACTCGTCAAGGTAGGGCCAGCGGCTGGCGAGGGCGGCCTGCATCCGGTCGTGGCTCTCGTCCGTGCCGTCACCCAGCCGAATGGTCCAGGTCGCGGCATGTTCCAGGTGGTAGCGGACTTCCTTGATTGCCTTGGCGGCAACGGCTGCCAGGAACGGGTCGGTCGAATTCACCAACTGGCCGAACAGTTCGCGTTGATAGAGCGCGACCAGCAGCAGGCGGGCGATCACCTCCGCGAAGTCGCCATTGGGTTGCTCGACCAGGTGCGACGAAGTGAATTCAGCCTCATCGCGGAAGTACGCCAGTTCGTCCTCCGACCTGCTATCGGACCGTCCGGCGTACTGCAGCAGCGCGCGCGCCTGTCCGAGGTTGTCGAGTCCGATGTTGGCCAGCGCAACGTCTTCCTCCAGCTCCGGCGCCCGGGAGACCAGCTCGCCGAGCCGCTGCGCCAGGATGAGGGCATCGTCGCCGAGCGCGAGCGCGTACCGGGCCGTTTCGGCATCCGGCGAGTCGATTGCCGTGACGTCGATGCCTGGGAGGGCCGCGGCGGGCGCGAGCGGGTCCGCCTGCGGATGCTCGTGCAACTCCTCGTCGGTTATCTGCCGTGCCGCCGGAAGCCCCGCGGATTCCGGCTGCTTGGAACCGGGGTTCATAGGTGCGGCACTCCCTCGGCTCGGGTGTAGAAGGTCGGATGCCGGTACACCTTGTCGGTGGCCGGATCGAAGTAGGCGTCTTTTTCATCCGGATTCGAGGCGACGATTTCGGCCGCTGGCACGACCCAGATGGACACACCCTCTGCGCGGCGGGTGTAAACGTCCCGTCCGTTCTGCAGCGCCAGCTCCGCATCGGGCGCGTGCAGCGATCCAACATGCACATGGGAGAGCCCGCGGGAACTCCGAACGAACACCTCCCACAGCGGCCAGTTGGCGGCTTCGCGAGTTTCACTCATCTTTGTTTCCTTGTGTTCGTGTTGCGTGATGGCGTTGCTGCGTCAGTTCACGGTTCTAGCCACAACCCGGTGAGGTCCCGGTTCGCGCCCTACCCTTACGCCGCGACGGCCTGCTTGGTGCGGGCGGCCTTCTTCGCGGCGTGCGCCACGGCGGCTTCGCGCACCCAGTCGCCGTCCTGGTGCGCCTTGCGGCGGTGCGCGATCCGCTGCGCGTTGCACGGTCCATTGCCCTTCAGCACCTGGTGGAACTCGGTCCAGTCGATTTCGCCGAAATCGTAGTGGCCACGGTCTGGGTTCCAGCTCAGCTCGGGGTCGGGCAACGTCAGGCCGAGCACCTCAACCTGAGGAACGCACATATCCACGAAGCGCTGTCGCAACTCGTCGTTGGAGAAGCGCTTGATCTTCCATTGCATCGACTGCGCGGAATTGGGCGAATCGGCATCGGGCGGGCCGAACATCATCAGGCTCGGCCAGTACCAGCGATCCACGGCTTCCTGCGCCATTTTCTTCTGCGCTTCGGTTCCGTGCGCAAGCTCGTAAAGGATCTCGAAACCTTGCCGCTGGTGGAACGATTCCTCTTTGCAGACCCGGACCATGGCTCGTGCGTAGGGCCCGTACGATGCGCGGCAGAGTGGGACCTGGTTGCAGATCGCCGCGCCGTCGACCAGCCAGCCGATCGCGCCGATATCGGCCCAGGTGGGCGTCGGGTAGTTGAAGATCGAGGAATACTTCGCCTTCCCGGCAAGCAGCTGTTCGGTGAGGTCCTGGCGGTCCACACCGAGAGTCTCAGCAGCGGAGTAAAGGTACAGACCGTGGCCGGCCTCGTCCTGCACCTTCGCCATCAGAATCGACTTGCGCTTCAGGCTCGGCGCGCGGGTAATCCAGTTGCCCTCCGGCTGCATTCCGATGATCTCGGAGTGGGCGTGCTGGGAAATCTGCCGCACCAGCGTCTTGCGATACGCCTCGGGCATCCAATCGCGGGGCTCGATCCGCTGTTCGGCGGCGACAGTAGCGTCGAAGCGTGCCTGCATCTGCTGCTCGTCTGTTTCTGCGTTCTGCGATACGTCCTGCGCGCTCATCGCGAACCTCCTTGTACGACGCTGAGAGCTTGAAGAAAGAACCAGCCGATTAATTACTGACCGATCGTTCATATAATCTATCGCACCCGGGCCGGGCATGACAAGCGATCGCAGCCACCACGGCATCCTCGACCAGTCGCCACGGCATCCTCGACCAGTCGCCACGGCGGTCTGGACCAGCCACCACGGCGGTCTGGACAGGTTGAAGCAACACACCACAGACTGATCTGAAGACAGTTTCTGGCCTGGATCCGGCTAGACGGTTTGACAGTCAGCGCACAGCAAGGTGTATTTTTCGAACAAACGGTCACTTATTCAAAGATCAGCGAGAGGACGATGGTGTCCATCAATAGCAACCCCGCCGTAGGCGCACTGGAGAACACCGGCCCCGAGGCGATGTACGCGGCCGACAGGGCCTCGCAGGCACTGGGAATAACCCTCGATGCCTTCGGCCCCGGTTATGCCCGATGCTCGGTGACGGTGACCGAGACAATGGCCAATGGCCACCTGATAACCCACGGCGGTTACGTCTTCCTGCTTGCCGACACGACCTTCGCCATGGCCTGCAACGAGATTGGTTCGGTCACGGTGGCCTCCGGCGCCGATATCAACTTCCTCAAACCCACGCGGGTTGGAGACCTTCTGGTCGCCGAGGCGCGCGAGGTGGTCCGGCAGGGACGCAGCGGCGTCTACGACGTCCGGATCACCAGTGGGGAATTCGTCATCGCTGAGTTCCGTGGCCGCAGCCGCACCCTGCCTGCGCCGATCGCCGACAGCGGCGTCGATGTCGGAAATGACAGCAAGTAAGCCCGGTCCGCCAGAGGGAAATGAGCACACCATGACAACGACTGATTCCCGGCGGCTCGGCGCCCCCCTGCCGACCGAGCTCATGGATGCCGGCGAGCGGCTCAGCGGCGACGAACTACGTTCACTGCAGCTCACCCGCCTGCAGAACACGCTGCGCCACGCCTACAACAACGTGCCGTTCTACCGTGAGGCGTTCGACCGGCGCGGCATCTCGCCCCAGGACTGCCACAGCCTCAGCGACCTGGCGAAGTTCCCCACCACCGACAAGCAGGACCTGCGCGACAATTACCCGTTCGGCATGTTCGCGGTGCCGCGCGAACAGGTCGCCCGAATCCACGCCTCGTCGGGAACCACCGGCAAGCCGACAGTGGTTGGCTACACGAAGAACGACCTGGACACCTGGGCGGATCTGATTGGCCGCAGCATCCGCGCTTCAGGCGGGCGTCCCGGGCAGCTCATGCACAATGCCTACGGTTATGGACTGTTCACCGGCGGCCTCGGCGTGCACGCCGGCGCGGAAAAGTGCGGCTACACCGTGGTCCCGATCTCGGGCGGGATGACGGCGCGGCAGGTGCAGCTGATCCAGGATTTCCAGCCTGACATCATCACCTGCACCCCGACGTACCTACTGACCATCATCGATGAGTTCGAACATCAGGGCATCAATCCAGCATCGACCTCCTTGAAGACAGCGATCTGCGGCGCCGAACCCTGGACGGACGGAATGCGCCACGAGCTGGAGTCGAAGCTCGACCTCGACGCGGTCGACATCTATGGGCTTTCCGAGGTCATGGGGCCGGGAGTCGCCAATGAGTGCGTGGAAACCAAGGACGGCCCGCACATCTGGGAAGACCACTTCTATCCGGAGATCCTCGACCCGTTCACTGGCGAGCCGCTTCCTGACGGCGAGGAGGGCGAGCTCGTCTTCACCTCGCTGACCAAGGAAGCCCTGCCGATCATCAGATACCGCACCCACGACCTGGCCCGACTGCTGCCCGGCACCGCCCGCCCGCAGTTCCGGCGAATGAGCCGGATTACCGGCCGCACGGACGACCTGGTGATCATTCGCGGCGTGAACGTCTTCCCGACCCAGATTGAGGAAGTGCTCTTCACCAAGCCCGGCCTCAGCCCGCACTTCCACCTGGTGCTCACCCGGCCAGGCCGGATGGATGAGCTGAGCATCGAAGTCGAAGCCCGCCCGGATTCAGCGAGTAGCGGCTGGGAGCAGCTCGCGGCGGAGACAGTTGTGGCGATCAAGGAGCGGGTCGGTGTGACAGCAACGGTTCGAATCGTTCCACCGGAGACCCTCGAGCGATCGGTAGGCAAGCTCAAGCGAATCATCGACCGACGCAAAGACGTCCGATAGCAGACTTCCGGTGTAAAGCCGAGTCTGCTCCGGGGTGGCATATGTCACCCGCAGTGGACTCGGTTCCTCCGACCGGGGCAACTTAGGATGAGCTGAGTAAGGACAGCCTTTGCTAATTAGTCTGAGATGAGAGAGCACCGATGCGCCCGATTTCTTCCCGTATTCTCCTGGCAGGTGTTGCCGCCGTTGCCGCCACCTCGCTCGCCGCGTGCGGAGGACAAGCCTCGGCTGACGCAGCAGCCGGAACCGAAACCGTGTCGATCACGCATGCGCAGGGCACGACCGAGGTACCGGTTGACCCGGAGAAGGTGGTGACCTTCGACATCGCAGCGCTCGACACTATCGACACGCTCGGCGTCGACGAAAAGAGCATCGCCGGCGCCCCGAAGAAGGGGCTGCCAGAGTTCCTGTCCGGGTATGCAGGCGACGACTACGCGAACGTCGGCAGCGTGAAAGAGCCCGACCTTGAGGCAGTTAACGCGGCCGACCCGGATCTGATCATCATCAGCGGCCGGACCGCCGGCTCTTACGATGATCTGTCCGACATCGCGCCGACGATCGACCTGAGCGTGGACTCGAAGAACTACGTCGAGAGCTTCAGCAACGTCACCGAATCAATCGGGAAGATCTTCGACCGCGAGGATGGCGCCAAGTCCGCCATCGCCGAGCTCAACAGCAGGATCGACGAGACCAGAACGGCCGGCGAAAAGGCCGGCACCGGCCTGATCGTCATGACATCGGGCGGCGAGGTCACCGCCTATGGCGCTGGTTCACGCTTCGGCTTCATCCACGATGTGCTCGGCGTCAAGACCGCCACCGACGTGAAGCAGGACGGCAAGCACGGCGAATCGATCTCCTTCGAATACATTGCCGAGGCCAACCCTGATCATCTCTTCGTGATCGATCGGGACGCCGCAATCGGCCAGTCCGGGGAAGCCGCATCGCAGGTGCTCGACAACGACCTGGTCAACGGCACCTCCGCGGCCAAAAACGGCAAGACAGTCTACCTCGACTCGACCTCGTGGTACATCCTGGGCAGTGGTTTGACCACGGTCAACTCGATGGTCGACGAGGTTGCCAAGGGCCTCGGATAGATCGGCGGACGACGCAAAACCAGCCATGAAGCAGCTTCTTGCCGCCATCGCCGCGGTCTCGCTTCTCGCCGTTGTCAGCCTGTTCGTCGGCGTCAGCGACATCTCCCCCGCGGACGTTCTTGACGACCCGGAAAAGCTGCAGGTGCTGCTGATCAGCCGGGTCCCGCGCACCATCGCGATCATTCTGACCGGGATGGCGATGTCGGTGGCCGGGCTGATCATGCAGCTGCTCGCCCGGAACAAATTCGTCGAGCCTTCCACCGTGGGCACCGTCGAGTCGGCGACACTCGGCATTCTGGTTGTCACCCTGCTGGCCCCGGAAGCATCGATTTTTGCGAAGATGCTGACTGCCGCGGCCTTCGCTGTCGCCGGCACCGGATTGTTCCTGGCAATCCTGCAGCGCATACCGCTGCGTTCAGCCCTGATCGTCCCGCTGGTCGGCATCATGCTTGGTGGCGTCATTTCCTCGGTGGCGACATTCTTCGCCTACCGTTACGATCTGCTGCAGACCCTGAACAGCTGGATGGTAGGCGACTTTTCCGGGGTGCTGCGCGGCCGTTACGAGTTGTTGTGGCTGGTTGGAGCGCTGACCTTGCTGGGCTTCCTGTTCGCCGACAGATTCACGGTGGCGGGGATGGGCCGCGACTTCACCACCAACCTGGGCCTGGGCTATCGCCAGGTGATGACGGTCGGCCTGATCATCGTGGCCCTGGTGAGCGCGGTCGTGGTGGTCACGGTGGGCGCTATCCCCTTCCTGGGCCTGATAGTGCCGAATGTTGTATCCCTGATCATCGGAGACAATGCCCGGCGCGCCGTGCCCTGGGTCGCTGTTCTCGGGTCGGGATTCGTTCTCGGCTGCGACCTCATCGGGCGGGTGATTCGCTTCCCGTACGAAATTCCGATCGGCACGGTGGTGGGCGTCGTCGGCAGCGCCCTGTTCCTCTTCCTGCTACTCAGGAGGCGTTCGCTTGTCGGTTGATCATGGGCCCCCGCCCGGACGGACATCCGGAGTGCGGCATAACGCCGATGGCGGCCTGTTACTGTCCGGACGCTGGTGGCTTGTGCTGCTTGCCGCCGCCAGCGTCACGCTGATCGCGCTATTCATGACGCTCGGCTCGGCCGGCAACTGGGACTTCATTCTGCCCCGGCGCTCGGTACGGGTCGGCGCGCTCGTGCTCGTCGCCTTCGCCGTCGCGACCTCGACAGTGCTGTTCCAGACGATCACCAACAACCGGATCCTGACCCCCTCGATCATGGGTTTCGATCCGCTCTACATTCTGATCCAGACCACGCTGGCATTCAGCATCGGCACGCACCGCTGGACCACAACAGATCCGGCGCTGCGCTACGTCGTCGAGATCGCCATCATGGTCGTCTTCTCGTCGCTGCTGTATCGCTGGCTGTTCACCGGAGCGAGCCGAAGTCTGCACCTGATGCTGCTGGTCGGCATCATCTTCGGCTCGTTCTTTCGCAGTCTGTCGTCCCTGATGCAACGGCTGATCGATCCGAATGAGTTTCAGACCCTGCAGGACCTGTTCTTTGCCAGCTTCGGCGATGTCGAGCCTTCGCTGCTCTTCGTCTCTCTCGTCATCGTCGCGGGGGTGACCGGCTACGCATGGATCATCCGGCACAGTTTCGACGTGCTGGCGCTCGGCCGGGACACCGCGATCAACCTCGGCCTGGAGCACCAGCGTCTGGTCAGCCGGATCCTGGTGATGGTGGCGATCCTGGTCTCGGTGTCCACTGCGCTTGTCGGCCCGATCACATTCTTCGGGCTGCTCGTCGCGAACCTGGCGTACCTGCTGGCTGGATCATCGAGACACCGGCGCACGCTGCCGATCGCCTTCCTACTGGCCGTGATATTCCTGGTCGGCGGTCAGCTCATCCTGGAACGCGCGTTCCAGTTCGACACCAGCCTGAGCATCATCATCGAGTTCATCGGAGGGATCGTTTTCATCATGCTGCTGCTTCGGAGGTCACCGCGATGACCCAGCTTTCGGACCAGGCGCAACGAACCTCCGCCCGGCGCGGCATCGAGGTACGCGGGGTAACGAAGACCTACGGCAAGACGGCGGTGGTCAAAGATGTCAGCTGCGATATTTCGGCAGGCCAGATCACGTCGATCATCGGTCCGAACGGCGCCGGGAAATCGACGCTGCTGTCGATGATTTCGCGGCTGCTGCCGTTGGACGCCGGCCGGGTAAGCGTCGATGGACTCGACGTGGCCGGCACACCAAGCAAGATTCTCGCTCGGAAACTGGCAATCCTCCGGCAAGAGAACCAGTTCCAGGTTCGGCTCACCGTCCGCGACCTGGTCGGTTTCGGACGCTTCCCGTACAGCCAGGGCCGCCCCGGCCCGGACGACCAGGAAAAGATCGACGAGGCGATAGCATTCCTCGACCTGCAGGACCTCGAGCATAGGTTCCTCGATCAACTGTCCGGCGGGCAGCGGCAGCGGGCTTATGTTGCGATGGTGCTGTGCCAGGATACGGATTATATATTGCTCGATGAGCCGTTGAACAATCTCGACATGAAGCACGCCGTGAACATGATGAAGCTGTTGCGACGCGCCGCCGAGACGCTGGGTAAGACCGTTGTCCTGGTGATTCACGACATCAACTTCGCGGCCAGCTACTCCGATTCGATCATTGCTATGCGCGACGGAGAGATCGTGCATCAGGGACCGACCGCGGAGTTGATGACCGAGGCCGTCTTGCGGGAGGTTTTCGACCTGGACATCAGGATTATCGATGTCGATGGCGTGCCGCTCGGCGTCTACTTCAGCTAACCGGCCCGCGGTCCGGCGGCCGCGCCCGCGGTTCCGGCGGTTGCGCCCGCAGTTCCGGCAGCCCGCAACCGCCCTAATTTTGGCCGCACTGGCATCGAAGGCGAATTACTGACCCTTTGGTTGATATAAGAGGAAGTATGCCAAGCATTCCACAGTCCGAGGATCCCGTCGCCGAGCCTCAGGCCGCCGAGACTCAGGTCGCCGCACGGCCGCAGAAGGCGCGCAGGGGCCGACCCGGTTACGACTACGCCACGGTGCTGCGGATTGCGATCGATGTCTTCAACCGTCGTGGCTACGATGGCACCTCGATGGACGACCTGGCGAAGGAACTCGGCCTGAGCAAGTCCGCGATCTACCACCATGTGCACGGCAAGGAGGAGCTCCTCCGGCTCGCACTTTCCGAGGGACTGGATGCGCTGACCTCCGTGCTGGAGGAAGAAGAACGCCGCACAGATGACGCGAGCGCACTTGAGCGGCTCCGGCACGTCGTAGTCCGCAGCGCAGAAGTGCTCAGCGCCCATCAGCCGTCGGTGACGCTGCTGCTGAGGGTACGGGGAAACAGCGAGGTCGAGCTGGATGCGATGCGCCGCCGTCGCGAGATCGACCACCGGATGGCCCGGCTCGTTTCCCTCGCAGTCGATGACGGGTCGGTCCGTTCGGACATCGATCCCACGATGATCAGCAGGCTGCTCTTCGGCATGGTGAACTCTCTGACCGAGTGGTACCGCCCGGACCGCGGCTATGACAGCAAAGTCGTGGCCGAGGCAGTCGCCTCGCTGGCATTCGACGGCCTCAGGGCGTGAAGTGGGCCTCGCTCGCCGTCGTCGTCGTCGTTGCCAGAATAACGGCGTCCTGCCGACGTCCCGACCGACCTACTCAGACAATGCCGCGCCGCGGACCGACGACGTAAATCAGCCTTCCTTGGCCACCAGGGTGAGTACGTCGTAGGCTGCCACCTGCTCGTCGTTCTGGTTCCGGACATCGGCGTCCCAGCGCACCTCACCGTACTCGTCGGTCTCGCGCGGAGTGATCTGCTTCGCGGTCAGGGTCACCGTCAGTGAGTCGCCGGGCGACACCGGAGTGACGAAACGCAGGTTCTCTAGCCCGTAGTTGGCAAGCACAGGTCCGGGGTCCGGCCAGACAAACAGGCCAGCGGCGAACGAGACGATGAGGTAGCCGTGCGCCACTCGTCCCGGGAAGAACGGATTGGCCGCGGCGGCCTCCTCATTCATGTGTGCGTAGAAGGTGTCGCCGGTGAAGTCGGCAAAGTGTTCGACGTCCTCAAGACTCACCGTGCGGGGTCCGGCGACGACGGCATCGCCGATCTTCAACTCGGCGAGCGACTTGCTGAACGGGTGCGCGCCTTCCGTTGCGCGCGCAGATCCCGAGGTCCAGCGGTTCGTGATCGCGGTCAGCATCTGCGGTGAGGCCTGTACGGCCGTACGCTGCATATGGTGCAGAACGCCGCGGATGCCGCCGAGCTCTTCGCCGCCGCCCGCACGCCCTGGCCCGCCGTGCACCATGTGCGGCAATGGCGAACCATGCCCGGTGGACTCCTTGGCGTCATCCCGGTCGAGCACCAGCAGCCGGCCGTGCCACGGAGCGGTGCCGAGCACGAGCGCCCGGACAACCTCGGGGTCATGGCTCACGATGGAGCCCACCAGGCTGCCCCGGCCTCGACCCGCCAGCCCGATCGCCTCGTCGATGTCGCGGTATGGCAGCAGCGACGCCACCGGGCCGAATGCCTCCACATCGTGCGGCGCGTCGGTCCAGGCGTCGTCGAAAGTAAGCAGGGTGGGCGGAACGAAGGCACCAGAGTCGAAGTCCGCGCCCACCGGTTCAAACGGCTCGAGGCCACCGAGCACGATGCGGCCTTCGGCGGACAGCGACTTCAGCGATCGCCGAACCTCATCGCGCTGCGCCGAGGAGATCAAAGGGCCCATCGTGACGCCATCCGTGCGCGGATCACCGACCACGATCCGGTCCTGAACCCGCTTCGCCACGGCATCCGCGACCGCCTGCAGTTGTTCACGGGGAACGATGGCGCGGCGGATAGCGGTGCACTTCTGCCCCGCCTTCACGGTCATCTCGCTGACAAGCTGCTTGACGTACAGCTCGAACTCCGGCGTCTCGGGCGTGGCATCCGGACCGAGGATCGAATAGTTCAGCGAATCGGCTTCGGCCGTGAAACGCACCCCGCCACCGATGACGTTCGGATGCCGGCGCAGCCTCGCGGCGGTCGAGGCCGAGCCGGTGAACGCCACGACGTCCTGCTCGCCGAGGTGGTCCAGGAAGTTGTGGACCGAGCCACAAATCAGCTGACACGATCCCTCGGGAAGGATGCCGGAGTTGATAATGTCGGCGACGACGGCCTGGGTCAGCTGTGCCGTGGACGACGCCGGCTTCACCACCGTGGGCAGCCCGGACAGGAACGATGGGGCAAGCTTCTCCAGCATGCCCCACACCGGGAAGTTGAAGGCGTTCACCTGCACGGCCACGCCCTTGAGCGAGGTGTAGATGTGCTGGCCGAGGAAGGTGCCTCCGCGGCTAAGGCCCTCCAACTCGCCATCGAGGTAGACGGTGTCATTCGGCATTTCGCGACGGCCCTTCGAGCTGAACACGAACGTCGTCGAGATACCGCCATCGATGTCGACCTGGGCGTCCCGCTTGGTGGTGCCGGTGGCGTACGACAGCTCGTGATACCTGGCCGTGCGCTCGTTCAGGTACTGCGCCATCGCCTTGAGCTTCATCGCCCGCTGATGAAAGGTGAGCCGCGCAATTGCCGGACCGCCAACAGAACGCGCATAGTCGAACACATCAGCCAGGGCGAGCCCATCGGCTGACACCAGATGTGTCGTCTCTCCCGTCGAGGCATCGACGACCGCAGTCGTCCCGTCCGGGTTTTCCGGCGTCCACCATTCGCCCCTGACGTAGCTAGGCAGGATTTTCGTCATGATTCCTCACTTCGGTAACGAGCTGCTTGACGTAGCGGGCGTTTCAGTCCTGGGGCCAGCTGTAGAACCCCTGGCCGGACTTCTGCCCGAGGTGGCCGGCCGCCACCGTGTCGCGCAGTAGCTGCGGCGGAGCGAACCGATCACCAAGCTCGCCCTGCAGGTACTCGGCAATAGCAAGGCGTACGTCGAGTCCCACGATGTCGGTTAGCCTGAGCGGCCCCACCGGGTGTTTGTACCCGAGTGCCATCGCGGCATCGATGTCTTCGGCGGTCGCTACGCCTTCCTCAAGCATCCGGATGGCCTCGAGCCCCAGCGCAACTCCGAGCCTGGAACTGGCGAATCCCGGCACATTGCGGACCGTCACCGGTGTCTTCCCCAGCGCCCGAACCCAGCCCTGGGCGGTTGTGGTGACTTCACCCGTGGTCTGCGACCCGATAATGATCTCGATCAGGGAGCTCGCTGGCACCGGATTGAAGAAG
This sequence comes from Saxibacter everestensis, assembly GCF_025787225.1. NCBI lineage: Bacteria > Bacillati > Actinomycetota > Actinomycetes > Micrococcales > Brevibacteriaceae > Saxibacter > Saxibacter everestensis. The sequence goes on from NZ_CP090958.1 coordinate 2,902,396, forward strand.
TGCAGCCCGAGAAAGCGCCCCGGCGAAGGGACCGCCGCACCCAGCTCGTCGATGGAAATCGAGCTTGTGTTGCTGGCCAGCATCGCGCTGTCGTCAACGACAGCCGCCGCGCGGCCCAGCACTGAAAGCTTGAGCTGCACATCCTCGGGAACTGCCTCCACAATCAAGCCGGCACCGCGCAGCGCGCCGTCGTCGCTGCCCGCGCTGAACCGAGCCATCACGGAGGTCACAGGGTCGATGCCGTCCCGAGGTTCGCTGAGTTTTCCGCGATCGGCGCTGCGTTGCACGTTGCCGCGCACCGTCAGTTCGGCACGTGCGGCCGCCTGTTTGTCGACCTCGATCAGGACCACATTGCATCCGGCCAGCAGAAAGGAGTGCGCTATTCCTGCGCCCATCCTGCCGCCGCCGAACACACCGATCGTTTCCGGTAATGGAACGGCCGTCATCTTAGATCCTTCTTCCGGTTCAGAAAGGCCGTCATCCGGCGTTCCTTTTCCTCGGTTTCAAACAGCACTGCCTGGGAGATTTCGTCGATCAGCGGATGCGCGTCCCGCGGCGCGTGCAGTGCGCGCTTGGTCAGTTGCACGGCGAGCGGAGCCTGCCGGGAAATCTTCTCGCACAGCGATTCGGCGGCCGCGTCGAGTTCGTCACTCGGAACCAGTTCATTGAGCAGGTGCAGTTCAAATGATTCTTCGGCATTGAGCACCCGACCCGCCAGCAGGATTTCCTTGGCCTTTGGTTCACCGATAAGCTCCGCCAGCCGCCAGCTTGCCCCGGCTCCGGCGATGATGCCCAGTCCGGTTTCCGGGTTCCCGATCCGGGTGCGCGGGCTGCCGATCCGGAAGTCGCAAGCGTAAGCTAGTTCGGCGCCGCCGCCGAGGGCGTGGCCGTCAATCACCGCGATGGTGGGCATCGGCAGTTGCTGGATTCGGACGAACAGCCGTGCGTTGATACCACGCAATGCGTCTGCCCTGCGCCGTTCGCGCAGTTGACCGATGTCGGCGCCCGCCGCAAAGATGCCTGCCGAGCCGGCGATGGTCAGAACGCGCGGATCGGACTCCAGCAGAACGCAGACGCGATGCAGTTCTTCCGCCATTTCACTATCGATGGCGTTGCGTACCTCGGGCCGGTTCAGCCTGATGTGGATGCCATTGTCGGTTTCACGCATGATCAGCGTGTTGAAGGCTGCCTGATTGCTCATCTGTCTGCGTCCCTACACGCGTTCGATCAGAAGCGCCGAGCCCTGGCCCACGCCGACGCACATGGTAGCCAGGCCGCGCTGAGCGCCGGCCCGTTCCAATCGGCCAAGCAGCGTGACGACGAGGCGGGTGCCGCTGCATCCCAGTGGATGCCCGAGCGCGATTGCCCCACCGTCGGCGTTCACGATCGCCGGATCAAGTCCGATTCCGCGGATGCAGGCGATCGACTGGGAGGCGAATGCTTCGTTGAGTTCGACAGCGTCGAGATCGCTCGCGTTCCAGCCTGCGCGCCGCAGCACCTTTTCGGTTGCTGGGATCGGGCCGAGGCCCATCACCTCAGGGTCTACGCCGGCATTGGCCGCGGCCACGATCCGGGCGCGGGCGACCAGACCGAGTTCACGGACGGCTCGCTCGCTGGCGATCACCGTGGCAGCCGCGCCATCGTTGAGCGAACTGGAATTACCTGCGGTCACCACCCCTTCGGCGTGCACGACGGGCCGCAGTTTTGCCAGCCGGTCAAGCGAGGTGTCGGCCCGCGGCCCCTCGTCGGTGTCGACGATCGTCTTGCCGGTATCCACGCCAAGAATCTCATCGGCGAAACGACCTGCCTGGATCGCGGTCAGCGCCCGCTGGTGTGAACCGAGAGCGAACTCGTCGAGCTCCTCGCGACTGAGCCCTTCGCGTTTGGCGACTTCTTCTGCGGTTTCCGGCATCGAGAATGTGGTCGGGGACTCGAATCGTGGGTTGGAGAACCGCCAGCCGATCGAGGTATCAAAGCTCGCGCCCGGCTTGGCGAACGCCCGGGTCGGCTTCTCGGTTACCCAGGGCGCCCTGGTCATCGACTCGACGCCTCCCGCTACGACGATGTCGGCATCCCCGGCCGCAATCATCTGCCGGGCGGTGGCCAGCGCGGTCAGGCCAGACGCGCACAGCCGGTTGACGGTGAAGCCCGGGATGGAGGTTGGCAGCCCGGCGAGCAGTGTCGCCATCCGGGCGACATTACGGTTGTCTTCGCCGGCTTGATTGGCAGCACCGAACACGACCTCGTCGATCCGCTCCGGGTCGACACCCGATCGTTTGACTGCCTCGCCAAGCACGGCAGCGGCCAGGTCATCCGGGCGAACGGCCGACAGCGCCCCGCCGTAACGCCCGATCGGCGTCCGGACGCCGGAAACGATCATTGCCTGTTCCACGAAACCACTCCACGATGAGTTTGACGACTGTCGGGCCGGTCCCTTTCGGGGCCACCGCCATGATAACCGACTAATCGTTCAGTAATACAACCGGGCGCTGCCCGCAGCCTGATCTTTACTTGATATTGTCCAGTGCCGATGCGGCTATTTTGAGCGCCTCGTCGCCAGGAGTGCCGGTCTTACGGGCTTCCTCGGCAAAGCGCTGCGCCGCTTTGAGTAACCTTCGCCGGCCGTCATCGGCGCCGACCGAAACGAACGAGCCCTGCCGTCCGCGGGTCTCGATCACACCGTCTTCCTCAAGTACCCGATAGGCCTTCGCTACCGTGTTCACCGCAAGTCCAAGTTCTCCGGCGAGGCCGCGTACTGTTGGCAGCTTCGTCCCAACGGCGAGTTCGCCGGAACGGACCTGCTCGACAATCTGCCGCCGGATCTGCTCAAAAATGGGCGTCTGCGACGCCGGATCGTTGGCAATTTTCACTTCAGTGCTCCCCGCTGGTCAGGGCAGATGTTGGCGCTGGTCAGCGCCGGTACATCCGGACGTGCTCGGGCCTGAGCTCGGCGATCGATGTCACGCCGAGTAGTTGCATGGTGCGTTTGATCTCCGCCGACATCAGTTCGATCATCCGGTCGACGCCCTCGCGGCCGCCGGCCATCAGACCATAGAGGTAGGCCCGGCCGACCAGGACGAAATCCGCTCCCACGGCCAGTGCCGCGACGATGTCGCCGCCGCTCATCACACCGGTGTCAAGGATAATCTCTGCCCGGTCACCAAGGGCGGCGCGCACATCGGGGACAATGTGCAGCGGGATCGGCGCCCGGTCGAGCTGACGGCCCCCGTGGTTGGAAATCACTACGCCATCGGCGCCATGGTCGACGACCTTGACCGCGTCCTCGACGGTCTGGATGCCTTTGACGAACAGCTTGCCGTCCCAGACCTCGCGGAGCCAGTCCAGATCCTCGAAGGTCAGCGTCGGGTCGAACATCTCGTTGATCAAGTCGGCAACTGTTCCAGAGAATTTGCTCAGCGAGGCGAAGCTCAGCGGTTCGGTGGTGAGGAAATTGATCCACCACTCCGGCCGATAGGAAGCGTCGAGCACTGTCTTCAGGGTGAGCGCAGGCGGAATGGTCATCCCGTTGCGCACATCTCGCTGACGGGATCCGGCCACAGCGGTGTCGACGGTCACCATCAGCGTGTCGTAGCCGGCCTGCTTGGCCCGTTCGACCAGGGCCATGCTCTTGTCGCGGTCTTTCCACAGGTACAGCTGGAACCAGCGCCGGCCATCGGGCCCCGCGGTTGCAACCCCCTCGACCGATGTGGTGCCCATCGTCGACAGGGTGAAGGGGATTCCGGCCGCATGCGCTGCCTGAACTCCGGCGACTTCACCTTCGGCGTGCATCATCCGGGTGAATCCGGTCGGGGCGATTGCGAAGGGAAGCGCGCTGCGTCCGCCTGCTATCGACGTCGACAGGTCGACATGCGAGACATCTCGAAGCACGCCGGGACGGAATTCAAGGTCGTGGAACGCCTCACGGGCTCGGCGCAGGCTGACTTCCTGTTCGGCCGCCCCATCCGTGTAGTCGAAGGGAGCTTTCGGCGTGCGTCGTTTGGCGATCTTCCGGAGGTCCCAGACGTTGGCCGCTCCGGCAAGGCGGGCACGGCGAAAGTTCAGGTCAGGCGCCTTGAACTGCATCAACGGCCGTAGTTCGGCCCACTTCGGAAAACGCCGCTTCACATGTATCCCCTTCGATGACGCCAACGGATCACGCTGGCTCTTTAATGCTGTGGCGCGTGGAGTCCCAGCACCTCGTCGGTGCGCTTGGTCACTTCGGAAAGCAACTCAGGGTTCTCATTGAGCCGTTTGCCGTATGAGGGAATCATCTTCCTGAACTTCGGCTCCCACTCGGCGGCCTTCTCTGGGAAGCATTTCGTCAGCAGGCCCAGCATAATCGGAACCGCAGTCGAGGCTCCTGGCGAGGCGCCGAGCAGCGCCGCGATCGAGCCGTCCGCGGCGCTGATTACTTCAGTGCCGAATCCGAGGGCGCCCCCTCGGGCGGCGTCCTTCTTCATGATCTGCACCCGCTGGCCCGCGGTGATCAGGTCCCAGTCTTCCGGACGCGCGTCTGGGACGAATTCCCTGAGCGACTTGAACCTGGCCTCCTTCGACTGAACCAGCTCACCGACCAGGTACTTCACCAGGTCGAAGTTGTCGCGGGCGACGGCAAGCATAACGCCGAGGTTGGAGGGGCGAACCGAGGTGGGCAGGTCGGTGACCCTGCCCTTCTTCAGGAACTTCGGCGAGAAGCCGGCGTAGGGGCCGAATAGAAGGTATGACTTGCCATCGACAACGCGGGTGTCGAGGTGTGGAACGGACATCGGCGGGGCGCCAACGGCGGCCTGGCCGTAGACCTTGCCCTGATGGCCGGCCACTACCTCGGGATTGGCTGTGCGCAGGAACTGGCCACTGACCGGGAAGCCGCCGTAGCCACGTCCCTCCGGGATGCCGGATTGCTGGAGCAGGTGCAGTGCCCCGCCGCCGGCGCCGACGAAGACGAACTTCGCCTGGGTGAAGGTCTTCTTTCCGGACTTGTTGTCCTTGACGGTGACACGCCAGCCTTTACCCCGCCGCTTTACCGAGGTCACCTTATGGCCTTTGCGGATCTCGACGCCGTTGCTTTCGGCATAGTCGAAGAGCTGCCGGCTGAGCGAACCGAAGTCGACGTCGGTGCCGCCCGCGATCCGGGAGATCGCGATCGGGGTGGTGTCCTCCCGATTTTTGAACATCAGCGGCAGCCACTCGGCCTGCTGAGTCCGGTCCTCGGAGATCTCCAGATCGGCAAACAGCGGGTTCTGTTTCAGCGCCTTGTGACGGGAGTTGAGGTAGGACACGCCCTTGTCGCCGGTCGCGAAGCTGATGTGCGGAACGGGATTGATGAAGCTCGACGGAGAGCTGATCCGACCGGTCTCCACCAGGTGTGCCCAGTATTGCCGTGAAACGTGGAATTGCTCGTTGATCGCCAGCGCCTTGGTGGTGTCAACGCTGCCGTCGGCATTCTGCGGCGTGTAGTTCAACTCACAGAGCGCGGCGTGGCCGGTTCCCGCGTTGTTCCACGGGTCGCTGCTCTCCTGCGCGAGCGCATCCAGCTGCTCGTAGACGCGGATTCTCCAGTCGGGCTGCAACTCCGTCAGGAGTGCCCCCAGGGTGGCGCTCATGATGCCACCACCGATCAAAACGACATCGATCTCGTTCTGGCTTTCGTCTTGGTTCAGCAACCGACTCACAGCTTCTTTCGCTCATCCTTCGCACAACGGGGCTCAGCAATCGGACTTTACCGCGCTGCGCGCATCCACCGCTAATCCTCTTAGCAGCCATTGCACTGGCTGCTCTCGCCGCGACGACGGCTCCGGCACCACTCGTTGACGGCAGTTGAGCCGCAGCCCGCTCAGGATTCCTCCCGCAGCCTCGGCTCGGTACGGTTCCTCGGCACGATTCCGTGCTTGTCTTCATAGAACTCGCGAATGCGTTCCATGTCCTGCGAAATATCCGAGGGATGGATAGTCGGTCCGAGCCCTCCGGTTTTCGTCGGCTTGTCGATAAACCCCAGGACGAGCGGGATCCCTGCCGTTTCGGCTATCCGGTAGAAACCGGATTTCCAGAATGCCCCGCGCGCTCTGGTGCCTTCCGGCGCGATCACCAATAGGAATCGCTCACCGGCCTGGATGCGCTCGACGATCTCGGAAACAACCGTCGACGGGTTTTCCCGATCCACCGGGATGCCGCCCGTTGCCCGGCTGAGGTATCCCAACGGGCCCTTGAACAGTGTGTGCTTGCCGAGGAACTTCACCGGGAGGCCGGCATGGCCGGCAATCGCGAGCATCGCAAGGTAATCCCAGTTCGAGGTATGCGGCGCGCCGACAAGAATTGCCACATCCTCCTTGGGCGGGTCGCCCACGAAAGACCAGCCCGTTGCGGTCCAAAGGCGCTGAATCAGTCGCCGCAGCGGGGTCCGGGGAATCATCCGCCAAGGCTACAGGTTTACCGCGCCCTTCCTTGTCCACCGTAGTGCTTTTCCACAGGGACTACACCAGGCACGGTTATCCACAATTTCCGTGCAACGCGATTCGAGTGGGACCTTCCGCTGTTGCATCAGTGACATGAAATCACTCATTCACTCCCTGCGCCGAGTAGCCGCTGTGACGGCTGGCGCCTTAATCACCAGCATCGCGTTGACCGGGTTCGCCGGACTGGCGGCCGCGGACACACCTGATGACATCGTCGGGCATGGTCGCTGGCACAATTCCGGATCCGACAGAACCTGGTATGGCAGCTACCGGACCATCGCCGAGGACAAACCCTGGGCCTGGTGCCTGGATGCCGGCCTCGCCACCCCGTACCGCGCGGCGTTCAAGAACCAGAAGCCGACGAACATCAAGGCGCCGGAACTCGCGTATATGCTGGCCCGCTCGGAAGCCGACACCACGACGGCGAACCATGTCGCCCTCAGCGCCCAGGTGAAACTCAGCAAGGCGCTGCCGCACCGGCACAGCATCCGGGTCGTCGAACCACGCGAGGCGAACTCCGGCTGGGGCGACGCACAGAAGATCTTCGATCGGCTGAGCCGGGAGGCCAAGGCCTACGCTGGGCCCTACAGCGTGCGGACCTCCGTCGCGAAAGACACCGACACCACGGGCACTACCAGCTTCTCGTTACGGTCAGCCTCCGATCAACCAATGGCCGGATATGACTATGCCGTCGACATCGACGGGCCGGCCGAGTTGCTGGTGGCAGCTCCGGCACCCGCTGCGCTAACCGGCAAGACCACCGAATCGAAGACAACTATTCCGCTGAGGTTCACCGGCTCCGGAAAGGTCACCGTGACGGTCACTGTGCGCGGATTGCCGGCCGATCACGTGCAGCTGTACAAGCCGAAGTCCAAGCACGCGAAGAAGATTCAGAACGTCGTCACCTCTGCTGCGTCGACTAAGGCGAAGGGCAGCGCCGGCCTCAAAGTTGTCCTGCCAAGCACACCGCGGGTAACCACGGAGATCTCGGCCAAGCGACCGGAACCAGGCGCGCCCGTCTCGGACAAGTTCACGGTTTCCGGTCTGACCGGCAGGCAGAAGGTGGACGTGGTTCACACTCTGTGGTCCTCACCAGTCAAACCGAAAGAATCCACATCGCCGGCACCGGAGGCCAAACAACTCGGCAGTGTTACCTCGCAAGGAGTCGGGAACGGCACCCACAACTCGCCGGAGATCACCGTGCCTGATGATTTCGCTGGTTGGCTGTACTGGACCGAACGGATAAAGCAGACGTCTACCACCAAGGAATGGAACGGCAGGCACGGACTGAGTGACGAAACTGGATTCGTCGCCTGGCGACCTCAGATCAGCACCAAAGCCTCGTCCAGTGCAGCCGAGCCTCCTGCGACAGTCTCTGATCAGGGCCGCATCGTTGGCGCCCGGCCGGGTTCAACGCTCACCGTGACAACTACCGCCTACGGTCCGCTTGAGCGGGAGCCGGAACCATCGGACCTGGCGCCGGAGCACACCGCGATCCTGAAATCCTGGAAGCAGGAAGTACAGATCGGCGATGACGGCACAGGAAACTACAACACGCCGGAGCTGACAATCGACAAGCCGGGGTACATTACGTTCGTGGCGAGCATCGCAGCCGACGACGTGCACAAAGCATGGACTTCCCAGTTCGGCCAACCCGAAGAGACTGTGCAGCTCGAAGCTCCGCCGGAGGGTGGAGCGCAACCGGAAAAGGAGTCTCCGCCGGATAAACAGACGAAGCCAGAATCCCCGCAGCCGCAAAAGTCTCCCCAAGCCAGGCCGGAGCTGCCAAAGACCGGGCCAGCCGGAGCGTGGATACTTGTCGGACTCGCGATCGCGGTCCTCGGGGTCGGAGTCCTCGCCGTAGGGTTCAGCAGCTCGCGGCGAGCAGAGTAACCGCCGGATGGCCCGGCTCGGGTCTACTGCGAAGAGCAGACCCGGGCCGGGCCGTCGCCGCGATAGCTGAATGGCTTTCGTGATCGTTCACTTTTTGGTTCACTAGGAGGACTGATCACCTTTTCAGGCAGTGGGAACGCCGTGTACTAGGGCATTGTTCCAGTCTCATTGCCTTACCCCTGGAGGACGACGCTGTGCCGAATGAGCAAGAAGTGAACGTGCACATGGTGCGGAAGACGACGAGTCGGTTGGCCGATGGACGTGAGCTTATCTACTTCGATGACACCGAACCGTACGTCTCGGCAGCGGCAGTCCGGGAGGCCGTTGATGTCCGTCCGCTCAGTCCCAGAGAGCCTGCACCGCGTTCCGCTGCCTCGACCAGGCGCGATCCGGTCAGCGGCGAATGGGTGACGATTGCCGCACACCGGATGGACCGCACATTCCTTCCTCCCGCCGACGAGTCACCGTTGGCGCCCACAGGTCCTGGCCAAAAGGTGCCGGGGGAAATTCCTGATACCAGTTACAACGTCGTCGTCTTCGAAAACCGGTTTCCTTCGCTTGAAGGGCCGCCGACAACCTACCGCGACGAGCCGTTGCGGCAGGAACGTTCAGCCTCAGGTCGCTGCGAGGTGATCTGCTTCACCGACAACCCGGCAACCAGCTTCGCCGAGCTACCGCTCTCAAGGGTCCGCACAATCGTCGAGGCACTGACCGACCGGACCCGGGAGCTCTCGGCGCTTGACGGCGTCCGCCAGGTTTTCCCCTTCGAGAACCGCGGTGAGGAAATCGGGGTCACGTTGCATCACCCGCACGGCCAGATCTACGCCTACCCGTTCCTCCCGGCTCGGACCCAGGCCCTGGTTGAACAATCCATTCAGCACAAACAGCAGACCGGGCGAAAACTGCTGGATGATGTCGTCGCCGTCGAATGCGCCGAAGGCACCAGAGTAGTGCTGGAGACCGAACACTTCGTCGGGTTTGTGCCGTTCGCCGCCAAATGGCCAGTACATGTCCAGCTGCATCCGCGCCGTGACGTGGCCGACCTGACTGAGCTTCGCGACGAGGAACGCGCCGATCTTGCCGTCGCCTATCGTGAACTGCTTCGCCGTCTCGACCGGTTCTTCGACCGTCCCCTGCCGTACATCGCTAACTGGCAGCAGGCTCCGGTCGGCGAGGGACGTGACCACGGACGGCTGTACATCGAATTGTTCTCCCTGCTCCGCTCGCCGACGAAGCTCAAGTATCTTGCCGGGTCCGAGTCCGCCGCCGGAGCCTGGATCAACGACACAACGCCCGAGGCAATCGCCGACCGGCTCCGCGAAGTGGCCACACAGTGACCCCTCACCCCCTGATCGTTGAGGCCGAAGAGGCGCAGCCGGACAAGCTGCGGCAGCTGTTCCGTGAAACCTTCCGCCAGGAGCCCGAAGGGATTTTCCGGGCGCCGGGCCGGATCAATCTGATCGGTGAGCATGTCGATTACAACGCCGGACGCTGTATGCCGATGGCGCTGGAACACTCAACATTCCTGATCGCCCGCCGCCGGTCCGATGGCCTGCTGCGGGCCACCACCCGGCTATCCGACTCCGGATTGAGCCGGATTCCGGCCCCGGTGACGGTTCCTTTGAATGGGCTGACGCCGGAACGCTTGTCCCTGCCGGTCGAAGCCGGCTGGGCGCGGTACGTGATCGGCGTACTGTGGGCGCTGATCGGACAGGGCCACGAGGACGTAGCGGCCGGAATGGACCTGCTCGTGGTCGGCAATATTCCGCTGGGCGCCGGACTGTCCTCGTCGGCGGCGCTTACCTGCTCAACCGCACTCGCATGTTCCGAACTGTTCGGCCTGGGGCTGTCCGACGACCACGGCAGAACAGTCCTGGCACAGGCTGCGGTTACCGCCGAGAACGAGATGGCCGGAGCGGCTACCGGCGGAATGGATCAGGCAATCTCGCTGCGTGGCAGCGCGGGCCATCTCATGCTGCTGGACTGCCAGGACTTCAGTACCCGACAGATTCCGTTCGACGCCGATGGCGCCGGGCTGAGTGTTCTGGTGATCGATACCCAGGCGCCGCACCGGCTGGTCGATGGTCAGTACGCCGAGCGTCGTTCGACCTGCGAACGTGCCGCAGCCTCCCTCGGGCTCTCGAGCTTAAGGGAAGCACATGGCAAACCGGTCGATGAGGTTCTAGCCGGACTCCACGACGATGTCTCGATCCGCAGAACGCGGCACGTGCTGAGCGAAATGGACCGGGTCGACGCCTGCGAAAGACTTCTTGACGAGCACCCCCTGAATGAAATCGCCGACAGAATCGGCGAGCTGATCAGCGGGTCGCACAGGTCACTTCGGGACGACTACCAGGTCTCATGCCCCGAACTCGACACTGCGGTCGACGCCGCCATGTCGGCGGGGGCGCTAGGCGCCCGGATGATCGGTGGGGGCTTTGGCGGCTCAGCAATCGCCTTGATTCGTCGGACGCAACTCGACGATGTCGTGCAGGCGGTTTCCGATGGGTTCGTTCGCCATCGGTTCACCGAACCGCGTTTCCTGCTCGCCCGCCCAGCCGACGGGGCGCGCCGCCTGGCCTGAGCTGGTGGGTCAGGCTTGGCCTGAGCTGGTGGGTCAGGCTTGGGCGGCCTGACGTCGCTTCGCCAATCTGAACTCGAGGCCGCTGCGGACCATGGGCCATTCGTGCTCCAGGATGGAAAACACCACTGTGTCCCGGAGCACGCCTTCACTGGTCCGGGTGTGATTGCGCAGAACGCCGTCCTGCTTCGCACCGAGCCGGCCAATGGCCTCCCGTGACTGGTGGTTGAGCCAGTGCGTGCGGAATTCGACCGCAGGGCAGCCGAGGGTTTCGAAGGCATGGCGGAGCATCAACAGCTTGGAATCAGGGTTACTGCCGCTGCCGTGCGAAGAAGCGGCGTTCCAGGTGGAGCCGATCTCAACGCGGGGCGTCGCCGAATCGATGTTCATGTAGGTGGTCATTCCGATCACCTCGCCGGCACCTCCAGTGGACGGGTCTATCAGGCGAGTGGTGAAGGGAAGCATGGAGCCGGTGTCCTGCAACTTCAGCCGCCGGTCGATTTCCGCCGCCATTTCCTCAGGCGCCGGAACGCTGGTGTACCAGAGCTTCCACAGTTCGCCATCCCGGGCGGCCGCCACCAAAGCGTCGTGGTGGTCCTGGCTCAGCGGTTCCAGAACAACGTACTCTCCGGTCAGCGTGGTGGGTTCGATGACAGTCACCAAGCCATGCTAAATGATGAGCATGCGCCCTGCCGGAATAAAAGTGTTCGAACCTTGTTGTGCGAATTACCCGGTCGTTTAACCGCCGGCCACACGCACTTTTACAAGGAGGTCTCATGACTGAGGACATCACGGGTAAGAGGATCGCATTTCTGCTCACCGACGGAGTCGAGGAAGTTGAGCTGACCAGCCCCTGGCAGGCAGTGAAGGACGCCGGTGGCATACCGGTATTGGTCTCGCCGAAACCGGACACCGTCACGGCCAATAATCACGACACAGAGGCTGGCGGCAGCTACCCAGTCGACGTACGGGTTTCGATCGCAAATGCCGAGGAGTACGACTCACTCGTCCTCCCGGGAGGCGTCGTCAACGCCGATTCGCTGCGGACCGACAAGGACTCGGTGGCCTTCACGAAGGCCTTCTTCGAGGCCGGCAAGCCCGTGGCCGCTATCTGCCACGCTGCCTGGATCCTGATTGAGGCTGCAGTCGTCGAGGGCCGGGAGCTGACCTCGTACCCCAGCCTGGCGACCGACCTTCGGAACGCGGGCGCGCGCTGGGTCGATGAGGAAGTCGTCGTCGATAATGGGCTGACTACGAGCCGCAGCCCGGCCGATCTGCCGGCCTTCAACGCCAAGCTGGTTGAAGAGACCTGGGAAGGAAAACACTCGGGCCAGACCGCCTGATCCCACCAGGTTCCCTGGCAAAAGGGGATGGCCTCCGCGCTCCGGGTGCGAGGCCATCTCCCTTTTTTTCTCTGCCCAGGCGCAGGCGGCAGGCCCAGCGCCTGTTCAGACTCCGCCAGGTTCTAGTGCAGCGCGGGGATGATGAAGTAGACGCCCAGCAGTACCGCAAAGCCACAAACAGCGAAGCAGGCGAACCCTGCCGCACGCAGCGACTTGTTTCGCGGGGACATCGAGACACCGTTCGCGGCGTCGACCTCGGCTGAGTCAGAGCTGATCGCCAGTAATCTGACCCCGACCGCGAAGATCGAGACGACGGTAGCCGAGGACACCACGGTCACGACCAACACGATCAGAAATGCGAACCAGTCAATCATCGCGTTTCCTTCCGGTCGCCGGCTACCGCATTTCCTTCGGCAGCCGCCTGCCGCTTCTCAGCGGCCTGTTGCTTCTTGAGCGCGGCGGCTTCACGGCGACGCTGTTTCTTGGACTTGATCTTCACCGCATCACCGGCGTGCTCAACGTCGCTGAGTTGCGGTTCGTCCGTATGCTGCCGACGCGATCGAAGGTAGATGCCAAGTATCACACCGACGCCGAGCACGGCGTCGATTGCGATTCCGATTGTGCCGAGATGCGCGATGAACGCCGTGATAGCGCCGATCACTCCTGCTGCCGGCAGGGTGAACAGCCAGCCAACCGCGATTCGGCCGGCGGTGCGCCAACGGATCGATGCGCCACGGCGACCGAGGCCGGATCCGATCACCGAACCAGATGCGACCTGCGTGGTGGACAGCGCAAACCCCAGATGCGATGACGCCAGAATCGCCGCGCCCGTGCTGGTCTCGGCGGCAAGGCCCTGTGCCGGCTTTACTTCGGTGAGGCCGGTGCCGAGCGTCTTGATGATTCGCCAGCCGCCGGCATAGGTACCGATGGCGATGGCCAGCGCACAGGCGGTGACCACCCAAAGGTGCGGACCAGTTCCCGCCGTCTGGAATCCACCGGCGATCAGCACAAGCGTAATGACGCCCATGGTCTTTTGCGCGTCGTTGGTGCCGTGCGACAACGCCACCAGCGACGACGAGAAAACCTGTCCGTACCGGAAGCCGCCACGACTGTTCGGTTTGGAGTCACGACGCGTGATCGCATAGGCGAGTTTCGTGCTCAGGTAAGCCGCAAATCCGGCAACAGCCGGTGCCATGAAGGCAGGAATAATCACCTTGGAGAGCAGGACGCCATAATCGATGGACTGAAGCCCCGCGCCCACAATGGCTGCTCCGATCAGGCCGCCGAACAGCGCGTGCGAAGAGCTCGACGGCAACCCGAGCAGCCAGGTAATCATGTTCCAGACGATGGCCCCGATCAGGCCGGCGAAGATCATTTCCGGAGAGATCAGCACCCCGCCATCGCCTTCTCGGATGATGCCGCCGGAGATGGTTTTGGCGACCTCCGTGGATAGGAATGCGCCCACGAGGTTCAGCACCGCGGCCAGCGCCACCGCGGTCTTCGGCTTGATCGCGCCGGTCGCAATGGGAGTTGCCATCGCGTTGGCCGTGTCGTGGAAGCCATTCGTGAAGTCAAAGAAGAGCGCTAGTGCGATGACTAGCGCCACCATTAAGGCGAGATCCAAACTTGCGACCCAATCTTGAGAGTTGCTTGAGAGCGGCTCGGAGTAAACCTGTTGCTGACCTGGGCGAGCCACCAGTCGGCGATGTCGACTTGCGCGACGTCAGTACTGCTAAAACGCCTCGCTCACTGTACCGCGAATCGTTCATCTTCTGTTCATTCCATTTTTCGCCCATCAGGCGTACTTCACGCCTGTCCCGGCCATTCCCGCAGCGATGCAGGCGGCTCGAACCACACGCCGCACCGCAGCGCGAGTTCAGCGGTGTTGTACACGTTCATCTGACGGCAGCTGTTCGAAGCCGATGCCACCTTCGAGCAATTCGTCCCTCCCGGATGGCCCAGGTCGGCGATAATCTGATCCGGTGGACCCAAAACAGTTGCGAGATGCCTGCCTCCGCTTTCCCGGTGCGTTCGAGGACTTTCCGTTTGGGCCGGAGGCTTCGGTCTTCAAGGTGCGGGCAGATAGCCGAACCGCGAAGATGTTTGCGCTGTCGTCTCTCGACGCCGTTCCGTTAAGCGTGAGCTTGAAGTGCGAGCCGGCGCTGGCGGAAAGCCTCCGCGCAGGCTATCCGGAGATCACCGCCGCCTATCACATGAACAAGTCGCACTGGAATGGCGTGGACTGCGCCGGGAACCTGGAGAAGCAGATGATCATTGACATGATCGAGGACTCCTACGACCTGGTTGTTGCATCCCTGACCGCACGGCAGCGCGAGGGTCTCGACTGGAGACGGGTCGTCGAAGACGGTGCGATCGACTAGGCAGCGCCGCTGCGTGAAACCTGATTCATTCCGCGACACGGATTAGCTGGATCCCGGTCAGACTGTTCGTCGCTCTGGAACCGGCCCATGTCATCCTGAACGATCTGGAGCAGGCACTGGAGGCGGTCGACGTCGGAGAATCACGAACCCAAGCGGTCTGGTTGCGCGACAAGTGAGTTGTAGCATTTGAACACCGAAGGGAGTGTTGGCATGGCGACTGTCAGGGAAGCTCTATCAGCAACACTGCGGCTGAATCACCTGGACTTCCAGCTGGAGATCATTGCCGATGCCGATGCAACGACGGTACGCGGCTACTGCGATCTGGAAACCGGAACCGCCTGGACGCGTTCCAGCTTCGAATTCGAGAACGAAGCAGCGGCGTCCGGGGAGAGCATCCACACCGATGGCGTCTTCTATCAGAGGGGCGATGCCGAAGACGATGATTGGATGGCCTTATCGCTTCCCTTACCACCGGTAGCTGTCGTCGTCCCCTTGTTATGGCTGTTCGGCGCGGACGAGGACACTGTCCTCTATTCGGACTCACCAATGACGGTGCAGGCATCACGCTCCAAGGCAATCGCCTCCACGCCGAGCCAATGGCGATTGGCGTTTCGAGAGAGCCTGGAGGAAGATTTCGACGGCGTCCTCGGACATACTTTCCCGCTTGAGATTGAGATCAGCGAGAATCCGCTGCACGTCGCCTCGGTGACATTCATGGCCGCGGGAGGCGAGAGCTACCAAGGAACACTGAAGATCAGTCCCACGACGCGGAAGACAATCGACGTTCCGCGGGTCGCCCCGATTGATACCGCCGAGAACTACGTGACGCTGCTAACCGACGAGGATAAATCGAGCCGATGACGGACTACGGACATGAACTGCAGTTCGGGATCTTCCCGACGCCGGACGCGAGCCAGGCGTGTCAGACAATTGAGCTCGCCAAGCTCGCCGATGTGAGCGGTCTCGATCTCGTCACGGTTCAGGATCACCCCTACCAGGCAAAACACTTCGACGCCTGGACCTTGCTCTCGGTGATCGCGGCGCAGACCAGCGCGGTCCGGGTCGCGCCGAACGTCGCCAACCTGCCTCTGCGCTCCCCCGTCGTCCTGGCGCGGTCGATAGCGACGCTGGATCGGTTAACCGGTGGCCGGGTCGAACTTGGCCTTGGCACCGGCGCGTTTTGGGACGCCATCGTGGCAGCCGGGGGCGAACGGCTCGCGCCAAAGGAAGCGGTCGACGCATTAATTGAGGCGATCCAGGTGATCCGAGGCGTGTGGGGCACCGGTTCGGTCTCCGTCGATGGGAAGCACCACCACGTCAAGGGGCTGCACGCTGGGCCGTCCCCGGCGCACGATGTCGGAATATGGCTCGGTGCCTACAAGCCGAGAATGCTGCGGGTGACCGGTCGACTCGCTGATGGCTGGATTCCGAGCATGGGCTACGCCGATCATGCAGACCTGGGTGGCATGAATGCCGCAATCGACGAGGCCGCAGTGGCGGCAGGTCGCGGGCCACAGGCCATCCGCCGGATCTACAACGTCGTCGGCCGGTTCGGATCGGAATCAGGCTTCCTCCTGGGCACGCCCGGTAACTGGGCGGAGCAACTGGCCACCCTTGCCCTCGACGAGGGGATGAGCACCTTCATTCTTGGCACCGACGACCCCACGGTGGTCAGGAGGTTTGCCGATGAGGTCGCGCCGGCCGCCCGTGAGCTCGTAGCGCAAGAACGGGCTCTCCTCGCTGGTTCGGCGGCTCCGGCCGAGCGGACGGAAGTATCTGCCGGAGCGAACTCGGAGCATCGAGCACCGCTTGCGGCGACTCCAACTCCGGACGACGGCATTAGGCTGAGTTCCGCCGTCCCCTGGGACGAATCCTCACGACCGGTCATCCAGCGGCCGAACGACGACTTCTACACGCCTGAGCAGCAGGCCCAGCCCCAGCACCTGATCGACATTCACGACCAGCTCCGAGCCGAGCTCGAGCAGCTCCGTGATGTGCTGGCGCAGGTGCGGCAGGGACAGCTGAACGTCGGCGCGGCCCGGTCGGTGATCAACACCATGACCATGCGCCAGAACAACTGGACGCTCGGCGCCTACTGCGAGTCGTACTGCCGGATCGTCACCGGGCACCACACCCTGGAGGACCGGAGCGTCTTCCGGCACCTGCGGCGGTCGGAGCCGAAGCTGGCCGACGTTCTCGACCGGCTGGAAGAGGAACATCACGTCATCGCCGACGTGCTCGAACAAGTCGATCGATCCCTTGTCGAGCTCGTTGCGGACAAAGGATACGACGTCGAGGGCGAGGTAAAGTTCGATGACTTGCAAGCGGCGATCGACCTGCTCACCGACACTCTGCTGTCTCACCTGGCGTACGAGGAGCGTGAGCTGTTGCATCCGCTGGCACAGCACGGGCTCAGTTGAGCCGCCTCGGCTACGCGCCGTGTGAGCTGGACGACCTCCAACCGAGGGCAAACTGGCAGTTTCTGCCACAAAGCGTAGACTGCTTGCATGACATCGTCACGCCGGTCGGCGGCGTTGCTGAGCGCGTCTGAAAGCTGCGTCGATGCTTTCGTCGAGCGGGGCAACCCATCTTTAACGATCACCGAGCTTGCTTCGAGGGCAGAGATTTCGGAGCGCACGTTCTATCGGTACTTCGCCACGAAGGAAGAGAGCATTCGCCCCGTCCTCGACGAAGGCAACCGCGAGCTGTTGTCATCCCTGCGCGACCAGCCGACGGAGCATGGCCTCAGACCGGGACTTGCTGCCGCATTCGTACACACCATGGGCGAGTCATTCGAACGCCGGACCCGGGCCCTGATGCCGATCATCTTCGGTGATGCCGCGCTGAAGCGGGTGTGGCAGGCAGCGTCCTTCGAGACGGCGGACCTGATCCGGCCCGAAATAGCCCGTCTGATCGACGAACCGGAATCGGCAGCACGGGCCACCGTCGTCGCCGGCCAAGCCGTCGTCGCGATTGTCGTTGCATTGCAGGAGGTCGCCCGCAACCAGACGCCGGCCGCCACTGCGATTGCTCACGCCCTTGAGGCGTCCTCACACCCGCACTTCGCGCGGATCAAATAGGTACGAACTAAGGAATCAGCATGAGTCACGATCTATCAGACAAAGTCATCCTCGTCACCGGAGGCGCGCGGGGCCTCGGAGAGGCGTACGCCCGCGGCATTGTGGAGAACCACGGCCGAGTAGTGATCGGAGACATCCTCGACGAAGATGGACGCGCCGCCGCTGACGCACTCGGGGACTCAGCCCGTTACGTTCACCTGGATGTGACGAACGCAGAGTCATGGAGGGACGCCGTCGAGTTCACCGTCAACGAATTCGGCAAGCTCAATGGTCTCGTCAACAACGCCGGTGTCTCTGCCTCCGGCCAGACGGTTGCGGACGAGTCACTCGAGACATTCCAGCGAATCATTCAGATCAACCTCGTCTCGGTGCACATGGGGATGCACACAGCCATTCCTTCCATCCGAGCAGCCGGCGGCGGATCGATCGTCAACATCTCCTCCGCGGCAGGGCTTATGGGCATGGCACTGACGAGTGGCTACGGGGCTGCGAAGTGGGGCGTGCGCGGTCTCAGCAAAATTGCCGCCGTCGAGCTGGGCCGGGACAAGATCCGGGTGAACTCGGTCCACCCGGGCATGGTGCTCACGCCGATGACCGCGCCGACCGGCATCAGTCTTGAGGAGGGCGCCTTCCCGAACAATCCGTTCCAACGTGTCGGCCGAGCCGAAGAACTGGTTGGTGCCGTGACCTATCTACTCTCCGACGATTCCTCGTACACGACCGGCGCCGAGCTGGCGGTCGATGGCGGCTGGACCGCAGGTCCTTCGATCGAGTACATCTCGGGACAGTAGCGCCCGACCACGGCCAAAGGCCGCCGAGCAGAAAGAAGGGCCCCTGGCCAGCGTTTTCGCTGGTCAGGGGCCTTTCTTCGTGCTCCTAGCTGCACAAGGTTCAAACTCGCGGCGCGCTCAGCGTCGACCTTGCGCTGACGGGTCATCGGCACCGTGGTTCCGCACAACGGCGAGACCTCGGAAGGCTGACGGAATCACTCCTGCGCCCGTCGCCTTATCCACATGAGAAGCTCTTCTATTTTCTCGCGGGAGAACTGTAATTGACCCGTACCCCCTATGGGTATAGGTTATACCCCGTCGGGGTACGCCGACACAGGTTCTCAGGAGGAAATCACATGTCTACCCACCCGCCCAGATCGTCAGCGAAGCGGTGGCTCGGCCTGGTGCTAATCGCCACGGCGCAGTTCGTTGTCATCATGGACACCTCGATCATCGGTGTCGCCCTGCCCGATATTCAAAGAGATCTCGGCTTCACGCCGGAGTCCCTGTCCTGGGTGTTCAACGCCTACGTGGTCGCCTTCGGCGGCCTACTCCTCCTGGGAGGTCGCCTTGCGGATGTCTTTGGCGCGCGCAAGATATTCGTGCTGGGCTGGATCATCCTGATCGCGGGATCGGTACTGGCGGGAGCCGCCAGCAACGTCGGACTCGAAATCGCGGGACGCGCTATCCAGGGCGCCGGATCCGCAATGATCGCGCCAGCCGCGCTCACTCTGCTGATGATGCTCTTTGGCGGCACCTCCGATCTCCCCAAGGCCTTCGCGGTTTACGGCGCAGCAGCACCGATCGGCGGCACAGCCGGAGTCTTCCTCGGCGGGGTGTTGACCGAGTATGCGAGCTGGCCTTGGGTCTTCTACGTCACGATTCCGATCGCGGCCTTCGTCCTCGCATTTACGGCAACGGCGCTCCCCCGCACCCTCCGGAAGGAGTCAGGGTCGATCGACATCGGCGGCGCACTCACAGTGACAGGCGGACTCGCCGCGGTCGTCTACGCCGTTGTCAATGCACCGGAGGGCGGTTGGCTCACATTGCCCACCCTCGGCGTGCTGGCCGCAGGCATCGTACTGCTGGTGATTTTCTTCATCATCCAGGCACGAAGCCGCAATCCACTGCTGCGACTCAGCCTGCTTCGCGCACCTCTGCTTGGTGCCGCGAATGGTGCTCAGCTACTGCTGGGGGCGGCCTGGGTATCCATGTGGTTCTTCCTGAACCTGTATCTCCAGCAGGTTCTCGGCGCGGGTGCCTTCGCTGCCGGCGCCGCACTACTTCCGATGACCGGCCTTGTCGTTCTCGTCATGGTCGCGTTGGCTCCGCGCCTTCAGGAGAGATTCGGCGCGAAATCGCTTATCGTCAGCGGCCTCCTCTTATTGGCGGCCGGGCTCGTGTGGCTTTCCTTCGTTCGTCCGGACGGCAACTACGCGGCCGATGTTCTGCCCGCATCGCTCCTGGCGGCCCTCGGAATGTCACTAGCGTTCGTTCCCTCGCTCGGTACCGCCATCAACGCGGCACCTCCGGCCGAGACCGGCGTTGCCTCGGGACTGGTGAGCACGAGCTACCAGATCGGATCCGCGCTCGGACTCGCGGTGCTCACGGCGATCGTCTACGGCATCTCCGGAACCGACCCCTCCCGAGTAGAGCTGACCCAGGGATATTCGGCCGCCTTTATCGGCGCAGGAATACTCGCCCTGGTCGGAGCAATCATCACAGCCATTGCGATGACTAAGCCCCGGGCGTCTGTTCCTACGGACGATGAATCAATCTCGGTCTAACAGGCAGCCCAACCAGCAACGACTAGAAGGGAAACACCCATGTCCACTCCAAAACTGCTAATCGCCTACGACGGGTCACCCAACGCACAGTGTGCGATTCACACCGTCGCAGGCCTTTTCCCAGGCGCGACAGCGGTGCTGCTCTATGCCCGCCAAACAATGGAGGGCTTCGCAGCGCACCTGGAAGGGCATCCGGCACTCGAGAAACTGCAGGGCCTCGACGCCGCGGCGCTCGACGCTTCGGAACAGATTGCGGCCGATGGCGCGCAACTGGCCCGCAGCCTCGGCCTGATCGCCGAGTCGCTGATCTCCTCCACGATGGCCACAGCATCCGAAACCATAGTGGACACCGCCGAGGAACTGAATGTCGACCTGATCGTGCTCGGTTCCCGCGGCTTGCGTGGCTTCAAAGCGACCTTGCTAGGGAGCACCTCGGCGAGCGTCCTTCACCATGCCACCCGCCCGACCCTCGTGATTCCTTCGGATTCGGTGGCTGTGGCTCGCCGCAACAGCCGGGTAGCAGCGGCCACAGAGTAGGACATCGCCAGCGTCGGGACTGTCGGATCTGTCAGGCAGCGATGCCTGACAGATCCGACAGCAGTGTTAAATTTGCCCGATGAGTGGGCCAGCCGAGCGGGTGCGACGACGTATCGCTGTAGTCGGCGCCGGAGTCGTCGGAACGGCACTCGCCTATTATCTCGCTCGGGACGGCGCGCAGGTTCTGCTCATCGATGAACGACATGCCTGCGGAGGTGTCACAAAGGACTCATTCGGGTGGGTCGGCCTCTCCGCTTCCGCATCTGACCCAGACCAGGCGGCTTTGCGCCATCTCGCGTCGACCGACCTCGATCGCATCGAGGACGAGCTCCCCCTCCCGGTTTCGCTTCGCCGGAACGGAGCGCTGTCCTGGTCCGCTGAACGAGGAAATCCTGGCTCAGTCCCGACTTTCCACCAGGAACCGACTTCATCGGTTCGCATCGTCAGCCGTCCCGAGATTCAGAAACTCGAACCGAGCCTGATCAATCCTCCTCAGTCAGCCGTGTTCGCCGAGAACGACGGAAGCGTCGACCCCGTCGCGCTGACGTTGTCCCTCCTCCGAGGGGCACAGCACTTCGGAGCGACCCTATCGCCGGAAACCCGCGTGCGCGAAGTACACATATCCAACGGCAGAGTCAGCGGACTGCGGACCGTGACCGGCACGATCGACGTCGATACGGTTGTCCTCGCCGCGGGCACGGAAACGACCGGACTCGCACGCACCGCCGGCGTGCGCGTACCGATCAATCCGTCGCCATGCATCCTCATGCGGTTCACCACGCCGAAACGCCTCCTGAACCGGATCGTCTCAGGCCCGGAGTTTGAGTTCCGGCAAGCTACCGACTCGATGCTGCTCGCGGCCGAGGACTATGTCGACGACTCCCCAGAAAACGGACCCGAAGCACTCGCGCGGCTGACTCTCGAAACTATCCATAACGAGATCGCCGGCTCACGGGACGTCGCCCTCTCAACCGTGTCTGTCGGTCGCCGCCCGATTCCCGAAGACGGCCGCCCGGTCATTGGAAGCGCGGCGGTGGGCGGCCTGTACGTCGTCTCAGCCCATGCTGCGGTCGCGCTTGCCTGCGGTATCGGTCGCTTGGCGGCGGAAGAGATCATTCAGGACCGCGAGCTCGAAGCCCTCAAGCCGTTCCGGCCCGCTCGATTCGCGGGGTGATCAACGCGGCGACTGCTCGGCCGAGTAACGCGGCGACTGCTCGGCCGAGTAGGAGCCCGATGGGCTGACTCGAATCACCGAGAGAATTTTGGGGCGCCCGAGTTGCAGTCTCGCCGTCATCCGCCGTGTGTCTTAGTCGGGCCTACCCGGCGTGAGCCCTGCCATGAGGTTGAACGCTCCGGTGAGGATGTTGAGTGCAACGATGCCGACGACATCGGCGATCTCGCGGTCGCTGAAGCCGTGAGCCCGGAGGTTGTCGACCTGCTCGTCGGTGATAGCGGTGGGCTCTCGGTAGACCTGGACGCCGAGGGCAATGATCGCGGTCAGGGAGGAATCGGCAGACGACCCCTCGTGAGCCAGCTCAATTTCCTCTTCGCTGATGCCGAGCGACCGAGCGGCAGCGACGTGCGACTGAAGGCACAGACCGCACCCCTGTTGAGCCTGTACGGCAATGGAGATGCGTTCGCTGATCTTGCGATCCAGTTTGGCGCGCCTCAGGGCTCGGCTGAGTTGGAGATATCCGCCGAGCACGGCCGGCGAATGCGCCATCGTTGACACCATGTCACCGACCTGACCATGCCGGTCAACCAGTTCGCCGAGCAGATCGCGCGAGGCGCCTACGGCAGTCTCGGGAGCGAGGCGGGAAAGACGGGGCATGGTGACTCCTTGGTGTCTCGAATCGATCTGGGGCGAAGGTCTGATGTCAGATCTCGTGATAGTACTTCGATACTACCCTATACCGGTACGGGGTATCATAGCCAGGCAGCACAGTGCATGCACGGAGGGTGAATCACCTACGTCATCGACTGATGTTTTGGGGTTTTCGCGGGCCTGCGCGGCAAATCGTCCGGATGCGGAAGGTCGGGAATGCGGATGCGCTTCACCGTTGCGACCGCGCAGAGTACGCCGATCACAGCTCCCAGGGCCATCATCGCTCCCTGGAGGGAGATGAGCGGAACGAGCAGGCCGGCGATGATCGTGGGCACGCCGAAGGCGAGGTAAGAGACGGTGTAGATGACGGCCATTACCGCCGCGCGTTCGGCCGGATCTACCCGTGGCATAAGTGTCTTCAGAACCCCCATGAAGGCCGTTCCAAACCCAGTTCCCACCACCGCGACGGTGACCAGGTAGGCAGGGAAAGAGTGCAGGGCCAGGGCTCCCAGGTTCAGTGCGGTGCCGATGCCGAGAGCGGATGTCCCATAGACACTGACGACGCGGGCCGAGCTGCGATGGAGCAAAACGGATGCGATTATTCCTGAAACCGCGAAGATGGGAATGGTGATGCTCTGCTGCGCGTGCGTCGTCGCGCCGAACTCGATCTTGACAACAGAAGATCCGAGCGCGAGGAACAACCCGTTCGTCGCCCAGCCAGCGATGATGGCGGGGACGGCCACCTTGAGCGCACGGCGCATCTTTGCGGGAACAGCAGGCCGCGAAATGGTGCTCGCGACCCGGAGGCGCACCGAGCGCGTTGCCGCTGGCGTCGCCCACACCAGTGCGGCGATCAGAAGGAACACAACAGTGAGCGAACCGAACACGGCGCCGGTGGGGTTGGCCAGGAGGTCTAGGACGATCGCCGCCGTGATCGCGCCGATCCCGAGCCCGGTCATGGCCGCGATCGTGTTCCACAGCGAGGCAGCCTCCGATTGCTTGGGAGGCGCGAAGTCGACAACCATCGCAGACAAGGCCGGGAGCAGCAGGCCCGCGGCGATCCCTTGGAGCGACCGGGCCACGAGCAGCATGGTCAAGCTATCCGACTGCCAGAACACCACCAGGCTCACGGCCAGCAGCACGGACCCGACCGTGATGACAGGACGTCGACCGACGGCGTCCGAGATTGCCCCGGTGAGCAGCAGCGCCGCGAGCATGGTGAATGCGTAAACAGCGAATATCAGCGTCGTCGCGACAGGCGGCAACCCCAGCTGCTCGGCGAACCGCGGGTAGAACGGAGAGGGTGCACTGGCTGCAACCATCAGCAGGATGGTCGCTGCGATAGCGAAACCGAAGCTTCTGCGGTGACCCGCAGCTGTGTAGGCCGGCATTTTAGGAGCGTGCCTCGTGGAGGCGCTGGCTCCATTGGTAAACCGCGCCAACCGCGTCGATGCCGCTTGCGCCGACCACGGTGTCACCCTGCTCGTGCAGAACAATGAAATCCTCGGTGTCCTCGACGCGCGTGTCGGGGTGTCCGGTGTAACCGACTCCGGAGATCATCTGCCCATAGATCATGGCCATGTAGGCGCTTCGAGGCCGGTACGGGCCCGGGTCTTCACCTCGGCCTTGCTCGTGGAGCAGCATCTGAGCGGCGTGTGTTCCTTGCGCGGCCCCATCGTCCCAATGGTCGATGCGCCACGTTCCGAGGTAGTCGTCGTGATGCTCGGCTACGCCTCCGGCCGCGTAGACGCTTCCGAGGCCGTGCACGCGGAGCCGGTCGTCTACGACCACCCCTTCGCGCCAGGGCGCAGGAGCTAGGGGTTTCGTGCCGAGGGCGAAAATGACGAGGTCAACGATGAGGTCGGTTCCGTCGTCGAGGTCAACGACCGTCGCATCCGTTTCGGGATGAACCCCTTTGATAGTGCGGCCGAAGTACGTGGTCACGCTGGCCTGATGATCGGCTGCGATGCGCTCGGCAACCGGCCTGCCGAATGTGGCGATCCCCGGTATTCTACTGCGGGCGATCAGGCTTATCCGGTGACCTTGAGCCTGCAGCGCCGACGCGGTCTCAGACGCGGTAAGTCCGGCGCCATAGATCGCAATTCGCGCCGGTCTGCCACACGCGCGGACCGCCTCCCTGATTCGCACGGCGTCCTCTAGCGAATGCAGGGCGATCAGAATTCCGGCCTCTTCGGCATGTTCCGCGCCCGGCACATCGGCGTCCAAGCCGCGCGCTCGGCTTCCGGTCGCGACGATAAGTGAGTCATAGGCAATCGCTGCGCCAGAGGCCAACCGAATCTCGCAGGTTTCAGGATCGACGTACTCGGCAGTATCTGCGATGAAATCGGCTTGCGGCATGGGCAGCCGAATGAGCTCGGGAGCGGCTAAACCGTATGCGACACCTTTGATGAGCATGCGCGTGTACGGGGTCTCGTCAGTTTGCCCGACGATGGTGGTCGTGATGTCATCCCGACCGGCGAGGGCGCGAGCGGCGGCAGTGCCCGCCGCTCCGGCGCCAAGTATCACGGCATGGTTTGCGGACATGTGTTGCGTTCTCCAATTTCGGGTGAGTGGCTGCGGCGGTGTGAGCGTTGCCATCAGGTCCGTTCCGGTCAGCGGAGTTCGCGGCGCACGAGAAACGGGCCGCGAACTCCGCGTCCGTGCTGTTACTTCAGGTTGGCGGCGTACTTGGCGGGGTCCGAGTCGAAGGCTGGGCCGCATCCGGCGCAGCAGAAGTAGTACCGCTCGCCCTCGTGGTCGCGATACAGACCGGCCGCTTCAGCAGCCATCTTGCTGACGGGAGTGCCGACCATGACCGGACAGGTGGTCATATCGTCGCTCGCGCCGCCGAGCAGATTCCTACCATTGCCCGCCGCTGCAGGGTTGGGCGTGCTCGTGCTGCAACAGCTGGAGGTCACTAGGAGGTCGTTCGTCATTACGGGTGAGTCCCTTCGTATTTTCTGTGCGATGGTGTGGGGCCAAAGCGTCACTGCTTGGCGACGCTTTTGAACCCGCGCAGGCGCAAACTGTTGCCGACGACGAAGACGCTGGATAGTGCCATCGCAGCCCCTGCGAGCATGGGGTTGAGCATGCCGAGCGCCGCGACGGGAATCGCTGCGACGTTGTAGGCAAATGCCCAGAACAGGTTGGTCTTGATCGTTCCGAGCGTCTTGCGGGACAGGCGGATCGCGTCGGCCGCGCTGCGCAGGTCGCCGCGCACCAGAGTGATATCGGACGCTTCGATCGCGACATCGGCACCGGTGCCCATTGCAAGGCCGAGGTCGGCTTGAGCGAGGGCGGGGGCGTCGTTGACGCCATCGCCGATCATCGCGACGGTCTTCCCCTCGCTCTGCAGCCGGGTGACAACGTCGACCTTGTCCTTCGGGAGGACTTCGGCGATGACCTCCTCGACGCCCACCTCTGTGGCGATCTGCCGGGCGACTGCTTCGTTGTCACCGGTGAGCAATACCGGGGTCAGGCCGATCGCCTTGAACTGTGCGATCGCTTCCGCGCTGGTCGGCTTGACCGTATCGGCCACGACGAGGATGCCTCGCGCCTGGCCGTCCCAACCCACCGCGACGACTGTCTTGCCTTCGCCCTCGGCGCGCGCCTTAGTGGAAACCAGTTCGCGGCTTAGCTTCTGAGACCACTCGGCGAGCAGTGACTCACGGCCCACCAGTACGGCGTGGCCATCGACAACGCCCTGCACACCCTTGCCTTCGACGTTCGCGAAGTCCTCGGGGGTCAGCAGTGCACCGACCTCCTGCGTTGCACCCTTGGCGATCGCCTGCGCGATCGGGTGCTCCGAGGCATCCTCCAACGCACCGGCCAGCCGCAGCAGCTCGGCCCGATCGGTGCCCGGCTCAACGACCACATCGACGAGCGTCATCTTGCCGGTTGTGACGGTGCCGGTCTTGTCCAGCACGACAGTGTCGATCTTGCGGGTCGATTCCAGCACCTCTGGGCCCTTAATCAGCACACCCATCTGCGCGCCGCGGCCGGTGCCGACCAGCAGCGCCGTCGGTGTTGCCAGGCCGAGTGCGCAGGGGCACGCGATCACGAGCACGGCGACCGCAGCGGTGAAAGCCGCCGTCACCGGGAATCCAGCACCAAGCCAGCCGCCGAGTGCGGCGAACGCGATCACAATGACGATCGGCACGAACACGCCAGAGATCCTGTCGGCCAGGCGCTGCACTTCGGCTTTGCCGGTCTGGGCGTCCTCGACGAGCTTGGCCATCTGCGCCAATTGCGTGTCCGACCCGATCCTGGTCGCACGCACCACGAGCCGACCGCCCGCATTCGTTGTAGCCCCGGTGACGGTGTCACCCTCTGCAACCTCAACCGGGACAGCTTCGCCCGTGAGCATCGATGCATCCACCGCGGAGGTCCCGGAGACCACGACACCGTCGGTGGCGATCTTCTCCCCCGGACGCACGATGAACTCGTCACCGACCCGCAGGTCCTCGACGGGAACTTTCGTTTCGATGCCGCCGCGCAGTACCGACACCTCTTTCGCACCGAGTTCGAGCAGTGCTCTCAAGGCTGCGCCGGCCTGCTTCTTGGACCTCTTCTCGAAGTACCGGCCGGCGAGGATGAACATCGTAACTCCGGCGCCCACCTCGAGGTAGATGTTCGCCGCACCATCGGAGGGGGCCAACGCGAACTCGAACGCGTGAGTCATACCTGGTGTTCCCGCGGTGCCGAAGAACAGCGCGTACAACGACCAGAGGAACGCAGCGGAGGTGCCCATGGAGATGAGAGTGTCCATCGTCGCGGCGCCGTGCTTGAGGTTCGTCCACGCTGCCTTGTGGAACGGCCACGCCGCCCACAGGATGACCGGGGCCGCCAGCGCCAGCGACGCCCACTGCCAGTAGACGAATTGCAACGCGGGGATCATCGCCATCGCGATCACTGGCACGGTCAACACGATCGCGCCGATCAGGCGATTGCGCAGTGAGATGAGCTCCGGGTCCGCGTCGTCGGCGTCACCGGATGATGCGCCGTCCTTCTTACTGCCCGTGGGCGCCGGCACCGCTGCGGTATACCCGGTCTTCTCGACCTCGGCAATCAGCAGCGCCGGGTCGTACCCATCCGGCACGGAGACCTGGGCCTTCTCGGTCGCGTAGTTCACGGTCGCGGTGACACCGTCGATCTTGTTCAGCTTCTTCTCTATCCGCATCGCGCAGGAGGCGCAGGTCATCCCGCCGATCTCCAACTCGACGCCTGTGCCCACGCTCGGGGGTGCTGATGTGCTCATGCCGTTATTCCTTTTCTTCCCTGTAGCTGAGGGCTGCAGTCGTCAGTTGCCGCGTAGGTGAGACCCGAAGGTCAGTGCCCGCCCTTGTGCGATCCACCCTCGGTTTCCGTCGCGCCGTCACCGTGGGCGGCATCGAGCACGAACTCGGCGGTGTGCACCTGGCCGTCGACCTGGAAGTCCAGGTACAGCAGGTAGCGACCGGCGGTCGGGGCCTCTGCGGCGAACGCAATCTCGGGACCGGATGTCTCGCCGGCCACGGGCTCTTCACCCTCGGCGTGAACGTGCAGATAAGCGAGGTCACCTTCACGCAGCGCGACGAGGTGCCCGAAAGCGCCGAGGTACGGTTCCAGGGCGGTGACCGGTTGGCCATCACGCGTGACGGTGAGCGTGAGTTCGCTCGCCGAGCCCGCCATCAGGTCGCCATCGAGGGAGACCGTGAAGCCACCGACCTCTGAGACCCGGGTCGGATCCGACGCCACGGGAGCGAAGTCTCCCGCCACCTGAACGGTGCGGGTGAGTGTGAGCGAGGGTGCGTCGGCCCCGGCCGGCGTGAAGTCCGCGAACACGCGGTAACTCCCGGCTTCAGCCCACGACCACGGCGTCGACCAGGTGCCCGTGGATTCGTCGAGTACCGGGTGGACGTGACGGAATTGGCTGCCATCGGACCGAGCCACGATCAGATGCAAATCTTTGTCGTGCGCGGTCGTGTACTCCGTGACCGGCGTGCCTGACGCATCCTGAATCTGGAAGCTCAGTTCGCCGGACTCGCCGACGCCCGCAGGCGCTTCGACCGGCGACAACACGTACCCACTGCTGCCGAGTGCGAGGCCCTTCAGATTGTCGGCAGCGGCGCTCGTCGACTCGCTGACCCCGGTTGCGCCGGAAGCGTGGCCGCCATCGTGACTCTTCATTTCAGTGCCTTTCGTCCAATCGCTCACAGCGCTCGACGGGATAGCGGCGCCAGCGATGCCGAATGCACCACCGAACGCCACCACCAGCCCGAGCCCATACACAGCAAGCCGTGCGCCGGCGTTCATACTGCCCGCACCGCCGAGTAGCCAGCCTCCGTTACGGCCGTCAGAATCTGTGAGTCCTCGACAGAGTCGGAGCCCGTGACAACGAGCCTTCCCGTCTGCGCACTCACCTGGATGTCCTGCACACCGGCGATCTCGCCGACCTCTTCACGGATCGACATCTCGCAGTGCCCGCAGGTCATGCCCGTCACCTGATACTCGTTCGTAGCCATCCCGAATCTTCTTTCTGTATTCTTGTACCCCTACCGGGTATGTGTACATAGATTATACCCAGTGGGGGTATAAAGCAATCAGGGATGGCAAGAGAGATCACCGTTATGTGATGCAGGAGAATAATCGGTCTCGCACTGGCGATGTTCGAGACATGGCTCAGCGAGTGAGCTGCCGGGGCATTGAATCCGGGAGCAGATGTTGCAGCGGTGGAAATCCGCGCGCACATAGCTTCGCATGGCGCGCGGCGTCGAGAAGGCAGGGTGCAAAAAACCCCGCCACCTACTGGTGACGGGGTTGATGTGCGCCTGGAGGGATTCGAACCCCCAACCTTCTGATCCGTAGTCAGATGCTCTATCCGTTGAGCTACAGGCGCCTTCAGTTATCCGCTGCGCACAGTTCGCCGGTTTCTACGAAGCTGGCTGCGCGGCCTTAAAGATCATAGCGATTATTTCTACCTGGCGCTAATCGGTCGCCAGCCACTTTCATCGCAGGGCTTTGAAAGCTAAATGACGGAGACACGTCATCCTTGCGCAAAAATACGTCAGGTGAATGACGTGAATCGCTCAGTCGTAACCGTTTTGTGATCCAGTTCACCCTAGAAGAACGGCGAAACGTCGGTTTCCGAAGCCGTCCGCTTCCTACTTTTAAAACAAGCGCAGCACGCGCCGACGGGTTCAAGTTCATCACACTCGAACCGCCGACCGCTTCGCATCACCGAACTCAGGAGTTACCACATGACACTGCTCGACCACGGACCCGCAGAGGACCTGTTGAACAACGCGCCGACGGACCACGCCAAGCTACTGTCCTGGGTTACCGAAGTTGCCGAGCTGACCACGCCGGATTCCATTCACTGGGTTACCGGTGACGACAACGAACGAACACAGCTCACCGACGAGCTCGTCAACGCCGGCACCCTCGTGCGACTCACCAAGAAGAGGGACTCTTTTTACGCGGCTTCCGACCCAGATGACGTTGCCCGGGTCGAGAACCGCACCTACATCTGCTCGGTCGATGAGAAGGATGCCGGACCCACCAATAACTGGATGGCGCCGGCGAAGATGAAGGCCACGATGTCGGAACTCTTCCGTGGCAGCATGACCGGCCGCACCATGTACGTCATCCCCTTCGTGATGGGGCATATCGACGCAGCGCAGCCGATGTTCGGTGTCGAGATCACTGATTCGCCGTACGTCGTCCTCTCAATGCTCGTGATGGCGCGCTCCGGTACCTCGGTACTGAAGGCGATCACGGCAACCGGGGCAGATTTCGTTGAGTGCCTGCACTCCGTTGGTGCGCCACTGCAGGATGGCGAAACCGACGTCGCCTGGCCGTGCAACACCACGAAGTACATCAGCCACTTCCCCGAAGAGCGGTCGATTTGGAGCTTCGGTTCCGGCTATGGCGGCAACGCGTTGTTGGGCAAGAAGTGCTACTCGCTGCGTATTGCCTCCGCGATCGCTCGCGATGAAGGCTGGCTCGCCGAGCACATGCTCATCCTGAAGCTGACCAACCCAGCGGGCGAATCGAAGTTCATTGCCGCCGCGTTCCCGTCCGCTTGCGGAAAGACCAACCTCGCGATGATCGAGCCGACCATTCCCGGCTGGAAAGCGGAAATGCTCGGCGACGATATCGCCTGGATGCGGTTCGGACCGGACGGCCAGCTCTATGCCGTCAATCCGGAATTCGGCCTCTTCGGCGTCGCTCCCGGCACGGGGTGGAGCACGAATCCCAACGCAATGCGCGCCATCGAAGTAGGCGGCAACGTCTTCACCAACGTCGCCCTGACCGATGACGGCGATGTGTGGTGGGAGGGCATGACTGACGAAACCCCCAGCCACCTGACCGACTGGAAGGGCAACGACTGGACGCCGGAGTCTGAGACGCCGGCTGCCCACCCGAACTCACGGTTCTGCACACCGATCGAGAATGCGCCGATCGTCGCGCCGGAGTGGAACAATCCGAACGGCGTGCCGATTTCCGCCATCCTGTTCGGCGGGCGCCGGAAGACGACAATGCCTTTGGTCACCGAGACGCTCGGCTGGGCACATGGCGTCTTCATGGGCGCTACGCTCTCATCGGAAACTACTGCCGCAGCCACCGGCCAGGTCGGCGTGGTCCGGCGGGATCCGATGGCGATGCTGCCGTTCATCGGGTATGACGCCGGAAACTACTTCCAGCACTGGCTGGACGTCGGGCAGCGGGACGGCGCCAAGCTGCCGAAGATCTTCTACGTCAATTGGTTCCGCCGCGACGAGAACAACAAGTTCCTCTGGCCTGGCTTTGGCGAGAACTCCCGCGTTCTGAAGTGGATCGTCGAGCGCCTGGACAATGCCACGGATGCCGTGGAGACGCCCATCGGCTTGGTGCCGGCAGACGGCGCCCTGGACATCGACGGGCTCGATATGAGCGAAGAGCAGGTGCGGAAAGCCGTCGCGGTCGACGTCGAAGAGTGGAATGCCGAGCTGGATGACATCGCCAACTGGTTCGACTACATCGGGGACACTCTGCCTCAGGAACTCTGGGAACAACGCGACCAGCTTCGTAATCGCCTCGGCCTGACCGGCTGAGACCCAACGGGCCGGTCTCCGCTCTGGCGGAGCCGTCTGGCCTACGGATGTGTGCGCCGCCGGCACGACCGCGCACACGTCCGCACCGATCCGAGATGGGATCCTGCCAACTGAGCCATGGCAGGGTCCCTTCTCTGTTCCAGCCGGCGGCGCCTCAGTCGGCGTCGCTTTGGGGAAGATGCCGCGATGTGACCAATATCCAGTCGCACGCTGTGGCGGCGATGGAATAGCCGGCCTTAAGCTTGAATTGAACCTGTAGAAACCATCCCGGCTGGCAACGGCGTCGACGGGCCTTCACCCGCTCGAGAGAAGACTCATGTCAGCGCAGAACGACCTTGCCGTCGCCCCGCAAGCCTCTGCCATGCCTTCGAAAACCGTCGGCTTGGCCCTGTTCGCCCTCGCGATGGGCGGGTTCGGCATCGGGACCACCGAGTTCGCCACGATGGGAATCCTGCCGCAGATTGCCGATGGGCTGCAGACCTCGATCCCGACCGCCGGCCACGTTATCGCGGCCTACGCTCTGGGCGTCGTCGTCGGCGCACCGCTGATCTCTGCGCTCACCGCCCGCCTCACCCGGCGCACCCTACTGCTCATCCTGATGGCAGCGTTCATCGTCGGGAACACGGCGTCGGCGTTCGCACCGTCAATCGGCACGCTCATCCTGGCAAGGTTCATTTCAGGCCTGCCGCACGGCGCCTACTTCGGCGTCGGATCGGTGGTCGGCTCGCACCTGGTAGGACCCGGACGAAAGGGCCGCGCGGTATCGCTGATGATGGCCGGGCTGACTATCGCCAACATTTTCGGCGTACCCGCGGCCACCGTGATGGGCCAGCAGTTCGGCTGGCGCAGCACGTTTCTCGTTGTCGGTGCCATCGGCCTGCTGACATTCCTGGCTCTGTGGCGCTGGGTTCCCAAAATCTCGGCGCTCGGCGGGACCAGCATCCGCCAGGAGCTTTCCGCCTTCCGCCGCCCCCAGGTGTGGATGACGATCATTACCGGGGCAGTCGGATTCGGCGGCATGTTCGCGGTCTACAGCTACATCGCCCCGATGATGACCGAGGTGTCAGGGCTACCCGAAGCCGTCCTGCCACTCGTGCTCGCCATCTTCGGTCTCGGGATGACTGTCGGCAACCTGATCGGCGGACGCCTGACCGACCGCTCGGTCAACGCGGCGATGTACACCGGCTTCGGCTCGACCGCCGTCGTGATGGCGTTGTTCGGTCTGACCGCCGCATCCCCGTGGGCCGCAATCCCGCTGGTGTTCCTGATTGGCGTCACGGCACAGATCCTGGGTCCGGCCGTCCAGGTTCGGCTGATCGAGGCGTCGCCGGAAGCCCCTTCGCTCGCGGCGTCGATGTCGCATTCAGCCCTGAACATCGCCAACGCCGGCGGTGCCTGGCTTGGCGGCCTCGTGATCGCCCTCGGCTGGGGCTACCTCTCCCCGGCCTGGGTCGCGGTCATTCTCTCGGTCGCCGGCATCGGCCTGTTCGCCATCGCCGCTTCGATGCAGCGTCGCTCCGCCCAGCCTGCCTCCGCGGTGCAGTAACGCAGTAAATACGGGTCGCAGCACAGACATGTCGCCGCCTTGGCGAGCTCGGCTCTGCCCCGTTGTCTTGCGGGCCCGCACCCCTTACTGATTTCACACTTTGGGGCTACGTTTGTTGCTAGTTCGTCACTCTCGATCCCACGACGCAAGGATCAGGTACCACGGACATCTTCCGCTACTCGAGTGCGAACTCAGCCTATGAGGAAGGGTAGAAACATGCTAGGGAACAGAGCCGTTGCCTACAAGGGGCCCGGAGAAGTCGACGTTATTGATATCGACTACCCCACCTTCGAACTGAAAGACGGGCCGGGAGTTAATCCGGCAAATGTGGGACGCGAAGTCCGCCATGGCGCAATACTGAAAACCGTCAGCACCAACATCTGCGGATCAGATCAACATATGGTTCGGGGCCGGACCACAGCTCCCAAGGATCTCGTCCTCGGCCACGAGATCACCGGTGA
This sequence comes from Saxibacter everestensis, assembly GCF_025787225.1. Lineage (NCBI taxonomy): Bacteria > Bacillati > Actinomycetota > Actinomycetes > Micrococcales > Brevibacteriaceae > Saxibacter > Saxibacter everestensis. The sequence goes on from NZ_CP090958.1 coordinate 2,936,126, forward strand.
AGTTGTCGAAACCGGGCCGGATGTCGAATTTATCAAGGTCGGAGATATTGTCTCGGTGCCATTCAATATCGCCTGCGGTCGTTGTCGAAACTGCAAGGAACAGAAGACCGGCATCTGCCTTAACGTCAATCCTGACCGGCCCGGCAGCGCCTATGGATACGTGGACATGGGCGGTTGGGTTGGCGGCCAGGCCGACTATGTCCTGGTTCCGTATGCGGACTGGAACTTGCTGAAGTTCCCGGACCGCGATCAGGCTCTGGAGAAGATTCTCGACCTGACCATGCTTTCCGATATCTTTCCGACCGGGTTCCATGGAGCAAAGACCGCCGGGGTCGGCGTCGGATCGACCGTGTATATCGCAGGAGCCGGACCAGTCGGTTTGGCGGCTGCCGCCAGCGCGCAATTGCTTGGCGCCGCGGTGGTCATTGTCGGCGATCTAAACGAATCCCGGCTCGCGCAGGCGCGCAGCTTCGGCTGCGAAACGATCGACGTTTCGAAGGGTGACCCGGCAAGCCAGATTGAACAGCTTCTCGGCGTTCCTGAAGTCGACTGCGGCGTGGATGCTGTCGGCTTCGAGGCACACGGCTATGGCGAGGACGCAGCCGCCGAAGCACCGGCGACCGTCCTGAACTCACTGATGGGTCTCACAGCGGCCGGTGGTGCACTTGGTATCCCGGGGCTCTACGTCACAGGAGACCCCGGCGGTGTGGATGAAGCCGCAAAGGTTGGTTCACTTTCGCTGCGCTTCGGACTCGGATGGGCGAAGTCTCACGCCTTTACCACGGGACAATGCCCGGTGATGAAGTACAACCGCCAGTTGATGATGGCAATCCTGCACGACAAGGTCCAGATAGCAAAGGCTGTCAATGCTCAGCCAATCAGTCTGGAAGACGCCCCACGCGGCTACGCCGAGTTCGATGCAGGAGCAGCCACCAAATACGTTCTGAACCCGCATGGATACCTAAATGCCTGAGCCGCAGGGTAACTTCATGCCGTCCGGGTTTTGAAAGGTTCGCGGCGAATCGATCAGAACCGCAAGGACACGTGAATATTTGTCATTCATCTAACACGTCTGGTGGGTAAGTTAACCGATTCAACAGATTCATCCACAGCCGCGCAACCCCTACATCGGAATGTATGGTGTCGGCGTGCATGCATTGGGTTTACAAACCACGAACGGCAAAAAGCCCCGCTTCACCGTTGAATACGCGGTGAAGCGGGGCTTTCAAAACGCGGAGACGGTGGTGTGTAGTTACCGAACAACGCGTATCCCAGACGGAGGCCGCCCGCCGATACAACGTCAGTCGACCCTGGGTCCACGAACTGATCCGCCTGGATCGCCCGTGCACCCGGCTTCATCGGCGATGGCCGGTGCCCAATGACACAGTAAGTGCGTTCGGCGGCGGTTAAAGCACCCCTACTCTGGCATTCGAGCACGGCTGGCCATGCCGAACTTACCGCAAACCCTTGCGACGTGTTAAACGTTTGTCGTTTTTTTAACACGTCTGCCAGATAGGTTAAAGGATGTAACAGGACCATCCCCCTCAGGAACCGCACGCGCCAGGGGTGCGATCACCGATGTCAAAAGCCCCGCTTCACCATTGAGTACGCGGTGAAGCGGGGCTTTCAAAACGCGGAGACGGTGGGATTTGAACCCACGGTCCCCTATTGGGGACTCCACCTTAGCAGGGTGGTGCACTCGGCCTGACTATGCGACGTCTCCAGTAGGCGTTGCCGGATAAGACTATCGGGTATCCAGCCCCGGCCGCAAAACGTGGCCTCCCGCACGTCATTGCACGCCTGGCAGCACCGGCGAAGTATCGTAGACGAGGAACCATCACCTCGCCCTCACCCTGGCGCCCTCTGGCCCAGGAACACCCAGCAGGAGAAACATTGGCAGAGAACGAATCGGATGAAACCGATCGTACTGCTGGCGCGCGCCACAAGATCCGGGTATCAGCCGCGCGAAACCGCGGTCGGCACAACACCGGCAAGGGCGAGTACTTTCCGCGCGTCGTCACGTGGACAACCGTCGGCACCTTCATCCCCGGCGTTGCGCTGATAGCAGCCGGAAGGAAGAAGCTCGGCGGTCTGATCCTCGGGTTGTTCATTGCCGGGCTGATAGTTCTCGGTGCGTTCGTGCTGATGACCGGCCCGATGAAGTTCGCGCTCAGTATGGCCGCCAGCCCGGACACCCTGTTGTTCCTGGCCATTGCGCTCGGCATCGGCCTCGCCGTCTGGGCAGCGATCATCATCGTGTCGTACCTGGTGCTCCGGATTCCCCGGCAATTCACCGCCGGGCAACGCGTGCTGGGCGGCATCCTCGTCGTTTCTTTGGTCGTCATCGTCGGCTTGCCGACCGGCGTGGCCAGTTACTACAGCATGACCCAGCGCTCACTTCTGCTTAACGTTTTCCAGGCACCGGACAGCGCCGGTAGTAAACAGGCACTGGACAAGGAAGACCCCTGGAAGGACAAGAAGCGGGTCAATGTGTTCCTGATGGGACGCGATGACGGGGCCGGGCGCACCGGCGTCCGCCCGGACACACTGATTGTCGCCTCGATCGACACGCGCTCCGGCGAAACGACTCTCTTCAGCGTTCCGCGCAACCTGGCGTTCCCGCATTTCCCCAAGGACAGCTCACTGGCTAAGCACTTTCCACAGGGATTTACCGGCTACGGCTCTGCGGAGAGCCTGATCAACGCCGTCTGGACCTGGTCATCGGAAAACCCGGACCTCGTCGATGCGCCGAAGGGCCAGGAGACCGGGCTGTACGCCACAATGCAGGCAGTCAGCGGATCGCTCGACCTGGACATCGACTACTACGCAACCGTGAATCTCAAGGGATTTGAGGATGTCGTCGATGCGATCGGCGGCGTGAAGATCGATGTCGAACGACGGATTCCGATCGGCGGCGGCACCAATATGAAGACCGGCGGCAAGAACGCCGTCACCGGATACATCGAGCCTGGCGATCAGAAGCTCAACGGCAAGACCGCGCTCTGGTACGTGCGGTCCCGCGAGGGCTCGGACAATTACGACCGGATGTGCCGTCAGCAGCGGATGATCAAGACCGTGCTCGGCCAGGTTCAGCCGGCATCGTTGGCCACCGCGTTCCCCCGGCTGGCCGGGTCGGCAAGCAAGAACATCGAGACCGATATACCGCAGCAAGACCTGCAGGCGTTTGTTGGACTCGCGCTCAAGGCGCAGGACGCCGGCGTGGTCAGCGCCCAGATCAACAACGATGTGACCAGCACGGTCAACCCCGACTACGACGAGCTGCACAAGTGGGTGAAGAAGAAGCTAGGCGAAGAGCCGAAGAAGCCTAAGTCGTCCGAGGAATCGGCCGGCTCGGGCAAGGAGTCGGGCAACGACTCCGACAAGGAGCCAAACGACGAGGCGTCTGGAGAATCAGATCAGCCCGCCTCCGAGGAGACCGAGCAGGCTAAGAAGGGCGAATCGGAGCCGACGGAGTCCGCTCCCGAGCCGGGCGAGGAAACCGCGGACGGCAAGTGCTACCCGCGCGGCTATAACCCCAACGAGGCCGCTACGCCATAGAACTGCACGGTACGAAAATGCCCCCGACGACAGACTCGCCGGGGGCATTTCATTCGGGTGGGGCTTAGCTTGCGTCCGCGGCGGTCAGCACGGTCGCCTCTTCAGCCGAGACAAGCTCGTGGTCGGCATCGATGTGCGCAATGGCACGCCGTCCGATCAGCAGGACAACGATTGAGACCAGCACGGCCGCCGCACCCAGCCAGTACGGGGCGCCGGCGCCTGCGGCAGCGGCAATGACGCCGGCAAAGGCCGGAGCCAACGCCCCGCCAACGAAGCGAACGGCACTGTACGCCGAGGAGGCAACCGGGCGTGGCAGATCGGTGGCATTCATCACCGACTCGGTCAGGACTGTATTCACTACGCCGAGGAACAAGCCGCCCACGACAATGCACACGATGAGCACCGGCCGTGCGGCAACGTCGAGCGCCATTACGGCAAGGTCGACCGAGAGCAGCAGCATCATTGCGTAAAGCACCTTCTGTCGGCCGAAACGCCTGGTCAGGATCGGTGCGACGAATACCGAGGTAATGGCGAGGCCGATTCCCCAGCCGAAGAAGACAAGCCCGAGCTGTTGTGCGCCGAGCTCGAGCGGGAACGGGCTGTAGGCCAACAGGATGAAGAAGCCAAAGTTGTAGAACAAGGCGGCGATTCCGAGCGTGAGCAGCGCAGGGTTGCGCAGGGCGCGGAACGTGGAGGTGATGCCCACCGGCTCGGGCTTCGCCGCCGGCTTACCAAGGAGCGCGACAATGCCGATGAAGCCGATCGCCATCAGCACCGCCGTGCCGATGAATGGCCCGCGCCAGGAGATGCCGCCCAGCAGACCGCCGAGCAAAGGGCCCACCGCGATACCGAGACCCAGTGCGGCCTCGTACAAGATGATCGCGCTGTCCACGCCGCCACTCGCTGCACCGACAATCGTGGCAAGCGCGGTCGAGATGAACAAAGCGTTGCCGAGGCCCCATCCGGCGCGGAATCCAATAATCGCCTCCACGCTGTTCGAGGCACCGGCGAGCGCGGCAAATACGATGATCAGCGCCAGCCCGATCAGCAACGTCTTCTTCGCCCCGATCCGGCTGGAGACCCAGCTGGTGAAGAGCATCGCGATGCCGGTGATGAACAGGTAGCTGGTGAAAAGCAGCAATGCCTGGGTCTGCGTCGCGCCCAGGTCCGCACTGATCGCCGGCAGGATCGGGTCGACCAAACCGATTCCCATGAAGGCGATCACGCTGGCGAAGGCTACCGCCCACACCGCACGTGATTGCTTGAACATCTGCCTGAAACTGTGGGTTGAAGAGCCGCTCACTTGATTCCTTTCTGGCACCACAAACTACGCAGGCGTCCTGTCGAAGCTGCGGTGGTGACTTTCGTGGTTATGAATATGTGCTGTCCGGCAGCTGCCGGAACCGTCAGGCGATACCGCTATCCGGTTTCCTCGTCAGCCGGAGGCGTTCGGCCCTTCTCTGTCAGCAGGCGGTGCTGGATGGCGACTGTCTCGGCAAGGATCGCCCGTTCTTCCACCGAAAGCGTCTCGAGCCGCGGGCCTATCGCATGCGCGATCCCGGTCCGTAGCTCCGCCAATGTCCGCCGGCCGCTGTCCGAGAGGCTGATCAACACCGCACGCCCATCCTCGGGATCGGACACCCGCTCGACCGAGCCTGCCTTCTCCAGGCGCTGGAACATGGCTGTCGCGGTCGGCTGCGAACACCTGTCCATCACGGCGAAATCTCCCACCCGCATCGGTCCATGCTCTTCGAGTACCGCGAGCGCACGCCATACAGCGCTTGGTACAGTGGTTTCAGCAAGGCGGGCAGCTGCCCGAGTCAGCCGCGACGACATCACGACGAGATCGATGGCCAGCTGATCGGTGTCCGACCGCCGCGGGGGAGAATTCTCCGTAAGGCTCATGTTCCCAGTTTACATAGATACCCTATGTAATGTCCAGCGCTGCTGGCTCGAACATCCGATGCCCGCCACAACCACAAGGAGTGCAAAATCGAGGTGCAGAACGACATTGCTGTCGCCATAATCGGGGCGGGTCCCCGCGGCACCACAGTCTTCGAACGACTCGTCGCTTACTCCCGTCAGTTTCCGAAGCGCAGCGTGACAATCCACATCCTCGATCCGCACCTGCCCGGAGCAGGTCAGGTATGGCGCACGGACCAGAGTCGCTCACTGCTGATGAACACCCAGCCGCACGATCAGACAGTGTTTCCAGATAGCAGCGTCAACGTCGAGCTGCGGGAAACCGGCCTTTCAATGGGCGAATGGGTCAAGGAAGTTGCCGCCGGCCGCATTGCCGTCGACCCCGAATCCCAGACGGAAGTCCTCAGCCTGCATGCCACCTCGTTCCCGTCCCGCGCGCTTTACGGCGCCTACCTGAGTTGGGCGTTCAGGCATCTGCGCGAGACGGCGCCGGAGAACATGACTGTGCGGGTGCACCACACCCGGGTCACCCAGCTTCGCGAGCTCCTCGACGTCCAGCACCTCACCCTGGACAACGGCAGGTCGCTCGATGTCGACGCCGTGGTCCTCGCTCTCGGTCATCTTCCGGCGCACCTCACCCCCCTGCAGGAACACTGGGACTCCTTCGCCCGCGAGCACGGCCTCAGCTATCAGCCGCCCTCACTGCCCGCAGACATCGACTGGCGTACGGTGCTTCCTGCTGGCGAGCCGGTGATCTTCCGCGGCTTCGCGCTCAATTTCTTCGACATTATGGCGCTGAGCACGATCGACCGCGGCGGAAAGTTCGTTCGAGACGACCCAGCTGGTCAGCTCCGGTACGAGCCTTCCGGTGATGAGCCGATCCTGATTCCAGGTTCCCGCCGCGGCGTGCCATACCGGGCCAAGCCAATCGTCGATAACGTCGCCCGTCCCGAGTATCAGCACAGATATATCACCGAGCCCGCACTGGCCCGGCTTCGTTCGGCCAGCAATTCGGGCCGGCTCTTCTTCGACAAGGACGTGTGGCCACTCATCCTCCGGGATGCTCTGCGCGCCTACTATCTCACCTTGCAGCGGGTAGCTCCCGGGGTCTTCGCCCATGACCCAGCCCGGATTTTCGACTTCCTTGACAGCGATTCCGCTGGAAACCTCTGGGACGACCTGATAGCCGACGTCGTGCCCGAACGCGCGCACCGCTTCGAACTCGGCAGGCTATTGCACCCGCTGGACGGGAGGAAATTCTCCTCGGCCGCGGAACTGGATGACTGGATGCTCGGCTACCTCGACGAGGATGTCGCCGAGGCACGTCGAGGGGCGGACTCGCCTGGAAAGATGGCTGCGCTGGCCATCTACACGGCACGCGACCTGGTGAAGGCGCTGATTGTGAATGACGGTCTCGAAGAGTACTCGTTCCTGACCGACGTCCGCGGCTGGTTCGAGGACTTCGCGCAGTCGGTTGGCTCCGGGCCGCCGCTGCGCAGAATCGAGGAGGTCGCGGCGCTGGCGCGCGCAGGCATCATCAGGTTCATCGGCCCGGACATGCATGTGGACACCGTGGTCGAGGACGAGGGCGGAGAGGCCTTCTTCGTGGCGTCATCTCCCCAGGTGGCGAACTCCGCAATTCGTTCCCGCGTCCTGGCAGAGGCAATAGCACCGGCGAACCGGGCCCTGGCAGCCGCGGACTCGTTGCTGGCGGACCTTTTGACCACGGGGGCAGCGCGGGTCCGGGTCACCCACCTCCCCGAAGGCATTGAGCACGAAGGCACCGGGCTCGACGTCACCGCGAGGCCCTACCGGCTGATCGACGCAAGCGGGCAAGCACACAAGCACAGGTACGTCATCGGGCTACAACTGTCTTCCGTGCAGTGGGGCACCGCCATCGCAGCCCAACCCGGATCGAACGCGGTAACTCTTCAGGACGCGGATGCCCTGGCCCGCGACATCCTCGGGCTCGATCGTTAGCTGGCGGCCAGCGCTGTGTCAGGCCTCACAGCCCCAGCCGGTAAGTGTTGATCCGGTTTAAACGTTAACTACTTTGTTACCGACCCCGATAGAAGGAGACCATCCGTGTCAGTTGAGCCAAGCACACTTCCCTCACGCGTTGCGGAGACAAGCGCACCGATCCTCGATGTTCTGGCCGAGCGCTGGAGCCCCCGGGCCTATGATCCGGCCGGCGAAGTATCGGAACACGCACTGCGCGCGGCCCTCGAGGCAGCCCGATGGTCGCCATCTGCGGCCAACACGCAGCCGTGGCGGTTCATTGTCGGACGGCGCGGCGACGCGACCTTCGATGCGATCTTCGCGAACCTGCTTCCCGGGAACCAGAAGTGGGGCGGTTCCGCCGGCGCATTGATCGTGAATGTCGCCGAGTTGCGTGATGAAGAGGGCAACACGCGGGTTTGGGGACACTACGATCTTGGCCAGGCCGTCGCCCATCTTTCGGTGCAGGCACATCACGACGGATTGCATGTGCACCAGCTCGGCGGCATCGACGCCGAGGGATTGCGAGAGGCGTTCAACATTCCGGAGAGGTTCGAGGCCGTGTCCGTGACTGTACTCGGGGCGCTCGGCGATGCAGATACCCTCCCGGACGGGCTTCGCGAACGTGAACTCGCACCACGTAGCCGGCTGCCGCTCGGCGAGATCGCGCTACCCTCGGGTTTCCAGATCTAGAACCCTCGCGTCATGCCCCCTGCAGCTTCGCCAGCCGGGCCGGTGTCACGCTCCGCTGGCGGACGACCGCCAGGATGCTCGCCACGACGGCGACGATCAGCCAACCAAATAGCCCGGCCGCGGCGGCCCCGATTCCGGGGCCGCCGCTGGCGATGGCCATGATGCCGTCCGTTGCCGGCGTCAGCGGCAGAACTGGCCCGATCGCGTCGAAGAAGCCGGGCACAGCGGAGGTCACTCCGCCGGCAGCGGTCAGCACGACGAGGACGACTGAGATGAACCGCCCAAACCCGCCGAACCACGCCACCAGCGCATGGTTGATCGCGACGAACGTCGTGCCGGCCAGCAGCGTGAAGACGAAGACCTCGCACAATCTGCCGAGGGAGAGGCCAAGAATCACCTGGATCAGGATCGTAAGCACGAGGGCCTGCACAGCGGCAATAGCGACGCCGGGAGCGATTCCCTGCATGGCCAGCATCCACGATGGCTTGGCCGAAAGCAGCGCACGGCTGGTCACAGCACGGACCACAAGGTAGGTGACCAGGGCGCCGATCCACAGCGCGATGGCTGTCAGCAGGCCGGCCGCGGTGACGTCGGCGAAGATCGACGGACTGACGCCGGACTGCTTTACCGGCTCGGCCACAACGGTTGACAGCGTCGACCGCTCGGTGGCGGAATAACTTGGTATCTGCTTGGCGCCCTTATCGAGCCCGTCGGCAAGCTGCTGGCTTCCGGAATCCAGCTGCTCTCCGCCGTCGGCCAGCTTGCCGATGCCCGCCGAGAACTTGTCGGCTCCATCAGCCGATTGCTCGGTTCCCTTCGCAAGGGCCTGCGCGCCGCCGTCGAGTTTCGCAGCACCCGTTGCGAGCTGTTTCGAGCCCTCCGCCGCGCCGGAGATCCCGGCCGCCAGATTGGGCATCCCATCCGCCAGCTTCTGCGTGCCCTGGGCAAACGCGTTGGCGCCGTCGGACAGCTGGCTGCCACCGGCCGCCAGATCATCGGCTCCTGAGGCAAGCTTGCCGACACCCGTGCCGAATTTGTCGACCCCGGCAGCATAGCTTCCCGCTCCCGTGGCGAGCTTCTTCGCGCCGTCGGCAGATTGTTCCGCTCCCTGGGGCAGCCGGGTCGACAGTTCCTTGAGCTTTGCCGATTGTTCGTTCACCCCGAGCTGCTGGCACACCGGATCCGCTGGCGCCGCGGCGCACGCAGAGACGAGGCCCTGAATGACCTTCGACTGCGCCTGCACGCCGGTTGAAAGGCCGGATAGCCCATCGGCCAGCTCAGTAGCGCCGGATTCCAGGCCTTCCGCGCCATCGGCGAGCTTTGGCACCTGCTCATCGAGCTTCTCCGCCCCGCCGGCCAGTTCCGAGGCGCCGTCACCGATTCCATCCGCCCCGGAGGCAAGCTCATCCGCGCCGTTGGCCAATTGCCGGGTCTGGGCCGGCAGCTGAGCCGTGCCGGCTTCCAGTTTCGACAGGCCTTTCGCCAGGCCGCTGACTCCGGCATTCAGCTGCGAGGTGCCTTCGGCAAGCTCTCCGGCTCCCCCGCTGAGCTCGGTCAGTCCCGAGGCCAGGTCCTGGCTCCCCTGGTCTGCCTGACCGATACCCTTGCTGAGTTCCGAAGCACCATCGGCTAGTTGGCCCGAAGCGTCGGCCACCGAGGAGAACTGCTCACCGATATCGTTGAAACCGACATAGATGTTGTCCAGATAGGTTTCGGTAAGCTGCCGGTTCAGGGTCGAGGTCGCCGCGGAAGCAATCGCCTGGCTCAGTGCAGAGTCGGCCAGCCCCTTCACCTTTGACGTCGTGACCTCAAGCGTGGCCTGTTCGGCGGCCTCAGGCTCGTCTTTCGAATACGAGGTGGCGGCGGCGGAGAAATTGCTCGGGATCGTGACGACGGCAGCATACTTGCCGGATTCCACTCCCTGCTTCGCATCATTCTGATCGCTGAGCACCCAGTCGTAGTTCTCCTGATTGCCACCATCGACAAGCCCGCCGGACAGTTCCCTGCCAAGCGGAACCGTCTGGTCGCCGACCTTGACCGGCTCGTCGAGATTCACGATCGCGGCCTGAACGCGGTCGAGACGGTCGGCCGAGTTCCAGTTGGCCCAGACGAAGCCTCCCGCGACAACGAGCGGGATCAGTACCAACCCGAGGACGGAAAGCCAGGTGACCTTGCGTCCTGCGGCAGGTTCGATAAGCGATGGCATTAACGGGTTCCTTCTGCATTGTGGACACTGAGAGGTTCGTAAGTCCTGTTGAGGCTCAGACGCAAATAATCTGGCGGTAACAGGTCGGCCAGGGCGCCGGCATCGCCGACACCGATCACCAGTGACTGGCCCGATGCTCCAGAGGTCACGTCGTAGATCAGGGTGGCGATCGCCTGCCGGGCATCGAAGGACTGCACCCGATCGGCGTCATCGATGAACAGGATGTCGGGACGGCCGTGGTTGGCCCTCCGGATATCCGTGCACACGTCGCTTTCGGACCGCACAGCGACGAAACCGGTCCGCGAGCGCACCGCGCCCGCCTGCTCCGGCAGCACGAATCCAGCGGTCTTTGCCCGACCTTCGGTGAACTGCATCCGGCCGGAGAGGCTCAGCATCAACGATGTCTTGCCTGCACCGGGCTGACCTTCGATAACAAGCAGCTCACCTGGCTGCAGGGCGATATCGACGTCGCTGAACGCCGTACCCAACTGGCTGCGCATGGTAAGTCCTTCGGCATAGATCCGGTGGTTGCTGTCCGGGCTCGGCCAGGACGCCAGGGACAACTGGTGGTGCAGCGATTCGCCCTCGACGTCGAAGGACGGCAGCACCCGATCCAGCCACTTCGGAAGCCACCACGCGCGCCTGCCAAGCAGCGCCAGGACTGCGGGAACCAGGGTCATCCGCACCACGAAGGCGTCGACGAAGACGCCGACCGCCAAGCCGAGAGCGATTGCCTTGATCACGCCTTCGCCCGTCGGCACGAAGGAGGCGAAAACCGCGAACATGATGATCGCGGCGGCCGCCACCACCCGGGATGAGGCGACAAAGCCCGATTCGATTGCCTGATGCGCGGATTTGCCGTGCACGTAGTCCTCGCGAATCCTCGCGACCAGGAAGACCTCATAGTCCATCGCCAGGCCGAAGAGCACGCCCATCAGGAGGATGGGCAGGAAGCTGATCACCGGGCCGACATCCTCGACGTTCAGCAGGTCGGCGAACCAGCCGTACTCGAACACCGCGGCGACCGCTCCGAATGATGCGGCAACACTCAGCAGGTAGCCGATCGTCGCCTTGAGCGGCACCGCGATCGAGCGGAACACCATGGTGAGCAGCACGAGTGAGAGGCCGACGACGAGAATCCCGAATGGCAGCAGCGCCTTTCCGAGCCGGTCGGAGACATCGATGCCGACCGCCGTGAATCCGGTGACGGCGGTTTCCACGCCGTACTCATCCTCGAACTGCGGGCTCATACCGCGGATGTCGGCGACGAGTTGCTTCGTCCCTTCCGAATCCGGTGCGGATTCCGGTATCACCTGGATGATGCCGGTGTCCGCGTTCTCGTTCGGCGTCGCCAGCGGCACGTCGGCCACGCCGGGAAGGGCACGGATATCGTCCGCGATCCCGTCCATCACGCCGAGCGGGTCGTCCGAGCCGACGATCTCGGCGGTGACGATGAGCGGACCGTTGTATCCCTCGCCGAAGTTCTCCGAGACCAGATCGTAAGTCGTCCGGGCCGGACTGCCGGCCGGGGCGGAACCATTGTCCGGCAGGGCCAGGCGAAGGTCCTGGGCCGGAAGTGAGACAACGCCGAGGCCGGCCACGACGATCAGGATTGTGACGATCGGCCACTTGGTGACCACGCGGACCCAGACCCGGGCGAGGCCGCCAGCGGCTCGTGGCCCAGTCCCTTCGGCCTGATCCGGCTTCCTCTGCTTGGGCTTCCTCTGCTTGGGCCGCAGTTTGTCCCCGGCGAAGCCCAGCATGGCAGGCAGCAGAGTCAGCGCAATCAGCACGGCGACGGCGACCGCGAGAGCGGCGGCGATCCCCATCGTGGTGAGAAACGGTATGTTGGCGACCGCGAGCCCGCCCAGGGCGATCATCACGGTCAGGCCGGCGAAGATCACCGCCGAGCCCGCCGTGGCGATCGACTGCGCCGCGGACTCCTCGGCTTCCATCCCATCCGCGAGCTGGTCGCGATGCCGGGACACGATGAAGAGCGCGTAATCGATGCCGACGGCCAGGCCTAGCATGAGCGCAAGCATCGGCGTCGTGGACGAGATGAGGGTAAAAGCTGTTGCGCCGATAACCATCGCCATCGAGATCCCGACTCCGAGCAGGGCGGTAGCCAGCGGCATGCCCGCGGCGCGGAACGAGCCAAGGGTCAGCAGCAGGACGACCAGCGCGACGACGACCCCCACGGCCTCAACGATGCTGACGCCCGGCCGGTTCTCTGAGAATGCCTCGCCGCCGGCCTGGGCTTGGGAGCCGGGGAATTCTTCGACCAACTGGGTCGCCCGCTCCTCCAGCTGCGTCTTGGTCTCCTCGGTGATCTCTGCCTGCGCTCCCCTGAGTTGCAGGCTGATGATTCCGGCGCCGTCGTCGTCAGAGATTGCACCGTCAATGTTCTCGTCGAACGGGGAGGTGGCGCTTTCGACCTGTGCGATGCTCTCCAGATCCTTGGCCGTGTCCTCGATGGCGTCCTGGTACCGGGCATCCCTGATCGAGTCGCCGTCCGGCGTCGCGAAAACGAGCTGCGCCGTCGTGCCGCTCACCTGCGGGAAGGTCAGGCTCAGTGAATCGAGCGCGGCCTGGGACTGGGTTCCGGGGAGCGTGAACTTTTCGTCGAACGGTTTGTTGAAGACGCCGGCGACCCCGCCGACCAGAACGAGCACCAGCAGCCAGATCGCCAGGGTCCGACCCCGACGGCGGTAGGCGGCCCGGCCGAGCGAATACAGGAAGGAGGACAAGGCATCTCCGCTGGCATAGAGTTTTGGACTGCGGGAGTGACACGTGCATTCGCCACAAACAACTTCGATACACAACTGTACTCAATACGATCGTGTATCGTAAATCCGGAGCCATCTCAGGTCAGATTTCAAGGTAAGAATGGAGACATGGTGCCAGCGAGTTCCAGCTCCCCGATCACGGCACGCCGCGCGCAGACCAGGGAGCGGCTGATGTCCGCTGCCATGTCCGTATTCGCGGAGCGCGGAATTCTGGGCGCCAGTGTCGAGGAGATCTGCGATCAGGCAGGGTTCACCCGCGGTGCCTTCTACTCCAATTTCAGTTCGAAGGACGAGCTGTTCTTCGAACTCGTCGAACATCAGCAGTCAAGGCATGTCGAGGCACTTCGACACATCGTCGACACGGTGCTCAAACCCGCCGGACCACAGACCGAAGAGGCGCAGAACCAGGTTCTGACCCGCGCCATCGACGCTTTCCTTGCGGTGCAGCGCAGCGACCGGGAATGGGTTCTGGCCCAAAGCGAACTCAAGCTGTACGCCATCCGCAATCCGCAGGTCGCTGCCCGGTACAGCGCCCTGGAGAGTGAGGTCCGGAAGGCCTTCGGCGACATCCTCAAGGAAGGACTGGAGCTGACCCGCCGGGAGTTCACCGTCTCCTTCAGCGAGGCGATCACCATTCTGGGCGCCACCCACGAACAGCAGCTCTTTGACGCGCTGATCGATCCGGACGGCACAATGCGGTCGGCCGGCTCGACTAGTTCGCTTTACGACATCCTGGTCGCCATCACCCGCCCGGTGTCTTAGAACCCCGCAAGACGAGTTACCTGGATCACGCTGCCGTGAGGCGATTCACGCCGGACGTGAGCCGATTCACGCCGGACGTGAGCCGATTCACGCCGGACGTGAGCCGATTCACGCCGGACGTGAGCAAGCTCATGGCAGAACGGCGCCAGGAGCACCGGCCCAGAACCTAAGCTGAATATGTGGCAATGCAAGCAGCACCGCCACCATCATGGATCAGCGCAGGCGAGCCCTCTTCACGCGAACGGCGGCTTCACGCTAACGCCGGGACTGCCGCTTTCGCCCGGCCCCGCGGATCCGGAACAAAGAACATCAGCACCGGCAGTCAATCGAAAAAGGACACATTACTTTGTCACGCACAGCTTCAGCCAAGGGTAAGTCGATCATCAGTCTCTCCATCGCTGGCCGCAAAATTTTGGACATCCGTTCCGCCGGGAACGCCGCGCGGCGGCCGGTAGGCAGGATGACCGACCGCGAGCGCAGCGAAGTCATTCGTGACGGCGGAATGTCGCTGATCTAAGTCGGCCCAGCCGCTCAACTGCTTCGGATCAGAGGTCGGCCGCTCAACTGCTTCGGATCAGAGGTCGGCCGCTCAGCTGCTTCGAATCAGCCCCAGCCGCCGGGCTTTGCTCACGGCGGATGTCCTGGTCGCAACGTCCAGCTTTGTGAAGATGTGCACGAGATGCGACTTCACAGTGGTCTCGCTCAGGAAGAGTGCCCGGGCGATCTCCGCGTTGGTCTGGCCCTCGGCCACGTGGCCAAGCACCTCGAGCTCCCGTTGGCTCAGATTTGCCCGCGGTGAGCGCACCCTGTTCATCAGCCGGGCGGTAATTTTCGGCGCGAGCGCCGTCTGTCCCGCCGCCGCCAGCCGGATTGCCGCGAGCAACTCGTCGGGCGGGGCATCCTTCAACAGGTAACCGGAGGCTCCGGCCTCCACGGCCCCGAGAATATCGGCATCAGTCTCGTAGTTGGTGAGCACCAAGACGTAGGGCGCGGAATGACCGGATTCTGCCGACTCGGTCTGGCTTCGGATCTGTCTGGTGGCTTCCGCGCCGTGCATCTCGCCGCCGAACTGAAGGTCCATCAACACCAGCTCGGCTGGAATTTCCCGTGCGGCGATGACAGCCGTTTCGGCGCTTTCTGCCTCGCCGACCACCTCGATGTCGTCCTCGGCAGCCAGCAGCGCCCTGAGTCCGGCTCGCACTATCGGGTGATCGTCGCAAATCAACACCCGGATCACGCCGCCTCGCTCTCGAACGCCAGCGACACTGCGGCTCCCGCTCCCGGAGCGGATTCGATCGTCAGCAGTCCACCGACCTGGGCCACCCGTTCCTGCATTGCGGTCAGCCCGAACGACTCTCCGCGCCCGGCTTGTTGTGCCGCAATGGTGCTGTCGACATCGAACCCGACTCCGTCGTCGACCACGTCGAGGCGGACTTCGTCATCCATGAAGCTCAGAGTAACCGTGGCGTGTTCCGCCTGCGCGTGCTGCACGACATTTGCGAGCGCACTCTGGGCAACCCGCAGCATGGTGGCTTCCACCGGCATCGGCAGCTCACGGGGTGACCCTGCGACCGTGACCGCTACCGGCACCCGGCTCGCCGATGAGGTGCCAGCGGCAACGCGGCGCAGGGCCGCGGCCAGGGATTCCTGTTCGAGCGGACGAGGCGTAAGCTCCCGGATGAATCGCCGGGCCTCCCCCAGGTTGTCCGCGGCGGTCTCCCGGGCCAGCCGGATGTGGTCGATTCCCGGATGTGTGGGGGCCTCCCGTTCCGCGGCATGCAACAGCATCTGGATGCTCGACAATCCCTGCGCCACGGTGTCGTGAATTTCGCGGGCAAGCCGGGCCCGCTCACCAAGAACGCCCGCCTCCCGCTCACTCGCCGCCAGCTGTCGCTGTGCGGCGACCAGATCCGTGAGCAGCTTCTCGCGCTCGACGGACTCCCGGTACAACGCCCGGTATCCCAGGCCGATCGCGATCGCCACCAGGGCGCCGACCAATGGCCCGACGACTCCGCCGATGGTGAATCCGTTGTGAAAGCCGATCGCGACTATCGCCAGCGTCACCGACAGCGCGACCGCCGCTGGCCCGGCCCAGCCGGGCAGCAGGTGCAGATACAGAAAGAACAGGGCGAAGACCAGATACGCCGCGTCCGGGCTCCACCAGACCAGGACCAGCCACTCGATCGTCAGCAGGCCGAGCCACAGCGCGATAGGTACCCGCCGTGTCGCCTGTGTGGATGAAACCAGGAACCCGCCGATGGCATAGCTGGCCGCAAAGACCACCGCCAGGCTGATCGTCGGCAGCGCCGAACCGGTGTGCTGGTAGGCCGCCCTGATGATGACGACGGCGATCAGGCCGCCGAACAGGATGTGCAGCCCTGCGCGCAGCCCCAGGAAGACAGGGGTCAGCGCGGAACGGTTCATTCAACAAGGCTATCGGCATGATGCCGACGGTTCATCCATCGAAAGTTCGACGGAATTGCCAAACCATCGCCACAGGAATCCCGGTCGCCCGCACGATGATCGCGGCGAAGGAAAGTACGAGAGTTGAAGTACCACCACATCTAGTTAAGTAGGTTCTTCAACCATGTTCGTCGCCTGGCGAGACATCCGATTCGCAAAGGGACGGTTCCTGCTAATCGGGACCGTCGTCACACTCATTACCCTCTTGGTCGGCTTTCTGAGCGGCCTGACCGCCGGCCTGGCCAACCAGAACATTTCTGTTATCCAGCAGCTCGATGCCGACCGTATCGTCTTCTCCGAACCAGCCGACGGCGCGGAGATGTCATACGGCGACTCGGAGCTGACCCGGGACACCGCCGATGGCTGGGAAGATTCCCCGGGCATCGGCACGGTCAACCCGATCGGCATCAGTCAGACCAAGGCGTCCGGACAGGCGCAGGCCAGCGTCGCACTGTTCGGCGTGCAGCCCGGATACTCCGGCGATGCCCCCGCCGGAACCGGCAAGCTGGTGCTGTCACAGGCAGCGGCAGCTGACCTGGATGCCGCATCGGGAGACTCGATCCGGATCGCGGACGCGGAATTCACCGTCGAGGCAGTCACCGGAGATGCTTGGTACAGCCACACGCCCGTCATCTGGATGAATCTGGAGGACTGGCAGGACTACGAAACCAGGACCGGCAGCCCCGATGCCTTCGCCACCGTTCTCGCCGTCACAGCGGCGACAGGCGGGAGTTCAACGGATTTCGACGCCCTCGACAAGCAGGCGGAGACAACGTCAACGACCGTGCTCGGTTCGCTCACCGCGATCGGCTCGTTCCGATCGGAGATCGGTTCGCTGCTGATGATGGTCGTCATGCTGTTCGGCATTTCGGCGCTTGCTATCGGCGCGTTCTTCACTGTCTGGACGATCCAGCGCCGCGGTGACGTTGCGGTTCTCAAGGCGCTCGGCGCGTCGAACTCCGCACTGATCCGGGACGCCCTGGGTCAGGCGCTGATCGTGCTGCTGCTCGGAGTCGGCACCGGTATCGGCCTGACCGCCGCGCTCGGCGCACTTGCAGGCACCGCGCTGCCGTTTGTGCTGAGCCCTTTCACAACCTTGCTGCCAGCGTGCGCGATGATCGCACTCGGGCTGGCCGGCGCCGCATTCGCGCTTCGCTCGGTGACCACCGCAGACCCACTCACGGCGTTAGGAAGCAACCGATGATCAGCCTTTCAAACATCACTCTGACCTTCCCCGATGGCGACTCACGGGTGACCGCAATCGACAACGCCTCACTCGAGGTGACCAGGGGAACAGTCACCGGGATCACCGGCCCATCGGGATCCGGGAAGTCGAGCCTGCTGGCCGTCGCCGCGACCCTGATAGCACCTGATTCCGGGCTGGTGAGCATCGACGGCGTGGATGTCACCGGCATGACGAAGGTCGAAACGGCCCGGCTGCGCCGCGAGACCGTCGGAGTCGTATTCCAGCAGCCCAATCTGCTGCCATCGCTGACCGCAACCGAACAGTTGACGGTGATGAACGAACTTGGCCAGCGGAAAAGCCGCCGGCGTCACTTGGTCGTCCAGGCCCGAGCAGCCGAACTACTTGACGCGGTCGGTCTGTCCGGCCAGCGGGACAAGCGACCACATCAGCTTTCCGGCGGGCAGCGTCAGCGGATCAATATTGCCCGCGCGCTGATGAACGACCCTTCCGTGCTGATCGTCGACGAGCCGACCAGTGCCCTCGACCAGGAGCGCGGTTCGGCAATCATCGACCTGGTGCTGCAACTGACCGCGGAACGCGAGACGGCGACCATGCTGGTCACCCATGACCGGTCGCACCTTCCGAGGATGCACGACGTACTGACCATGACCGATGGCAGGCTGCTCAGGTCGCTCAGCTTTTCACAATAGGGCGGACCTTGCCCCAGGCCTTGAGGGCTGCCCGTATCGCGGCTATGTTCAAGGGAGCATAAGAAGCCTGACGAAAGGATTTCTCATGAAGGGCAAGATTCTACTCGCGGCCGGCATTGGTATCGGTTACGTGCTTGGTACCCGGGCCGGACGGGAGAGCTACGAGAAACTGAAAGTGCGGGCGCAGGAACTCTGGAGCGATCCCAAGGTTCAGGAAAAGGTCTCCGAAGTCCAACAGACCGTTAAGGAAAAGGCCCCGGTCGTGCAGGACCAGGCCGAGCAGGCATTCAGAAAAGCCAGCGAGGGAGTGAAATCGCGGCTGAACCACGACGACGCCAAACCGGAGGCTGACCAGGCCGCCAAGCCGGTGGCTGACCAGGGCGAGGTCAAAGATCGCTATGTCGAAAACCTCTGACCCGGAACATTCCGTTGCTAGTGAGGACGACATCGTGGCAGAGCTCGGCGTGATCGCCACGGAATAGGAGCTTCAGGGCCGGATTGACTCGGTAGTCAACAAGGAGACCGGGGAGATCCACCCAGACGCCGAAATGGAACTGTTGGAGAGACTCTAAGCACAACGCAACAGGCACGCGCGCCGGCGAGTAACGTCCTCGGGGCACGTGCCTGTTGCGTTCTCGGGGAATGCGCCTGTTCCGTTCTCGGCACGAATTCTTCAGCGAGGAGATAGCAAGGAAATGTCACGAACTTTCGATGATCTGGTGGCTGAAGCCCAGGCGGTTTCCGTCGATGGCTGGGACTTCTCGTGGCTCGACGGCCGAGCAACGGAGCAACGTCCATCCTGGGGCTACCAACGGATGCTGGCTGAGCGACTGCCGGATGCGGCCGCCGCACTGGACATCCAGACCGGCGGCGGCGAGGTGCTTGCCGGGCTTCCGCGGCTGGCCCCGCTGACGGTGGCGACCGAATCGTGGCCACCGAACGTTGACAAGGCAACCCGGCTGCTGCATCCGAGGGGTGCCGTTGTGGTGGCAGACGAGGATGAGCCGCCGCTGCCGTTCGCCGACGAGGCTTTCGACCTGGTGGTCAGCCGCCATCCGGTGACCGTCTGGTGGGGCGAAATCGCCCGGGTGCTCCAGCCGGGAGGGACGTACTTCTCCCAGCAGGTTGGCCCGGCCAGCGTATTTGAACTGGTCGAGTACTTTCTCGGACCGCAGCCGGAGGAGGTGCGGCGCGGACGGCATCCAGACGACGCCCGTCGCGGCGCGGAGGACGCGGGACTGCAGATCACCGAGCTGCGTTCGGAATCGCTACGTACCGAGTTCTTCGACATAGGGGCGGTGATCTACTTCCTGAGGAAGGTGATCTGGATGGTCCCGGGGTTCACCGTGGACCAGTATCGAGGGCGCCTCGAAGAACTGGACCAGCAGATCCGGCGTGACGGGTCCTTCGTCGCCCACACCACGCGCTTCCTGATCGAGGCGCGCAAGCCGGAGTGAATACGGCCGGGCGATGGCGCGTGACATCGCGACTGACAGGTTAAGTTCGATGGATCAGCGTCTTGACGCCCCTACTCTGTCACTCGGGCAGCGGGAAAGAACACTCCGAAGCAACACACGGCACACAAAGCCCGCCCCGGTCCGAAGACCAGGGCGGGCTCATTGTGAACGATGTCGCGACTCATCACAAGGGCGGAGAGCGTGGGATTCGAACCCACGGTACGGGGTTCACCCGCACAACGGTTTTCAAGACCGTCACTTTCGGCCGCTCAGTCAGCTCTCCTTGGAGGCTCAAAGCCCGCAGCGGCAGTCCACTGAACGTAGACGACCACTTCGGTAACGAGCATCCGCGCCACCCAGTCTGACATGGAACGGCAGGGATTTACACATCACCGTCGGGGCCCGCTGAATGGCATGCCCGATTGCGCCGCGACAAACGCACGTACCTGAAGCTGGCCGAGGCCACCTGCCCCGCCCCGGATACAAGACGCCGCGACCGGGAGGATCAGACACGCGGAACGGCACGCTCGGGCGCGGTCACGTCAAATGGCGCGCCGCCGCTAGCCGCCCGTCCTATGGGTTGGGGATGTTGACGTCGCTTGGCGCCTCGTCCCGAAGCTTTTGGATTTGCTGCTCCAGACGTTCCACAGCCTGATCGTTATTAATGAAGGTGGTGAATCCGACGATGACCGCCGCAGAGAGAAGCAGCGCAATCACCGAGAGCACAATCCCGCTGATGGCGACGCCTTTGCCGGTGATGCCTATCCGCTTGGACATCTTTACGCCGACGATGCCCAGAATGATCCCGATGATGCTCAGCACCAGTGCAAGCGGTGCGGGCACAACCACCAGAACAATGAGCAGCGCAATCAGTCCGCAGACCAGCGAGAACACGGCTGCCGCACTTGTTTTCGCAGGCTTCACCCGCTCCTCGTCGATACGCTGGCTCGGATGCCGGTCGGCGACGCCCGCATTGCGATCGTCGTCGGTGTCAACCCGCCGGTTCACATCGTCTGCGCCTCGATCACGGTCATGGTCCCGGCGGTCAGGATCCTGGTCCATCGGGTGCGATCCTCTGTTCTCACTCACGGCACTCCTCCTTGTACGTCGGATGACTACTTGGTAGAACGTCCCAGCTCGCTACCTCTTCTATTGGCGTGAGTCGGTGTCTGTCGTGCCCTGGCGACCCTGCGGATCGTCGTCGACACGCCGCCCCTCGGCTGGTTCGCCGCCTCCTTCATTTCCTCCTTCATCGACGACCTCCACTTTCTCGCGACTGACCGGAACATGCATGGTGACCGTCTCCGTGACGACGAACTTGCGCAGCCGCAATCCCTCGGGGCCCCGGTCGTTCCCGGCACCAACCTGATCGCGGCGGCCGGATTCCTCGTCGGGCGCTCGCGATGTCCGTTCAAACCTTGACTCGTCCGCTGAGGTATCCCCCGCTTCAGGGGATGATGCGGGTCGTGCGGGAACGGGAGGAAACGGCCGCTCATCCGCCGCGCCAGAGCCGCGCTCATCCCGCTCGTCCGAATCCAGCCCGCGCTCATCCCGCTCGTCCGAATCCAGCCCACGGTCGTCCCGGCCATCCGCCGCGCCAGAGCCGCGCTCATCCCGCTCGTTCGAATCCAGCCCACGCTCGTCCCGATCCAGCCCCCGGCCGTCCCGGGCATCCGAACCCTGCGCTGCCCGCGGCGAATACTCCTGGCCGTAATGCCGGTACAGCTGCTCCTCTTCCTGCGCGCTCAGCGCAGCGTCCTTCGTGTCGATACGGGGCGCGTCCTTCACCGTGTGTTTATCGAACGGCACCCTGATGGTGTCTCCGGTTATCTCTGCCTGGGACAGCGGAACGAATGATTCCCCCATGCCGAAAAGTCCCGTGTTCACGGTGACCCACTCCGGCTGGTCGGTCTCATCATCGAGAAAGACCTGCCCGGCCTTGCCGATCTTGTTGCCGTCGCTTCCGACTACCAATCCGCCGGTGCTGATGAAATCTCGAATCTGGTCGGTCGTGATCATGTCGTACTCCAAACGCATGGTCGACAGGAACTGGGAAATGTCCCGGTTCACCGTTGGGTCCAGCTATCAGCAGGTAGATACCCATACTGCCCCGGCGGTAAACATCGGTCCCGGTCAGCGGGACAAGTCGAACTCCCGGGCGACTGCCCAGTAAGGTTGAACGACGAGGCCTCGGCCGGAACACCACACAGGAGAACTAATGCAGGTTTGGCCGGGTACCCCCTATCCGCTTGGCGCCACGTACGACGGCTCTGGAACGAATTTCACGCTCTTCAGCGAAGCAGCCGAATCGGTGGAGCTCTGCCTGTTCGACGAAGATGGCACCGAGACTCGCATTCCGGTCACCGAGTCTGATGCCTACGTCTGGCATTGCTATCTCCCACAGGTGGAACCCGGCCAGCGCTATGGCTACCGCATTCACGGACCGTACGATCCGAAGCAGGGCCAACGCTGCAACCCCAATAAGCTTCTGCTCGACCCCTATGCGAAGGCCGTCGCCGGCGATATCGACTGGGACCAGGCGATGTACTCCTACGAGTTCGGCTCACCGGAAACCCGCAACGATGCGGACTCCGCCAAGCACATGATGCACGGCGTCGTGATCAACCCGTACTTCGATTGGCAGGGCGATCGCGCCCCGAAGACTCCCTATTATCAGAGCGTCATCTACGAAGCTCACGTCAAGGGCCTGACCGCTCAGCACCCCGAGGTCCCGGAGGAACAGCGCGGAACCTACGCGGGCGTCGCCCACCCGGCAATCATCAGCCACCTGCAGCGTCTCGGCATCACCGCGATCGAACTGATGCCGGTGCACCAGTTCGTACAGGACGACACCTTGCTGCAGAAGGGTCTCTCGAACTACTGGGGCTACAACACGATCGGTTTCTTCGCGCCGCACAACAAGTACGCCGCAACCGGGAATGCCGGTCAGCAGGTTCAGGAATTCAAATCGATGGTTCGAGCCCTGCACAACGCGGGTATCGAAGTCATCCTTGACGTGGTCTACAACCACACGGCAGAGGGCAACCATCTCGGGCCAACGATGTCGTTCCGCGGCATCGATAATGCGCACTACTACCGGCTCGTCGACGACGATCCCGAGCATTACATGGACTACACCGGCACCGGCAACACGCTGAACGTCAGGCAACCGCACTCGCTGCAACTCCTGATGGACTCGCTGCGCTACTGGGTGCTGGAAATGCATGTCGACGGCTTCCGCTTCGACCTTGCCTCCGCGCTGGCTCGCGAGTTCTATGATGTCGACCGGCTTTCGACGTTCTTCGAGCTGGTTCAGCAGGATCCTGTGGTCTCGCAGGTCAAATTGATCGCCGAGCCATGGGATGTCGGCCCCGGCGGCTACCAGGTAGGGAACTTCCCCCCGCAGTGGACCGAATGGAATGGGAAGTACCGCGACGTCGTCCGCGACTTCTGGCGCGGCGAGCCTTCGACGATCGGCGAGTTCGCCTCCCGGATCGCCGGCTCCGCCGACCTGTACGAGAACTCCGGACGCCGCCCCGTCGCCTCGATCAACTTCGTCACGGCTCACGACGGTTTCACCATGCACGACCTGGTGTCTTACAACGACAAGCACAACGACGCCAACGGCGAAGACAATAACGATGGCGAATCACACAACCGGTCGTGGAACTGCGGCGTGGAGGGCCCGACCGAAGACCCTGAGGTGCTCAGCTTGCGGGCCCGTCAGCAGCGCAACCTGATCGCGACCCTGCTGCTTTCCCAGGGCGTGCCCATGCTGCTGCACGGCGATGAACTCGGTCGCACCCAGCAGGGCAACAACAACACCTACTGCCAGGATTCCGAGCTGACCTGGATCGACTGGGAGAACGCCGACGAGCCGCTGATCGAATTCACCGCCGCCATCATGAGATTGCGCAGCGAGCATCCGACGTTCCGGCGCAGCCGTTTCTTCGACGGGAATCCGGTCCGGACCGGCATAGAGGACCCGCTTCCCGATCTGGTCTGGCTCAACTCGGACGGCGATGAGATGATCACCGACGATTGGAACTCCGGGTTCGGTCGATCGATCGGCGTCTGGCTCAATGGCGAAGGCATCCGTGGCGTGGACGACCGCGGCGAGCCGATCACGGACGTGCACTTCATCATGTTCTTCAACGCCAACGATGACGAGGTGAATTTCAGCCTGCCGAATGAGGAGTACGGTCCTGCCTGGACTGTGGTCATCGACACCGGCGGCCGGAACACCGACGAGGATCGCTGTAAGGCCGGTAGCGCGCTCACGGTGGATGCCAAGTCGATCGTAGTCCTGCGGGCACACGCCGAGGAGATCGCCGAGGCCGACCACTCGGTGGAGGCATCGCTGGCAGGCCGCACCGTCAATCTTGCCGAAATCGGCTCCGAAGCATAGCTAGCACCGAGGACCACGCATGAAGATTCCCAAGTCCACCTACCGCATCCAGGTGCGCCCGTCGTTCGACCTGCATGAGGTGAGCCGGCAGGTGGACTACCTTGGCAGCCTCGGCGCGGACTGGGTTTACCTCTCCCCTCTGCTGGCGGCCGAGCCAGATTCCGATCACGGCTACGACGTCATCGATCACTCCCGGATCGATGCCAGCCGGGGAGGGGCGGAAGGCCTGGCCGCGGCGGCCAAAGCCGCACACGACGCCGGGCTCGGCGTGCTGATCGACATAGTGCCCAACCACGTCGGCACGGCCACGCCCGCGCTGAGCGTCTGGTGGTGGGATCTGCTGCTGCACGGCCGGGAATCGCGGTATGCGGAGGCATTCGACGTCGACTGGGATTTCGGCAACGGCAAGGTCCGGATCCCGGTGCTCGGCGATGACGACATCCCTCAGCCGGGCGAAAGCCCTCAGGCGGGCGACCGTCTCGGTGGTGAGCTGGCGAAGCTGACCGTCGAAACCGGCGATGACGGCACGCCAGTCCTGCGCTACTACGACAATCGTTTCCCGATCGCCCCCGGAACACTGCCCGCAGACGGCACCGAGATCGATCCGATCGCAGTGCATGCCAGGCAGAACTACGAGCTGATGAACTGGCGGCGCGCGGACGCCGAGCTCAACTTTCGGCGTTTCTTCGGCGTCAACACCCTTGCCGGCATCCGGGTAGAAGTCCCCTGGGTCTTCGACGAGTCCCACCAGGAGATCGTGCGCTGGTTCGACGAGGGTCTTGCTGACGGCCTGCGCGTCGATCACCCCGACGGTTTGCTGGATCCAAAGCACTACCTGGACCAGTTGGCCGAGGCAACCGGTGGAACCTATGTTCTGGTGGAAAAGATCCTGGAATCCGGCGAGGCTCTGCCGCAGGGTTGGGCAACGGCCGGAACCACCGGCTACGACGCGCTGGCAGATATCGACCGGGTGCTGGTCGACGGCAAGGGCCAGCAGACGCTCGACGAGCTTGACGCCCGGCTGTGCGGCGGCGAACGTGAGCCGTGGAAAGAACTCATCCACGGCACGAAGCGGGCTATCGCGGATGGACTACTTCGTTCCGAGGTGCTTCGACTCGCTCGGCTCGCGCCGGATGTCGATGACGCTGCTGACGCGATCGCCGAGCTGATTGCGAACTTCCCGGTCTACCGCAGCTACCTTCCGGACGGTGCGCAGCACCTGGAAGAGTCAGTCGAGGAATCACTCCGCCGCCGTCCCGAGCTGGAAGGTGTGATCACGGCTCTGGTCCCGCGGCTCGGCAACCCGGAAGACCCATTGGCGCAGCGGTTCCAGCAAACATCCGGAATGGTGATGGCCAAGGGCGTCGAGGACACGGCGTTCTATCGGTTCACTCGGCTGACCTCGCTGACCGAGGTGGGCGGCGATCCGAGCGAATTCGCGATCACCCCCGATGAGTTCCACCGGCGGCAATGGGAACGCGAGCAGCAGGCGCCGACAGCGATGACGACGCTTTCCACCCATGACACCAAGCGCGGCGAAGACGTACGCGCCCGGATCGACGTGCTCGCCGAACTGCCTGAGGAATGGGCCGGCCTGCTTGCGGAGGTCTCGGGGCTCTCCCCGCTCCCGGACGGGCCGCTCTCGAACCTGATCTGGCAGGCAGTCGTTGGCGCCTGGCCGATCAGCCGGGATCGCTTGCACGCGTACGCTGAAAAGGCTGCACGCGAAGCAGGAAACTCAACTATGTGGACGGCACCGGACGCGAAGTTCGAGGGCGCACTGCATGCCCTGGTCGACGCCTGTTTCGACAACCAGAAACTGAACAGCATCCTCACTGAGTTCGTGCACCGGATCGAGCCGTTCGGCTGGTCCAATTCGCTGAGCGCAAAGCTGATTCAGCTCACCACGCCCGGTGTTCCCGACGTGTACCAGGGAAGCGAGCTGTGGGAAACATCGCTGGTCGATCCGGACAATCGCCGCGTCGTCGACTTCGAGGCACGGCGAGCCCTGCTGGCCGAGATCGATGCGGGCAAACGCCCGGTAATCGACGAGACCGGGGCGGCGAAGCTTCTCGTTGTCTCGCGGGCATTGCGACTGAAACGAGACCGTTCGGAGCTGTTCTCCGGCTACCGCGCACTGGATGCCGAGGGCCCGGCGCGCGAGCATTTCATCGGATTCGACCGCGGCGGAGCGCTCACGCTGGCGACGAGGCTGCCGGTCGGACTCACCGGGCGGGCCAGCATCCCTGGCGGGGTGGGCAACACCGGGAGCTGGGGCACCACAAGCGTCACTCTGCCATCAGGCACCTTCATCGACACGCTCACCGGTCGCACGTTCGCCGGTCAGGCCAGGCTTGCCGATGTATTCGCCGAGTACCCGGTCGCCCTGCTGGCACCGGAAGGCTTCTAGTCCGGCAGGATTCACCGGCATCCCGATCACAGGCTTCGCGAACCAGACCCCGAACACAACGAAAGTGGCGCCATGACACAACGCAATGAGCACTCACATTTCGCCGTCTGGGCGCCGAAGCCCGAAACGGTTTCACTATTCGCCAATGGCGCCAACTATCCGATGCATCGGGCGGAAGACGGCTGGTGGACCCTCGACGACCCGAAGACCGCCAACCAGCTGCTCGCGCTGCCTGAGGTCGACTACGGCTACCTGCTCGACGGCGCTTCCGATCCGCTACCCGATCCGCGCTCACGAAGGCAGCCTGCGGGCGTGCACGAGCCCTCCCGGACCTTCGACGCCGACGCCTTTCACTGGACCGATTCGGCATGGCTGGGTCGCGACCTCGCCGGTGGTCTCATCTACGAGCTGCATATCGGCACCTTCACTCCGGACGGTACCTTCGATGCCGCCATCGACAAGCTTCCGCACCTGAAGTCCCTCGGCGTTGACTTCGTCGAGTTACTGCCGGTCAACGCCTTCAATGGCACCCACAATTGGGGTTACGACGGTGTGCTCTGGTACGCCGTCCACGAGCAGTACGGCGGCCCGGAAGGCTACCAGCGGTTCGTTGACGCCTGCCATCGGAACGGACTCGGCGTCATCCAGGATGTTGTCTACAACCACCTGGGGCCGAGCGGAAACTACCTGCCGAACTTCGGGCCCTACCTGCACACGGCCGCGGTGAACACCTGGGGCGACTCGGTGAATCTCGACGGCCCGGACTCCGATGAGGTACGCACATACATCGTTGACAACGCGCTGATGTGGCTGCGCGACTACCACGTCGACGGCCTGCGACTGGATGCCGTGCACGCGCTCGTCGACAGCCGCGCGGTCCATATTCTCGAGGAGTTGGCAACGGCCGCAGACGAGTTGTCGACCCAGCTAGGCAGGCCGCTGAGTCTGATTGCGGAATCCGATCTGAACAACCCCCGGCTGTTCACCCCCCGCGCGTCCGGCGGGTATGGCCTGGCCGGGCAGTGGAGCGATGACTTTCACCACGCGGTGCACGTGGCAGTATCCGGCGAGACAGCGGGCTATTACGCCGACTTCGATTCGCTTGCCGCGCTCGGCAAGGTGCTCACCCGGGGCTTCTTCCACGACAACACATATTCGTCATTCCGCCGACGGCACCACGGCCGGCAGATCGACACTGTGCACACTCCCGCCTGGCGACTTGTTGTCTGCACCCAGAATCACGATCAGATCGGCAACCGGGCGGCAGGCGACCGGCTGAGCGCGATGGTCGATCCGGGCGGACTGGCGATCGCCGCGACGCTCAACCTGCTCGGTCCGTTCACGCCGATGCTGTTCATGGGCGAGGAATGGGGCGCATCGACGCCTTGGCAGTTCTTCACCTCTCATCCCGAGCCGGAGCTCGGCGAAGCTACCGCCCTGGGACGGTTACGTGAATTCGCCGAGATGGGTTGGGACGAGTCGCTGGTGCCGAATCCGCAGGACGAGTCGACATTCACCAACTCGAAGCTCAATTGGGATGAGCCGACCGCCGACGGCCATGCCCGTTTGCTTGAGCTCTACCGGCAACTCGGCAAGTTGCGCAAGGAGCTTCCCGAGCTGCGCGACCAGCGGTTCTCGACACTCGACGTCCGGTTCGATGAGGACGAACGCTGGCTGGTGCTGTGCCGGGACGGGGTACAGATCGCGCTGAATTTTGGCACCGGACCCGCCAGGGTACCGCTGCCGCTTGCGTCCGGCGGTCTGCTGCTGGCCACCGCCGGCGAACCAGCAGAGACAGCAGCGGAAGGCGACGGACCCGATGCAGGCCCGCTGGTGACCCTACCGGGTCGTTCTGCCGCGGTCTTCGCCGCCAGCACGGCGGATGATTAGATCGAGTGACAACGTGCGAACAAGCCTGACAGTACCGAGGAAGGATCCCATTCATGTCTGACTCACTCCCTCGAAAGAGCAGCAGCGACATCCGCTCCACTTCCGGCAACGGCCAGGAAGTGGAAGCACCGGAACCTGCTGCCGACCAGGGTTCGGTCGCAGACATCACCTACGACGAGGCGTTCTATCCCGCCCGCCCACGAGCCCTTCGCCCCAGGGCACGACGTAACCAGCAGTATGGGAACGCCAAACCGCCCTTCGAACCCGACGGCCGGAACAAGGCCTACGTGGAGTGGCTGCGGAACCAGTCCATGCTCGGAGATGCCAAGACACTGGGCCGGCAGCTCTCGGGCCAGGCAAGCATGTGGCAGAACCCGTACGCTCACCCGAACCCGCGGGCAGCCTTGGAAACCGCGTCGGTCTGGTTCACCGCCTACCCGTTGTCGTTCATCACTCGCTCCGGTCAGTCGTTCCTTGCGGCTCTGGGCGACTCCGAGATGTGGAAAGCGTTCCAGGAGATCGGCATCCACGCCATCCATACCGGCCCGGTGAAGCGCGCAGGCGGGTTGACCGGCTGGGAAAGCACGCCCAGCGTTGACGGCCACTTCGACCGGATCAGCATGGCAATCGACCCGCTGTTCGGCACAGAGGACGAGTTCCGCTCGATGTGCGCCGTGGCCAAAGACCACGACGGGACCATCATCGACGACATCATCCCCGGGCACACGGGCAAAGGTGCCGACTTCCGGCTCGCCGAGATGAACTACCGGGACTACCCCGGCCTTTACCACATGATCGACATCCCCGAGTCCGATTGGCATCTCCTGCCCGACGTTCCCGATGGCGAGGACTCGGTCAACATCGATGCGGCCGGCGAACGCGCCCTGCAGGACGCCGGCTACATCATCGGCCAGTTACAGCGGGTGATCTTCTACGAGCCCATGGTCAAGGAGACCAACTGGAGCGCCACCCGCCCCGTGATGGACCCCACCGGCCAGCTCCGCCGGTGGGTTTACCTGCACTACTTCAAGGCGGGGCAGCCATCCCTCAACTGGCTGGATCCCACCTTTTCCGGCATGCGCCTGGTGATGGGCGACGCATTGCATTCCCTCGTGGATCTGGGCACCGGCGCGCTGCGCCTGGACGCCAACGGCTTCCTCGGGGTTGAGAAGGGCGCCGAGGAAATGGCCGGCTGGTCGGAGGGACATCCGCTGTCAGAGGTGGCCAACCAGCTGATCGGCTCCATGGTGCGCAAGGTCGGCGGGTTCACTTTCCAGGAACTCAACCTCACCATCGATGACATCAAGGACACCTCCGAGGTGGGGCCCGACCTCTCCTATGACTTCGTCACCCGCCCGGCGTACCACCATGCTCTCGTCACCGGCGACACCGAATTTCTCCGGCTCACGCTGCGCCTGGCGATGGACATCGGCGTTGACCAGGCCAGCCTGGTGCATGCCCTGCAGAACCACGACGAGCTGACCTACGAGCTTGTGCACTTCGCCACCAGGCACAAGGACGATGTCTTCGAACTCGGTGGCGAGCAACTGACTGGGGCCGAGCTGGCCGAGTCTGTGCAAGAGACCCTGCGAAAGGGAATCACCGGGGAGGCCGCCCCGTACAACCTGGTCTTCACGACGAATGGCATTGCCTGCACCACGGCCAGCGTGATCACCGCGGCACTGGGCATAACGGATCTCGACGCCATCACCGAGGACGAGATCGAACAGGTCCGCGACGTGCACCTGCTGCTTGCCATGTACAACGCGCTGCAGCCAGGCGTCTTCGCGCTCTCCGGATGGGATCTGTGCGGCATTCTCCCGCTGGAGCGGGCTCAGGTGGACACGCTGATCGCCCGGGGAGACACCCGATGGATCAACCGTGGAGCCCACGACCTGATGGGGGCAAACCCCGGCTCCAAGGTGTCCGCATCCGGAATGCCCTCGGCCCGTTCGCTGTACGGCAACCTACCGGATCAGCTCGCGGACGAAAACTCGTTCGCGCGTCAGCTGGCACGGGTCCTCGCGGTCCGTGAAGCACACGGCATCGCTGCCAGTGTCCTGATCGACGTGCCGGATGTTTCCCACCGGGGCCTGCTGGTTATGGTCCACCAGCGGGAGTCCGGCGAGATACAGCTCACGGTTCTGAACTTCTCATCGCAGGATGTGACCGGCAGCGTCAACTCCGTTCATCTGGAGTGCGGCGCCCTGGTGACTGACGCCTTCACTGGGGAGGAGATCGGGGCCGTGGATGACCTGCACAGCTTCTTCATCAGCCTGCCGGCCTATCGCGGGACCGCGCTCCTGGTGACCCCGCCCCCAGCCGACGACGCAGACGAGCAGGCGGCTCAAGGCGAGGGGCGGACTCGCCAGATCGAGAAGTCCGGCCCGGAGTCGGACGGCGCCTGAGTTACAGCACGGGGCCGGTGTGCCCTGGCCCCGTGCTGTAAGTTCTCCAGGCGGGCACTGCCTCGTCGGCTTACTCGCCTGGTGTCAGGTACAGCACGCCCAATGGCGGTAGGCGCAGATCGGCGTGAGCCGGCTGGCCCATGTGGTGCCCGGCGACCGCGGTCACCTGACCCAAGTTTCCGCTTCCTGACCCGCCATACTGCTCGGCATCGGTGTTGACCCGCTCGATCCAGGTTCCCTCGAACGGCAGAGCCAACCTGTAGCTTTCGTGCGCCATCCCGGCGAAGTTCGCAACACAGACCAGCGGTTTGTCGTCGCGGTCCCAGCGCACGAAGGACACCACATTACGAGCCGCGTCCGCACCATCGAGCCATTGGAAGCCGCCTGGCTCGTTATCCCTTGCATACAGCGCCGGCGTGTTCCGGTAGACATCGTTGAGCGAACCGACCAACCGCTGCACACCGGAATGCCGCGGGTCGTCGGTCAGCCACCAATCCAGGCCGTGGTCGTGCGACCATTCAGCTTCCTGGCCGAACTCGGTACCCATGAAGATCAGCTGCTTGCCGGGATGCGCCCACTGATAGGCCAGAAAGGCCCGGAGGTTCGCGAGCTGCTGCCAGCGGTCGCCCGGCATCTTGCGCAGCAGCGATCCCTTGCCGTGCACGACCTCGTCATGGCTGATCGGCAACAGGTAGTTCTCACTGAATGCGTACACGATGGAGAACGTCAGCTGATTGTGCTGATGCTGGCGGTACAAGGGATCAGCGGAGATGTATCCGAGAGAATCGTGCATCCAGCCCATGTTCCACTTGAGGCCGAAACCGAGACCACCGCCGCTTGTCGGTGCGGTGACACCCGGGAACGCGGTCGACTCTTCGGCAATCATCAGGATTCCCGGGAAGCGACGGTAGGCCGTGGCGTTAACTTCCTGCAGGAAGCCGATGGCCTCAAGATTCTCGCGGCCACCCTCCTTGTTCGGGCTCCACTGGCCCTCCTCGCGCGAATAGTCAAGATAGAGCATGGATGCCACGGCATCAACGCGAAGCCCGTCGATATGGAACTGATCGAACCAATACAGGGCGTTGGCGACCAGGAAGTTCCGCACCTCCCGGCGGCCGTAGTCGAAGATCAGCGTTCCCCAGTCCGGATGCTCGCCGCGCTGCGGGTCCGGGTGTTCGTACAGGGCCTCGCCGTCGAACTTCGCCAGGGCGAATTCGTCTTTCGGGAAGTGGGCAGGCACCCAATCCAGAATGACGCCGATCCCGGCCTGGTGCAGGGAATCGACCAGGAAGCGGAACTCATCGGGGTGGCCGAAGCGCGACGTCGGCGCGTAGTAGGACGTGACCTGGTAGCCCCAGGAGCCGCCGAAGGGATGTTCGGCCACCGGCATGAACTCGACGTGGGTGAAGCCGAGCTCCACCACGTAGTCGACCAGCTCAGTGGCGAGCTCACGGTACCCGAGACCGAGACGCCACGATCCTAGGTGCACCTCATAGGCGCTTACCGGAGCGTCATGCGGATTGGTCGATGAGCGCTGGGCAATCCATTCGTCGTCGTTGAATGTGTACCGCGATTCGGTGATCACCGAACCTGTGGCCGGCGGGAGCTCGGTGCCGAACGCCATCGGGTCGGCTTTCTGCAGCCACTGGCCGTGGCGGCTGAGGATCTCGAACTTGTAGGCGTTGCCCACCCCGACTCCCGGAATGAATAGCTCCCAGACTCCGGATGAGCCGAGCGAGCGCATGGCATGGCCGACGCCGTTCCAGCCGTTGAAGTCGCCGACCACCCGGACAGCCTGGGCAGCTGGCGCCCATACCGCGAAGCTCGTCCCGCTGATGTCGCCCTGGTTGCCGGGATAACGGCGTGGGTGGGCGCCGAGTACGGTCCAGAGTTCCTCATGGCGTCCCTCGCCGATCAGGTGCAGATCCATTTCGCCCAACGTGGGCACGAAACGATAAGGATCGTCGGTGACGTGCAGGTCGTCGTCGATGTAGCTGGTTTCGAGCCGATACTCCGGAATCAGGCCGTCGGCGGGACGGAATGCGGCGCTGAAGATGCCGCCGTACTCATGCGTGAGCGGAATCGTTTCGGTTGGCGTCCGGGCGACAACGGATTTCGCCAGATGCTTACAAGCACGAATAGTTACAGTGCCGTCGGCGTCCTGATGCGCGCCAAGGACGGAGTGCGGGTTGTGATAGCTGCCGTCCGACACTCGCTGCAGGACGTCCTGCGAGACCGGGCGCGGGCTGGGCGAGCCGGAAAACTCGGGATCAGACTCCGCGTCAGCCATGTCGGTGCCGTCATTCTCAAACCCGGACTCGGACTCGGACGCTTCAGGCGCTGCCGCCTCAGCAGGCGACCCAACCGCTTCACTGTCAGCCGTGGTGTCGGCCGCGACCTCCGCCCGACCCGCTTCTTCGGCCTCCGGCTTGGCTGCTTCAGCGGCCGGCCCGCCGGTGACTTCGGATTCGTTATTCAATATCGCTCCTACTGAACGTAATGGGACCTGGAGCCAGTTCGGCCGGTTTCGCAGCTCGTAGACAACCTCATACAGTGCCTTATCCAACCAGTACACCCGCAACAGCGGGTCGGTACCGATCGCTGGCTGGCCGGATTCTCGAGCATAACCGTCGAGGAAAGCCGCCGACGCTTTTTGCGCCCAGGCGGCGGTGCGCTTGGACACCACGTCGCGTGACGCGGGGTCCGGGTCTTCCAGTGCGACGAAATTCGCCGCGTAGTCGAAGGACCGAAGAATGCCGACGACGTCCCGCAGCGGAACGTCAGGGTGCGAACGCTCCGACAACGGTCGCAGCGGCTCGCCTTCGAAGTCCAGCACCACCCAGCCACGCGCCTCGGAGTGCAGCACCTGGCCGAGGTGCAGATCGCCGTGGATTCGCTGCACCATGCCGACGTTGTCGATATCCCCCAGCCGGCTGATGTGTTCGTGGAGCTGCTCGTTATATGGCGACAGCACATCACGCGCCTCCGACAGCGCCCACAACACACGCTTCTGCAGGCCGTCAACGATGCGACCCGTTTGCGCCGGCCCTGGATGTCGCGCTCCAAAGACATCTGAAAGTGTTTTGTGGATGCGTGCCACCGCGATGCCGAGCTGATCCGCGGGTTCGCTGAAGTCCAGGTCGAGCTGCGCTGCCTGTACCGCTGCGGCCCAGGCATCGGTCGAGCCGGCAATGAATTCGGAGAGCACCGCGAAATGCCCGGACTCCTCCTTAAGCGAAACAGGATTGAACCACTTTCCCTCCAGCCATCCCATTGTCTGCGGCACGGAGGTACAGCTGGCGGCACTGAGCGCTGCAGTTACCTCAACGTCCGGGTTTGCTCCAGCTGACAGCACCCGAAAGAGTTTCAGGATTGCGGGCGCGGAGCGGTCCGAAATGACGATCGAGCTATTCGACTGCTCCCCGGTAATGACTTTGGTCGGCGCACCGGTAATGGTTGGCTGCTGGATACCGGCCACGGTACGGCCGGCGAGTTTCCGGTCGGCATGTGTACGCCCGCTGGTGATCAGCGAGGCGATCGCCCGGACGAACTCCGGGTCGTGCACACCATCGTAAACGTGGCGCCGGCCGAGGGTTATGTCATCGACTTCGCCGAGGTACGCGGAATCAGGCGCGTCGAGTCGCGAGACCCGAAACGTCAACGGCACCTGAATTATGTCCATCCGGTCACCCGAATCGAGCATCAGGATGTGGTTCCTGCCGGTTACTGCGTCGCCCGCGAGCGCACGATCGAAAACCTGCACCGACGACAATGCGGAAATGGAGATCCCGCGTCCCTTAGCCGGAAACCAGCGCTGTGCAGGCAGCCAGGAATGCAGAAGCCGTTGTAGTTCGCCGCTAACTGACATGTACACCCCTTCTCAGTCTTCTGGGTTTGCCGGCGCCCCGGTCGATAGTTGCGCCCACTCCGGCCGGCGAGGTGGCCTCCTCGATGGGCCCCCGCGTTCGCTTCCACGCCAACGACGGGAGCCGGGCCGACGTGCTCAAGGACGGCTCCTGATCTGCAGGATGTGCGCCGGTTCGCTGCGCGGATCGAGCCGCACATAATTGTGTTCGCTCCAGAACCAGGTTTGGTCGGTCAGCAGGTCGTGAACCTCGAACTCGGTCGGCGTCCCCGCCAGCGACGTGTCGCCCGGAAACAGCTCCTCGAGGTCGAGGTGCACGATTGTATCTCGGGTGGCGTGCGGATCCAGGTTGATAACCACGATCAGCGCATCGTCGTCCTTGCGTTTCGAGTACACCAGAATGGACTCATCATCGGCGTCGTGCAGTCGGATGTTGCGCAGGTCTCCGAGGGCCGGGTGTTCCTTCCGGATCGCGTTCAGCCGTCGGAGGTACGGCGCGAGTGAACGACCGTCCGCCTCTGCGGCATCGAAGTCACGAGGGCGGTACTGATACTTCTCATTATCGATGTACTCCTCTGCGCCGGGACGCGGCACATGCTCGTACAGTTCATAGCCGGCATAGACACCCCAGAGCGGACTCGAAGTAGCGGCCAGGACGGCGCGGATCTTGAATCCGGCCGGCCCACTGAATTGCAGGTACTCGGTAAGGATGTCGGGGGTGTTGACGAAGAAGTTCGGTCGCAGGAAAGCACCAGATTCGTCACGGAGTTCGGCGAGGTACTCCTCAAGTTCCTCCCGGGTGTTCCGCCAGGTGAAGTACGAGTAGGACTGCTGGAAGCCAAGCTTGGCCAGCGCATGCATCATCGGCGGCCGGGTGAATGCCTCGGCAAGGAAGATCACGTCCGGATGTCTGTCATTCACCGTGGCGATCAGCCATTCCCAGAACATCACCGGTTTGGTGTGCGGATTGTCGACGCGGAAGATTTTCACGCCATGGTCGATCCAGAGTTCGACGATCCGCAACACCTCGCGGCTGAGGCCTTCGAAGTCGTTGTCGAAGTTCAGCGGGTAGATGTCCTGGTATTTCTTCGGCGGGTTCTCCGCATAGGCGATGGTGCCGTCGAGCTGGGTGGTGAACCACTCGGGATTGCTTTTCACCCATGGGTGGTCCGGGGCAGCCTGCAGGGCGAGATCCAGGGCCACTTCGAGGCCGAGCTGATTCGCGCGTGCGACGAATTCGTCGAAGTCAGCGAAGTCGCCCAGGTCGGGATGGATCGCATCGTGACCGCCGTAACGGGAACCAATTGCCCATGGCGATCCCGGGTCCTTAGGCCCGGGGTTCAGCGTGTTATTCGGTCCTTTTCGGTTGACTTCACCGATCGGATGGATGGGCGGCAGGTAAATGACGTCGAAGCCCATGTCCGCCACCGCGCCGAGGCGCTTTGCCGCCGTCCGGAAGGTGCCGGAAACCCACTCGCCGGTCTCTTCGTCCTGCTTCGCACCTTCAGAGCGCGGAAAGAACTCATACCAGCTGGCCCGTCCGGCAAGCTCTCGCTCGACGTTCAACGGCATCCGCTTGCTGACGCTGATCAGGTCTCGCAATGGATGCGCGACGATCGCCGATTTCACCTGCGCAGTGGTCGCGGCGGCAAGCCGGTCGGCGGCTGGCAGTGCCGCGGAGTTGAGGGTGTTTATCGCATCGGCCAAGACGGCTCGATGCTCGAAGGTGCGGTCACCCTGCTGCTCGGCGTCGGTGAGCAGCTGCAACCCCTCGGCGAGCATCAGGTCGACATCGACTCCGGCGGGGATCTTCAGAGTTGCCGCGTGTTCCCACGTCGCGTAGAGATCTGCCCACGCCTCGATGACGAAGCTGTAGTGACCGGCCTTCTCCGGCCGAAAGGTTCCGACAAACCGGTCGGTGCCCGGGATGCTCTCCTGCAGACGGATCCGGTCGGCTTCTTCCCCGGCGCCATCGAGCAGGACAGCATTCACGCCGATCAGGTCGTGCCCCTCACGAAATACCGTAGCGGCAAGCGGGATGTCTTCGTTCACGGTGGATTTGGCGGGGAAGGCGCCGCCGTCGACTACTGGTTGTATTTCGGTTATGACGATTCGGTCATAGTGCAGCCGTTGGCTGTCGGGACTGGGCGCTGCTGAAAATCTGGTCACAGTTACGACCGTATCGACAATACGCACATCGATACAGTGCCGGCGTCATTAATTCCTCTCAGCCTCACCCCGGTCCCGGTTATTCCTCGTCGATCACGTGCATCGCCGCTTCCTCGGCTCCAGCGGCACCGCCGTCGATGCCGACGTCCTCGGCGAGCACATCGTCCTCGGTTTCGCCGCCAAGTCCGCTGTGGTCAGTGAGCCGACCGGCGCGTTCCGTGCCGACTTCCCCGCCGACATAATCGCCGTCGGTAAATGCGCGCTGATCTTCGTCGGCCGCGAGTTCGTCGAAGTCTGGCTCCTCGGTTTCGAGCCGGTGGTCGAGCGTTTCGCCGTTGCGTTCATCGTCCTCGGTATAACCCTCACGCGTCATCACCGAAGGACGTTCGGGTGGCGAGTACCCCTCGTCAAGCAGGTCATCGACTCCGCGATCCTCCAGAGTGTCCTCAGAAGACAACTGATTGGAGTCGCCCGAAGCGGCCTGGCCCGGGATGTTAGCCTCCGAACCGTCATCCTGATTCGTGGTGTTCTCACTCATCGTGCTCACTCCTCATTCGAGATAGAAACCGCTGCTGTCACCTGCGACCCTACGACCGTGCGGGACAGTCCGCAATCGGCTCAGCTATCGATGGCGAATACCCCGCGAGACGGTGCTGCGCCGTCCCGGCAGGATGGCAGACTAATGGTATGACCGAGCAACGCGACAACGAAGCAAGCATGAATCTTGCTGCCGTCGTGCTTGCCGGCGGCGAAAGCTCCCGGATGGACGGCCAAGACAAGCTGGAAGCAGTCCTCGCCCACCGCACGCTTCTGCAAACCACGATCGATTCCATCAGCAGTGGGGTCGGTGCCCTGGCCGGCGGCGCAGGCAGAGCCAGCATCGCGCTGACCAAAGTCGTGGTGGTCGGGCCGAATCGCAAGCTGTCCCGCGACGGGATACACCTTGAGTTCGCCCGCGAACAACCACCGGGCGGCGGACCGGTCCCCGGCATCCGCGCCGGTCTGGACGCGCTCCGCCAGGACCCACCCGACCTGGTGGCGATCGTCGCCGGTGACATGCCGGCCGCCGGCGAGGCGCTCGCCGGCCTGGCCGAGAATTTCCGGTTCCCGAACGTCTACGGCAGCACGGCGCTGGAGGCCACAGTTGCCCGATCCGACGGCGCCCTTCAGCCCCTCCTGACCGTTTACCGGCTCGACGCCCTGCGCCGAGTACTCGACGGCGCGACGGCTCTACACTCCGCCCGCAGCGTGCTCAGCCAGACCAGGTATCAAATCATCGATGTTCCCACCTCCGTGACCTACGACGTCGACACACCAGCGGACCTGGAAGCCGCCAAGCTGGCTCACGGCGGAAGCCGCCGATCCAGACGAGCGCGTCATTAGGGCGTTTTCGACCCAATCGGATACCTATCAGCTGCCACTGACGTAGAAGAGGAATGACCAATGCGTGCCATCACTATCGCCGAACCTGGCGACCCAAGTGTTCTAACAGTTTCCGACGTCGCCGAGCTAGCAGTGGGTCCCGGGGAGGTCGCAATCGAGGTGGTCGCGGCCGGGGTGAACCGGGCGGACCTTCTGCAACGACAAGGCCTGTACGCTCCGCCGGCTGGGGAGTCGGCAATTCCGGGGTTGGAGGTCTCCGGCCGGATCAAAGAGACCGGCGCAGGTGTCACCAGTTTTTCGGTCGGCGATGAGGTCTGTGCCCTGCTCACCGGCGGCGGCTACGCGGAAACGGTCGTCGTATCCGCCGAGCAGGTTCTTCCGGTACCCGCCGGCCTGGATCTCGTGGATGCCGCCGGCCTGCCAGAAGTCGTCTGCACGGTTTTCTCCAATGTCTTCATGTCTGCCGGCTTACACCCAGGAGAATGGCTGCTCGTGCACGGTGGCGGAAGTGGAATCGGCACTGCCGCCATTCAGATCACCAAGGCTCTCGGCGGCCATGTCGCAGTGACGGCCGGCTCCTCGCACAAGCTCGACTTCTGCCGTGAGCTCGGCGCCGACGTGACGATCAACTACCGGGAGCAGGATTTCGTTCAGGAAATCAAGGGCGCAAGTGACGGTCGCGGAGCCGACGTCATCCTCGACGTTATGGGCGCGAAGTACCTCGAACGAAACATCGAGTCCCTCAATGTTTCCGGACGTCTGGTGATCATCGGGCTGCAGGGCGGCAGGAAGTCCGAAATCGACCTCAACGAAGTAATGCGACGCAGGCTCGCAGTAATCGGCACAACGTTGCGCGCACGGCCAGCGGCCGAAAAAGCGACAATCGTCGCTGCCGTCCGCGAGCAGGTATGGCCGCTCATCGAAGACGGCTCGGTGCTGCCGATCATCCATTCCCGGCTCGCCTTCGACCAGGCGCCCGAGGCGCACCAGATTCTGGAGGACGGCGAGAATATCGGCAAGGTCCTGCTGGTTAAGGGCTAACCCGGACCTGACCCAGACGCAGAAGCGCCGCCGGATGCCTTTCACAGCAACCGGGCAGCCACCACCGAAGGCATTGTCACCCCTGAGTGACAGAATGAGGAACCTGACGAAGGGATGAACATTGAGCGACGCACAGTTTGACCGAACCATCCTTAATACCGAAGAGGGCCCGGAAGCCGAAATCGCCCGGCCGGATTCGAATGGCGCGGCCAATGCCGGGCATCGAACCAGCGCGGACAGCCCAGCCGCCGTGCGAACGGCCGCGTCCGGCGCCGATGGATCGCAGGATGACGAACCATTGAGTGGAGAGACGCTCGAGGTGCAGGCCGACGGGGAGCCGGAAGAAGGCGAGAGCGGAGAGCGCAGCCCGGTAGAGGACATCTCGCAGCCAGCGAAGGTGATGCGGATCGGCTCGATGATAAAGCAGCTGCTCGACGAGGTGCGTAACGCGCCCTTGGACGACGCTGGTCGAGCGCGGCTGGCCGAGGTGCACGAACGCTCGTTGAAAGAGCTTGAGGAAGGACTGTCGCCGGAACTGGTCGGCGAGCTGCACCGGATCACTCTGCCGTTCGCGGACGGTGATGCGCCGCCAAGCGACGCCGAGCTGCGGATTGCCCAGGCACAGCTTGTGGGTTGGCTCGAGGGCCTGTTCCACGGCATCCAGACCGCGCTCGTCGCCCAGCAGATGGCGGCACAGGCTCAGCTCGCCCAGATGCGCCATGCCCTGCCGCCCGGCACGGACCCGCGTCAGGCAGCTGCGGCTCAGGCCGCGGCCCAGGGAATGCCCGGGCCCAGGCAGGATGCCTCCGATCCGCATTCGCACGGCACCGGCCAGTATCTATGAGCCGCGGATGACTTCAGATCGATGGGACTGCTAGATGGGCTTTTCGGTTCACGACCTTCCGGCGACGACGAGGTGCTCGGGCGCGGCGTCTGGCGGCGGGCATCCGACCGCTTTTCCAGGGCCGTCGACCGATTCATCCACGTCGTCGAAGGAATCGATGCCGATGCCCTCGGGCGTGAACTCACTGGCGCGACAGTCGTGCGGGACAGCCTCGCCACCAACACACACGTGCTGGCTGGCCTGGCCGATCAGGTGCACGAGCTGTGCGTTTCGGCTCAGCGGCTCGCGCCTACCGACCGACTGGAGATCCCCGGCGGGCCAGACGGCTCGTTTCCCGAGTTGCACCGCCACATTTCCCGCGCGGCTACCTGCGTTGCGCAGGCAGCCGAGGCGGCGACGATGGCGAGAGTCTCGCTGCGCGCCGACAGCGCACAGGCCACCGAACGAGCCGCCGGCGCCGACCGGGCGATCACGGCTGCCTCGGGCAACATCGAGGCCGCCCGAAAGCTCCTAGCCCGGCACTTGCGATAGCCGCGGGGCAAGACTCGCCCGGAAGCTTCTAGCCCGGCAACTGCGATAGCCGCGGGGCAGAAGCTCGCCCGGATGCTTCTAGCCCGGCAACTGGTTGCCCTGCGCCTGCTGCAGCCGACGGGTGCCTGTTCCATGTGCTGGGTTCCAAGCCTAGCTATGGCTCGCCAAGTATCCGCTCAAGCACCTGCGCGACGCCATCCTCGAGCAGTGCCGGAGCAACGTCATGAGCTGCGGCGATGGCGGCCGGGTGGCCGTCCGCCATCGCATATCCGCGACCGGCCCAACCCAGCATCTCGAGGTCGTTCGGCATATCCCCGAACGCGACCACGTCTTCGGGACCAATGCCGAGCATTTCGGCGTATTCCGCAAGGCTTCGTGACTTGTTCACTCCCCGGGGCGCGATCTCAATCAGGGCGCCGTTCGGACTTGAGTGGGTCGGTGAGACGAAGTCACTGATCACCGGCGCGGCGAGCGCAAGCAACTCGTCGCTGTTACCGTTCGGCAGGTGGGCGAGCATTTTCACAATTGTTGGTTCACCGGTCAGCAGATCGTCGAACTGGGTTACCTCACCCGCAGCGGGCACTTCCCCACGCCCGGCATATGCAGGTTCAGCCCTGAACCCGTCCAGGGTTTCCAGCGCGAAAACCACGTCCGGCGCAGCGGCACGCAGTGCCCGGGCGGCGCGGCTGGCGTCCTGTACCGAGATTGCATGCGTGTTGAGCACTTTCCGGTTGGCCAGATCGTAGATCAGGCTTCCGTTGGAGCAGATTACGGTTCCGGCGTGATCCAACTGGTCCTCCAGGGGCGTGACCCAGCGGAAGGGCCGGCCCGTCACGAACACCACCTCAATGCCAGCCGTGCGGCAGGCGCGGAACGCCTCGACCACACGAGGACGGATGATTCCCGTGTGGTCCAGGATGGTTCCGTCGATATCGCTTGCCACAAGACGCATGGCGTCTATTCTTCCCTACGCCGGGGTGTCGCGCGTGACCGTAGCGCCGTGCGCAGGCTCAAGGCGCGGGCACGGTGCGTGGGGTCAGCGCCGCTCAGCCGATCAGCGGCCGCAGCGCGGTGACCAGCCCGTCCTCATCGACGGTGCCGGTGATCTCACTGGCAACTGCCTTGAGCTGTTCGGCGGCATTGCCCATCGCGACCGCACGACGCGACCACTGCAGCATCTCGATGTCGTTCGTTCCGTCGCCGGCGGCAAACGTGTGCTCCTGCTCGATGCCGAGCCACTGCCGAACGTCCTCAAGCGCGCTTGCCTTCGACACTCCCTCGGGGGAGATATCGAGCCAGGCACTCCAGCCGACCGAGTATCCCACGCCCTGCAGGCCACTCTCCCGGACAACGGCGTCGAACTCTTCGGCTGTACGACTCGGATCGCGCATCACAATGCGAGTGGCTTCCTTGGTCAGCAGCTCGTCGAACGGAACTTCGTGCAACGAACCGGTCAGCTCGTTCTCCGGGAACGGTGCGCTGACCCAGCGCTCGAGATCGCTGTCCTCAACCATAAACGCAGCGGTTCCGGCAACCCGATGCAGAGACTTCAACGCCGGCGCAGGGTCGAAGGTGATTACCTTGTGCACCGTCCAGCCCAGGTCGAGCTCCGGATCAAGCCGGACAATCACCGAGCCGTTGGCGCAGACTACGTAGCCGGACATCAGGCCGAGCCGATCGGCGACCGGCAGCGCACCGGTAACGCCACGTCCGGTGGCGATGACGATGTGATGCCCTGCCTCATCCGCATCGCGAATCGCATTCCGAACCGGATCACTCAGCTCGTCGTCGTAGTTGACTATCGTTCCGTCGACGTCGAGGGCAATAAGGTGCCGTGGACTGTCATTGTTGGCTCTCGGGTTCAAAACTTCGCAACTGCTCATTTCGTATCTGTGGACTATGTCGCCGGCGTGAGCACTTCCAGGCCGCCAAGGTACGGCCGGAGCGCCTCGGGTACCCGGACAGATCCGTCCGGCTGCTGGTGGTTTTCCAGGATGGGCACGATCCACCGCGTGTTCGCCATCGTGCCATTCAGGGTGGCGACCGGGGTCGTGCCCGAGTTGCCGCCAGCCTCACGTTCGCGGATGGCGAGCCTTCGCGCCTGATATGTCGTGCAGTTGGAGGTCGAGGTCAGCTCGCGGTACGTGTTCTGGGTGGGCACCCAGGCCTCGCAGTCGTACTTGCGCGCTGCCGAACTGCCGAGGTCACCAGCTGCGGTGTCGATAACCCGGTAGGGCAGCTCGCACCTGGCCAGCATGTCCTCCTGCAGGCTCAGCATCCGGGCATGCTCCGTCTCAGCATCGTCGACATGGACGTAGGCGAACATCTCCACCTTCTGGAACTGGTGCACCCGGATGATGCCTTTGGTGTCCTTGCCGTACGAACCAGCTTCCCGGCGGTAGCACGATGACCATCCGGCATACCGGATCGGGCCCGACGACAGATCAAGGATCTCGTCGGCATGGTAGCCAGCAAGTGCTACCTCGGACGTCCCGGTGAGGAACAAATCATCGGCCTCGAGCCGGTACACCTCATCCGAGTGTTCGCCAAGGAAGCCCGTACCGGCCATGATCTCCGGCTTCACAAGTGTCGGGGTGATCATCGGTACAAAACCGGCTTCCATCGCCCGGTCAAGGGCAAGGTTCAGCAGGGCCAGCTCAAGCCGGGCCCCGACACCGGTCAGGTAGTGAAAGCGAGCCCCGGAGACCTTTGCCCCCCGCTCGGTGTCGATGGCCTTCAGACCCACGCCGAGGTCAAGGTGATCGCGCGGTGTGAAGCCGTCCGCGGTGAAGTCGCGTGGTGCGCCGACTTCCTTCAGAACGACGAAGTCGTCTTCGCCGCCCGCCGGCACTCCATCGAGAATCAGGTTGGGCAGCTTCGCCAGGTAGCGGTTCAGTTCGCTCGCGGCATCGTCGGCCTCACGGGTGAGGCTCTTGACCCGGTCGGAGAGCTCTTTCGCCTGGGCGACCAGAATCTGCTTCTCTTCGCCCTTGGCCTGTGCGACCTTCTTGCCGAAACTCTTCTGTTCCGCGCGGGCGCTTTCGAACTCGGAGATCGCGGTTCGACGAGAAACATCGGC
The DNA here is from genome assembly GCF_025787225.1 of Saxibacter everestensis. Classification (NCBI taxonomy): domain Bacteria; kingdom Bacillati; phylum Actinomycetota; class Actinomycetes; order Micrococcales; family Brevibacteriaceae; genus Saxibacter; species Saxibacter everestensis. The sequence goes on from NZ_CP090958.1 coordinate 2,979,896, forward strand.
CTGCAGAATCGAGTCGATCAGGCCGGGCTCGGCACCCCTGGCACGTTGCGAGGCGCGGAAGAGTTCTGGATTTTCGCGTAACAGTTGAAGGTCGATCACAGCCTAAGCGTACCGATGCCGCACCCACAGTGCTAAAAGGCGGACTCGTTCGGGTTACGGTTGTCGCACTATGTATGAGATTTCGCTGTTATGGACGGTCCTGATCGGCATCGTCGCGCTTGTCATCGGTGCGCTGGTCGGCGGGTCGATAGCCCGACGACGGCTTGCCGCGAGCAGTTCGCCGCAATCGCTCGCCCGGCCGACCCTCGACAGTGAGATCCGACCGGAAGAATCGGTCAACTACAAATCGCGTGCGGCGGTCGTCATCAACCCGTTGAAGTCCGAGGGTCACGGCTTGCGCGCCACGGTGGAAGCCGTCTGCCGGCAGGAAGGGTGGGCCGCACCACTGTGGCTTGAAACCACGGCCGATGATCCGGGCTCCGGGCAGACCCAGCAGGCGATTGACCAAGGGGTGGATGTCGTCATCGCCGCCGGCGGAGATGGAACCGTGCGCACGGTTGCCGAACAGCTGGCAGGGACCGATATTCCGCTGGGTATCCTTCCGCTTGGCACCGGGAACCTGTTGGCCCGCAATCTCGACTTCACCCTGACCCGGAATGAATGGGCGATTCGGGTAGCCCTGTGGGGGCGGGACCGCAGGATTGACGTCGCCCGCGCACAGATGGCTCCAGACCTCGATGAGAGTCACGTTTTCCTGGTGATTGCCGGACTCGGTTTCGATGCCGCCGTGATGGCAGGAACCAGTTCCGATCTGAAGAAGAAGGTTGGCTGGTGGGCCTACCTGGATGCCGGCATGCGCAACCTCTCCGGAAAACGTGCCCGGGTAGAGCTGCAGATCGACGACGAGCCTCCGTTCAGGCGAAGGGTGCGCACGGTGCTTGGCGGCAATTGTGGCAAGCTTCCGGGCGGAATCGAGCTGATGCCGGATGCGAAAATCGATGACGGGCTGCTCGACGTCATGTCGGTGGCTCCTCGCGGCATCGTCGGCTGGTTCGGCGTTGCCGCCCGGGTGCTTGGCCGTCAACGCCGCGGTTTGCCCATCGTCGAGCATTTCCAGGGCAGGAGCGTGCATATCCAGTCAGAGGAGACCCTCGAGGTGCAGCTCGATGGCGACCCGATCGGCTCCACGCACAACCTGACCATGTTCATCGATGAAGGCGCCCTGCTGGTTCGGGTGCCGACACCGGAGCAGCAACGCCAGATGCGTCCGCAGATGTGGCCGGCGCTGAACAGCTAGCATTGGCGTCCGACGTCCCTGGCGCTACCGGCGGGGGCCGCGTTCGCTACCGGCGGGGGCCGCGTTCACTACCGGCGGGGGCCGCGTTCACTACCGACGGTGCCGCCCTCCGAATGCTTTAGCTTCTCCTTGGCCCTCAGCCGCGGGTGCCGCCCTCCGGACGCTTTAGCTTCGCCCTGGCCCTCAGCCGCGGGTGTCGCCCTTGATCCGGGTCAGCCAGTCATTTGCCTGCGCGAAGGCATCGTCGGTGTTCTGTGCATCGATGGTCGAGGCCTCCCGGTCATCGCGCGGGTAGGACCCCAGGAACCGGACGTGCCGGGACGTCCGGTGCACCCCTGCCAGCGCCTCGGCGACCCGGGCCTCGTCGATATGACCGTCCACGTCGAGCGAGAACTGATAGAGGCCCAGTCCGTCGCCGGTCGGCCGGGATTCGATCCTGGTCAGGTTCACTCCCCTGACCGCGAACTGTTCGAGCAGCTCCAAAAGCGCGCCGGGCCGTTCGCTGCGCAGGCCCGCCACCAGCGTCGTCTTGTCGGCACCCGTCGCCGGGGCTACCGGACCGGGCTTCCGGACCAGGACAAAGCGGGTGACCGCGGTACGGACGTCGCCGATATCGTCGGCCAGAACATTCAGGCCGTATCGCTCGGCGGCAAGCAACGGACAGATTGCTGCCTGGTACTCGGCCTGGCCCGCTCGGTCTTGTCCTGCGCCCCGATCGATGGCCTCAGCCGAAAGGCCTGCGGCCGCTGCGGCGGTGGAACCTGCTGGCAGATAGGCCGCATCGGGCAGGTACTGGCCGGTGAAGCGCCGGGTCTGCGCCTCGGCGTGCGGATGCGTCGAGTACGCGGTGATGTCGGCCAGCTCTACGCCGGACGGCGCCGCCAGCACGAACTTCACCGGGATGACGATCTCCCGGACGATCTGTAGCGGAATGTCCGAGGTCAGCGCATCGAGCGTTGCCGGAACGCCGCCTTCAACCGAGTTCTCGATCGGAACCACGGCGGCGTCGATGTCTCCGGTGCGCACGGCGTCAAGCGCGACCAGCACGTTCGGCATCGGCACACGTTCAGCACCGCGTGCTTCATCCAGCTTCAGCAGGGCGGCCTCGGTGAAGGTCGCCTCCGGACCCAGATAGCCGAATCGTTGCTGCGTCACTGACTGTTCCTCGTCTTCCGCGCGCGTTTCCTGCGGACTGCGAGTGCTCGCCAGACGTCCTTGTACTGCATCGCCCGATGCAGCTGCGCTTTGAAGTTCTTGCCGGTCACCCGGTGCTGCAGAGCGCACTCAACTTCCTGCACCCGGAAACCCTGCGTCACCAGATCGATCGTCAGCCCGGTCTCCACTCCCCAGCCGGACGCAAGCGGAAGGGCGGCCTCGTACGCCTCCCTGCTCAGGCAGCGCATACCGGAAAGCGGCTGCGTTGCCTCGAATCCGGAGAGTTCCCTGATTCCCTTCGCGGCGAGGCCGACGACGAAGCCGAAGCCGCCGCCCGCCGCACTCTGCCGAGGCAGGATCGCAATCGTCATGTCGGCATGGCCCGAGGTCACGGGGGCGGCCAGTGGCGCGGTGTTCACGGCTGTCTCCCCCAGGTCGGCGTCGATGAACAGCAGCGCCCGAAACCGCGCCGCCGCATCGTCATCGCTGCCCGGAGCCGTGCTGATGTCCCGATTCTTCACGGCCAGGGCACCGGTCATCATCGCGGCGGCCTTGCCCCTGTTCCGGGGATGAGTTATCACCGTCGCGCCGGCGGCGGCAGCCCGTTTGCCGGTGTCGTCACTGCTTCCGTCGTCGACCACGATGACCAGATCGGTCCGCGGGATGGCCTTCGCGGACGCCACCGTTGCTGCGATCCGTTCGGCTTCGTCCTTGGCCGGAATGACAACTGCCAGTTTCGTTTCAGTCACTGCCCTAGCCTAAGCGCAAGGCGGCGCCGGCCGATGTAGGCACTCGCCTACCTGAGGGTGAGCTGACGGGAGACGACGCCAGCTCGGGCGCGACGCTCGTCGGCGTTCAGGTTGCCGTCTTCGGCCAGCGCGGCCTTGAGTTCGGCGTCGAACGTCTTGGCGGCCTCTTCCACATCGTCTGCCTGCGTGCCGTGTTCCAGCTCCCACACCGGAACGACGATGCCGTGGGCCCGGAAGCACCCGAGGTACCGGCTGCCTTCACCCATGGTGTTCTTTCCGGCGTTGTGCAGACGGGCAAATGCGTCCAGCACCTTCTCTTCGTCGTCGGTCAGCGCCCAGCGCAGGTACGTGCGGCCGCCGATCATGGTCCAGTAGGCCGATTCAACGCTCGCCAGCCGTTCGGTGGGCGAGATCGTTTCGTTGGCCTGGTCGAGCGATGCCTTGACTTCCTCGTCGTAGTCCGAGTCGCCGACTGCCTCGGGCAGCCAATAGTCGAAGGTTTCGTGCACAGTGACTTTCCAGCCGAATTCAGGGTCCAGGATGTCCTGCAGACGCGGCCCGGTCCCGGGGCTCGAGCCACCAGCCTCCGAGGTGCCCGCGGCGGAATCGGCGACCTTCAGCAGCGCCGCTGCTGCATCACGGGACAGATCCGACGACGATACCGGGGTCTGCAGTCCGAGGAACAGCTTGCCGTCGTTTCGCCGCATCGCCTGCCATGCGGCCGGAAGCAGGGTGGCGACGGTGGCTTCCTCGCCCCCGTGCTCTTCGGTGAGCTTCACGGTCGCTGTCGCGGCCGGGACCAACTCGCGCATCGCGACGAGATCGGCCTCCCCATGCAGCCCCTCGTAGGGGCGCCGGACGAACGCGACCTGCGCTGCTTTCGCCTGTAGCTTTGCGACGCGTTCTTCTTTGGATTTACGTGACTTTTTTCCCATAGCACCTAACACCTTAATCGTGTGTCTCGAGCAACGCCTATTCAGTCGTTCCGAACAGCGTCCCAGTCTTTCCTGCCAGCAGCCGGCTAACTCAGCTGTCCACGTGCGCGCGCAGGTACCGGCCGAAATGCGGAACCGTGAAGGCGATCCGTCCACGCTCGGCAGAATAGACCAGACCTTTTTTCATCAGCCCGTCCCTGGCAGGCGACAACGACTGGGGCTTCCGGCCGAGGTGATTCGCCAGCGCGGCGGTCGTCACGACAAGGTCGCCCTCGATAGGGCGAGGCGTGCTTTCGGGGCAGTCCGGCTCGGCTGACTGCGCCTCCAGCTCGGCCAAGGCACGCATGTATTCCCGTTCCGCCGGAGTGGCACGTTCATAGCGCGAGCCGAAGAATCCGACCGCGAGTTCCGATTGGGCGACGGGCGCGGCGACCTCGATGTCCTCGGCGGTGATCGGACTCTGTGGTGCGACGTCCCAAGCCCCTTTCCCGTAGGCCTGCACGAAGTACGGGTAACCATCTGTTGCCTCGTAGAGCGCCTCGAGCGCTTCCGCGGTGAAGTCTGCCTCCTCCTCCAGGGCGGGTGTTCGCAGCGCTCGGTCGGCCTGATCGCGAGCGAGTCGGTCAATCTTGAGGTAGCTGAAGAGACGTTCGCTGTACGATTTCGAGGCCGACAGCACGGCTGGCAGGTGGGGCAGACCGGCGCCGACGACGATAAGCGGGAGGCTCTGCTGGCTGAGCTCGTGGCACGCTGCGCACAGGGCCGAAACGTCCTCCGGGCGCAGGTCCTGCATTTCGTCGATGAACAGCGCAACTCCGCGGCCGGAATCCTGAGCCAGCCCCGCGATGTCGCTGAACAGCTCCACCAGATCGATCTCGATATCGCCGGAATCCGCGCGTCCGGACACCGCCGGCACATCGATCCCCGCCTGCCACCGGTCGCGGAGCTTGGCGTTACTCGGCGCGCTGCGCTGGGCGAAGGATTTGAGCGTGCCCAGCACCTGGTCGCGGCCCTCGGCATCCTGGAGTCCGAGCTCACGAATGGCGAGGTGAAGCGCCGCAGCCAACGGACGCCGCAGGTCCGTATCGGGACGCGCCTCGATCTTGCCAGTCCCCCACCCCGCACGTACCGCGGACGAGCGCAGGCTGTTCAGCAACACGGTTTTTCCGACGCCGCGCAGCCCGGTAAGTACCAGCGACCTTTCGGGTCTTCCACGGGCTATTCGTTCGAGCACAACGTCGAACGAGCGCAGCTCGTTGTCCCGGCCAGCGAGTTCGGGAGGCCGCTGCCCGGCGCCGGGTGCGTAGGGATTGCGAATCGGGTCCATGGTCCTACGGTATTGGTGTCTGTGCCGATCTAGGCTCAGCGACATACGGTAATAGACGGAAGGCTTGTCACCAGTCTCGTCACTCGTTGGTTTGTCGCCGAATCGTCGGTTGCGGCTCAAGCTCGGGAGGGCTTGTCACTCGTTGGTTTGTCGCCGAATCGTCGGTTTTTTCACACGTCTCGACGACAAAGTGAGGATTCACCTCCAAGTGCGCACTGGATTCACTCCCAGGTGCGCGGGGATAGCCTAGGATCATGAACTTTTCAGACGTGCCTAGCGTTAAGCCGGCCGATGTGCCGGAAGGAACAGCGATTGTCGATGTCCGCGAGGACGACGAATGGCAGGCCGGGCACATCGAGGGCGCCCAGCACATTCCGCTCGGTCAGTTGATGGAGCGCTACGGCGAAGTACCGATCGACGATGAGGTTGTCGTGGTCTGCCGTTCCGGCGGCAGGTCGGCCCGGGCGGTGCAGTGGCTGAACGCGAACGGCTTCGACGCCGTCAATCTCTCCGGCGGCATGGGAGCGTGGTCGCTGGACTGCGAGCTGCCAATAGTTTCCGACGGCGAGAACGAGCCGACTGTGCTTTAGCTGTCGCCTCGAGAAGCGGCTGTGAACAGCGCCCGGTCCTGCGACAAAATGCCTAGCTGAGTTAGGCCTCATCGGTCCCTTCACGACTTATTTGCACCGGCCCATTCTTTGAATCAACAAACCATGCTCCGCCGGGCGTGACGTCGGTCGACACTTCCTGCTCAGATCCGGTGCTGTCGACTCCACTCTCAGTTATCTTCAATCTCAATCCCTGATCGACCCCCCGCGTCATCACCATCTCTTCCAAATTTACCGAGAGGAGACGCCGACCGGCGGTCGCCAGATCTACATCCGGCCACAGCGCGTCCCTTGAATCCGAGTCCATGCTGTCCACGAATCGATCTACCGCGGCGGGTGTGACGTCAACTAAGACGGGTTTGCCAAAAGCTCCCGAGTGCCACGAGTGTATTTTGAGGACCCCGGAGCCCTCTTCGTACTCGGCCTCCGGATCCGCCGTCCTAACCATTTGCATAAATGCGTGGAAATGCTGTGATGTCATGAGTCCCTCCCGAATAAACTTCTCGCCCGGTAACCCCCGCGGGTGCTGAGGCAGCTGTCCGGCAGCTACAGCTGTCCGGTAGCAGCGGAGGCCGGTTGGGGCGCTTAGCAGCAGCTGTCCGGTAGCAGCCGAGCCGCTACTTCAGGAACTTCGACGTTCGGCGGTCGGCCAATGGTTTACCTCCGGTCTGACAGGTGGCGCAGTATTGCAGCGAGGAGTCGGCAAAGGTGACCTCACGGACAACGTCGCCACAAACCGGACACGCCTCGCCGGTCCTGCCATGCACCCGCATCCCGGCCCGCTTCCGGTCCTTTAATTCCGCCGCAGGTTTTCCATCGGCCGCCGCGACCGCGGTCGCCAGCACCTCGTGCAACGCCGTGTACAAGCGATCCATCGCTTCGTCATCGAAGCTGTTCGCCGACGCAAACGGCGAAAGCTTCGCGGCGTGCAATATCTCGTCGCTGTAGGCATTTCCGATCCCGGCTATCACGCTCTGACTGCGCAGCAGGCCCTTGATCTGAGCTCGCCGACCGGAAATCAGACCGGCAAGCGTTGCCTTGTCGAAGTTCGGGCCAAGCGGATCCGGCCCCAGCGAGGCGATTCCGGGAACGTCCTGCGGGTCATTCACCACATATGCGGCGAGCCCCTTGCGCGTCCCCGCCTCGGTGAGATCGAATCCGGTCGATGGCATCGCACCGGACGACACTGCCGGGTCTGACGACGCAGTCGGGCTGTCATCGTCGTCTGCGGAGCCGAGCTCGAACCGTGCGCGCAGGGCGATCGGGCCTTTGCCCGGTTTCAGCTTGGTGGCGGCGAGCCGATCCGACCAGCGCAGCCATCCCGCCTTGGCCAGGTGAAAGATCAGGTGCAGGCCATCGACGTCGAGATCGATGAACTTTCCATGCCGGTGCACACCTGTGACGGTGAGTCCGGCCAGTGCGGTGGCCGGCGGCGACACCGTCTTCAGCACGGTAAAGGAGGCAAGCTCGATATCGGCTAGTACGGCGCCTTCCTCGGGCTCAGCCTCATTAGTGAGCTTTGCCCGCAGGAACCGAACCAGCCCTTCAACTTCTGGAAGCTCCGGCATGGTTCCATACTGCACTCTCGCGCTGACATTGTGGCGCACGCCACGGCGCACGAGCGTGCTGACGGGCGGCGAGCGCTCCTTCCCCCAAAGCCTCGCCCGCCGCCCGTCGGTCTGTTAGTCCGGCCGCGGCGAGGTGTCGGCCAGCACTTGCCGCAGGATCGGACGGGATCCGGCCGATGCCAGGACCACCAGGGCGATGCCACCGGCCAGGCAGCCGAGTAGCAACAGCAGACCCTGCGGAGCCAGCACCAGTGCCGACCCGAGCAACGGCAGGGTGAAGAACAGGCCCAACCCGGCCGAGATGCCACAGGTCAGCAGCAGCGGCCACAGCGTCACCCGGAACCGGGTGCGGTTCAATACCCGCTCGTCAGTACCTGCCAGGTGCATCAAGCCATAGATCTGCCGCCGGTCCAGGGTCGAACTGGCTTGGGCGATTCCAGCCGACGCCGCCGCGACCAGGAAGCTCATGATCAGGGTGAACAGCACGCCGGTCTGGACGTCCTGGGCCATCGTCGCCGAGGCGTATGCCTCTGGCTCGTAGCTGTTCGGCGGCGAACCGGGCAGCACGCCGACCAAGGCGGTCGTGGTGCGGTCCAGCGTTTCGGCGCGCGCCGCGCTGTCCCGGAGATTCTGGGTTATCTGCACCTCCCCGGCCTCCACGCTGACCGAGCCGGAGACACCGGCACCCTGCAGCGCATCCTCAACCTTGGCTTTCGCCGTCGCCGCGGCATCGTTCTGCTGCGATGACAGTTCCGGCTCCTGGGCGCCGTCCTGCTCGCCATCCTGCTGCGCCAGTTCCTGCGCCAAGCCGGGAATGCTCACCGAGGTCTGCGCGACGGAGTCGTACCCAAGCTGAGTCAGCGCCGGCATCACCGAGACGATAGCCGCGACGAACCCGGCAAGCGCCACGCCGGAAACAGCCCGCCACGCCGCTTTCGGGTCGTCGATCAGACGTCTCGCCGCCAGCAGGCTTTCGGCGCGCTTTGCCCGCTTGGCCACGATCCGAGCCATCACTGACACCACCCATGGCCCGATCAGGTTTACGATCAGGAAGACGACGCCGAGGGAGATCAGAATGAACGAGATGCCGAAGTTCATTGCCGATGGCGCTAAGACATTCCAGCCGATGATCACCACAACGAAGATGACCAGCCGGATGATTTTCACTCGGGGCGGGGTCTGCCGCTGGGCAACTCCGAGCGGGCTCACAATCACCCGGCCGAGCCCGACGATCGCGCTGACCCCTGCCAGCAAAACGACGCCGGCAATCACCGCCACCAGCCACAATGGGTTGAGCATGAGCTGACCGAAGGAGAACCCCGAGCCCTGGAAGGGCACCAAGCCGACTAGGGGGAGCAGCGCGAGTGCCAGTCCAACGCCTGCCACCGCCCCGACGGCCGCATGAATCATCGACTCAATGGCGGTCATTCCCACCACCTGGCCAGGCGTCGCTCCGATCAGCCGCAGTGCGGCAAGCCGGGCATCCCTCCTGGCGACGCCGAGCCGCGCCGCGGCTGAGCCCAGCGTGATCAGCGGGATGATCATCAGGATCACCGCGAGCACGGCCAGGCTCAGGTAAATCGGCGACATGGATCCGACAACAGTGCGAAAGTCGCCGCCGACGGAACCCAGCTCGAACGAGACCTGGGCGTCGGCATCATGCACACCAAAGGCGGAATAACCCTGGGGTTCGAGCAAGTTCCAGCCGGAGGTCGAGCCCTGAGGATTCATCGCCGGGTCGTCGGTCGATCGGCCGATCACGGCCACGAGTTCCTTGTCCGACGGCAGGCTGGCGGCGGGAAGCTCGCCCGCTAGGCTGGCGTCTGCCACCCGCGCATCCGTGGTGAGGCGATCGGCGAGGCGGTCGGCAGGAAGCGTCTCGATGAGTTCGGCCAAAGCGGGAGACACCCACACCTCGCCAGGTGCCGGTAGCCGGGACATGCCGGGCGGTACGAGGTTCGAGGAAGCCGCACCGCCATCCTTCGGCGCTGCGATGTCCACGACTGTCATCGAGTGGCCGTCGGCTACCTCGCTGTGCACCGCGATCCGGCCATGCTGGCCGGATGCCGTCTGCTCAGTCTGCTCGCCGGAGGCCCCGCCGGCCCGGCTTTCAGATGTCGTCACCGGCTGCACCGACCAGTCGACCGCGCGATCGTTGCGCTGGATGAATCCGTGTAGTCCGCCAAGGATGACGACCAGCAAAGCCGTAGCCACCGCATAAGCCACGATGGCGAGGCCGACGGTCTGCAAATCACGTTTGCCGCCACCCTTCAGCAGGCGAACGGCTATCCGAAGAGCGTTCATCGCCGCGCCGCCTCGGGCAGCACCGAAGTGACAGGCTGAGCAGCCGGCGCCGTTTCGGGCATCGCCGGGTGCTGCTGAGCCACCGATTCCTGTCCCGGTTCCTGTCCCGGTTCCCGGCGGTACTCGGCAACGATCCGGCCATCACGCATCGCGATGGTTCTTTCGCACCACCTCGCGACCTGTGGGTCATGCGTTACGAGCACCAGCGCCGCGCCGTGCGCCTTGCAGGCCGAACTCAGCACGTTCATCACTTCGGTGCCGGTGCGGGAGTCCAGCGAGCCGGTCGGTTCATCGGCAAAGATCACATCAGGGCTGGTCACCAGGGCACGGGCGACCGCAACTCGCTGCGATTGGCCGCCCGACAGCTCGCCGGGCCGCCGCGACTCCATGCCGGCTAGGCCGAGCGGCGCGAACAGTTCCCGCGCTCTGGCTTCGGCTGCCTGCCGCGGCATGCCGCCCAGCATCAGCGGCAGGGCAACGTTTTCGACCGCGGGCAGCTCGGGCAGCAGCTGGCCGAACTGGAAGACGAAACCGAATCGGCTGCGCCGCAGTTCGGTGCGTGCTCGCTCGGAGAGCTGGCCGATTTCCTGGCCGGCGAGCTCAATGCTGCCTGAATCAGGTTTGACGATGCCGGCCAGCAGATGAAGCAGGGTGGACTTTCCGGAGCCGGAGGGACCCATCACCGCGGTTGTCTCGCCTGCCTCGATCTGCACCGAGACGCCGCCGAGAGCCACGGTCGGGCCGAAACTCTTGGTCAGGCCGGAACCGGTCAGGACGTAGCTGTTCCCCGTCGAGGGATGCTGCGCTCGGTTTGGCAACGAGTGAGTGTGAGGAGTGTCGGAAGTTGTCATGGTTCTACTGTCCCGCCAGGACACCTGCGGGCACATCGACACAGATGGCGATCTGATCCGCAAACAAGTCGTCCCGGAGGATGACGTAGGTGCAGGCCGGCCTGCGACCCGGGTCGCTGCTGTCTCGGGGCCGAAAGCCTGGAAGCTGACATTTCGCCAACTGAGATATATCGCCGGAATTGAGGCATCGCGGGTGCGGAACTGGCAGGATCGCTGCATGAGTGAATTTGCCGGACAAACCGCGCGTGCGGAAGATCTGATCGATGTGTCGGAGCTACTCGATGCGTATCACGACATCGTGCCTGACCCGGATAATCCGGATCAGCAAGTGGTTTTCGGAACCTCGGGTCACCGAGGTTCGAGCCTGAACGGATCGTTCAACGAACTGCACATCGCGGCGACAACGGCCGCGATCGTCGACTACCGCGAAGGGCAGGGTATCTCCGGCCCGCTGTTCCTCGCCCGGGATACTCACGCGCTCAGCGAGCCTTCATTTTTGACCGCGCTCGAGGTCCTGGCCGCACGCGAAGTACGGGTCTTCATTGACGACCGGGACGGATACACCCCGACGCCGGCACTGTCACACGCAATTCTGACCTACAACGCTTCGAAGAAGTCCGGGCTGGCCGACGGCATCGTGGTCACCCCGAGCCATAACCCGCCTGCCGATGGCGGTTTCAAGTACAATCCGCCGAACGGCGGTCCGGCCGACACCGACGCAACGAGCTGGATTGCGGCCCGTGCCAATGAGCTGATGAAGGCGGGCCTGTCGGCGATCCCGCGCACCTCCTTCACCCGGGCATACGAGCTGGATTGCACCACCGGCCACGACTACCTGATGCACTACATCGATGATCTGCCCAACGTCCTCGACATCGATGCGATTGCGGGCTCATCGTTGAAGATCGGCGCGGATCCGCTCGGTGGAGCCAGCGTCGACTACTGGGCGGCGATCGCCGAGCGTCACGACCTGAACCTGACAGTGGTCAACCCCCAGGTCGATCCGACCTGGGCGTTCATGACGCTGGATTGGGATGGCAAGATCCGGATGGACTGTTCCTCCCCGAACGCGATGGCCTCGCTGATCCAGCAAAAGGATAAGTACGATATCGCCACCGGCAATGACGCCGACGCCGACCGGCATGGCATCGTCACGCCGGACGCGGGTCTGATGAACCCCAATCACTACCTCGCTGTCGCCATTGACTACCTGTTCTCGCACCGACCCGGCTGGTCAGCCAGCGCGGCCGTCGGCAAGACCCTGGTGTCGTCATCGATAATCGACAAGGTCGCCCGTTCAAACGGGAGGACGCTGCTCGAGGTACCGGTGGGCTTCAAGTGGTTCGTACCGGGACTGCTTGACGGCTCGGTCGGTTTCGGCGGTGAAGAGTCCGCAGGAGCCAGCTTCCTTCGCCGAGATGGCAGCACCTGGACGACTGACAAGGATGGCATCCTGCTGGCACTGCTTGCCAGCGAGATCGCCGCTGTGACCGGCGAGACGCCGAGTCAGCACTATTCGAAGCTTGCCGCGAATTTCGGCGAGGCCGCCTATGCGCGCGTCGATGCTCCCGCGACCCGGGAGCAGAAGGCCAAGCTGGCAAAGCTGAGCCCTGAACAGGTCACCGCCACTACGCTCGCCGGTGAGGAGATCACCGCAAAACTCACCAGGGCGCCCGGGAACGACGCGGCAATCGGCGGCCTCAAGGTGACTACTGAAAATGCGTGGTTCGCGGCACGGCCGTCCGGAACCGAAGATGTCTACAAGATCTACGCCGAGTCTCTTCGCGGACCTGCGCATCTCAGCGAGGTCCAGGACGCGGCGAAGTCGCTGGTCTCCGACGTCCTCGACGGTTGAGCATTGCCGGCGTCGCCCGGCAGCGGATGCCGGTCTGCCTAACAGGAGCCGGTTGAGCATCGCTGCGGATGCCGGTTGAGCCGGCAGGCGACGGTGCGAAAACCTCCCGGGCTGTGACAGGATAAAGGCGCCAGAACGTGGAGGACCGCGTTCGCATCTTCGCCGGCAACCACCCGATGTGCGGTGGACGACGGTGTCCCGCGCGTCGTCATCCGGCGCAGATGAACAGGTTTCACCGTGAGTTTTTTCGCCTCTCGCTCTGCCGCGCAGTCGTCCTCCAGGCCTAACCCGGTTCCGTCCAGCCCGCCGACTCAAGTCTCACGACGCACCGCACTCACCGCCTGCGTGTCCGCAATCGGGATAACCGCGCTGCTGTCGTCGTGTGGCACGGGTCAGGGCGGGTCGGGCTCGGCATCTACCCCAAGCGCACCGCAACTGTCCGACTGGTCTGCCAAGCCAAGCGGTCCGATCGACTCGTTCAGCTGGGTAGTTTCCGGCGAGCCAACCAGCTTCGACTCGACCCGGGACAACAGCACCCACCTCGCCCGGGTGCTGCCCAATGTCGTCGAACGACTGCTGTGGCGCCAACCCGATGGAAAACTCGTTCCCGGGCTCGCCGAGTCCTGGCAACAGCTCACCCCCACTCGTTATTCGTTCGCCCTGCGCTCGGGAGTCACCTTCCACAACGGGGACCATCTCGGACCGCAAGACGTTATCGACAGCCTGAATCGAAGCCGGGCGGACGACTCGGTCTGGGCACACGGCCTCGCCTCGATAGAGTCGATCGAGGCCGACGGCGACGCCGGCGTGGTGATAACGCTGGGCAGGCCGGATGCGCTGTTGCTCGCGTACCTGTCTACCGCTGCCGGAAGCATCGAGTCCAGGAAGACACTCCGTGATGCCGGCGATAAGTACGGCAGTTCGCCGGAATTCATCAATGGCACCGGGCCGTTCGCGCTTACCTCATGGCAACGCGGCAGCACCATCGAACTGGCCAAACATGACGATTACTGGGGGACGGCGGCGCTGGCCGGTGCCGTGACGGTCAAAATCCTTGAGGACTCGGTAAGTCGAAACCAGGCACTTTCGGCTGGCGAGATCGATGGCTCCTCAGCGATCAGCGCCGGGTCGGAGAGCTCCATCACCACCGTCGGAGCCGGCAAAAAGGGCAGCATGTACTTCGGCGCCGGGAGCTCGACCTGGGCGGTCGCGTTCTTCAACTCCGATGGCATTCTCGCCGATCCGAAGGTGCGCCGCGCGCTATCGATGGCCATCGACCGCGAAGGCCTGGTGATCGCGGCCTCGGGTGGAAACGCTGAGCCGGCAGGCGACTTCGCCGCCCCGGCGCTGTGGGCCGGCGACAAGCAGCGCGCACAACCGTTAGGCCAGGACATCGATAGCGCGAAAAAACTGATCGCGTCCGCCAGAGTCTCAGGCAGCGAACTCGTGCTGTCCTACTCGGCGCAATCCTCAACTGTCACCCCGATGGCAACCGCGGTGCAGGCCGCAGGCGAGGCGATCGGCCTGAAAATAAAGCTGCGGGAGGTCAGCGTCGAGGTCACGAATGCTTTCCAGGCCGACCCGGAATCCCGCAAGGGAACCGATATGTCTCTTGCCCAGATCAGCACCCAGGCCTACGACCCGTTGGACGTGTACGAACGTTTCACCAGCGGCAGCCCGCGCAGCTACAGCGGCTACGGCAATCCGAAGGTCGATTCGTTGCTGGCCAGGGCACGAAATGAATCCGATCAGGCGAGCCGGGAGACGATTCTGGCCCAGACGCGCTCACTGCTGCTCGGGGACATGCCCTGGATTCCGCTGATCTCGGCCCCGGTCGCCGTGTTCTTCGGCGAGACGATTACCGGCGGGCCCACCTCGGCGGCGGGAACCCAGAACTTCCCCTGGGCAGCGTACGTGGGGTCGCGATAACTCATCGCTGTCACCGGCCTGAAACCACCCTCGAATAGCGAGCCTCTCGCCAAGAGCGGCGTGCGGCAGGCTTTGCTGTCGCTGCTGATCTTCCGCCGGGTCCTGACGGCGCTGACCACGGCACTCCTGGCGTCCTTGCTGGTGTTTCTCGCGCTCGAGGGCACACCGGGAAATGCCGCAGCGCTTGGCAGCGGCGGCGAGGGCAATGACTTCGACCCGGACATGATCAGGCGACGCGAGGCTCAATTTGGCCTCGACCTGCCCGCGCCGATCCGATACCTATCGTGGATTGCCAGCGTCTTCCGCGGCGATCTCGGGCAATCAATCCAGTTCCGGATGCCGGTGGCCGACCTTCTGGTCGAACGCGCCCCGGTGACGCTCGGGCTTGCGGCCATGGCGGTGGTGCTATCGGTTTCCGGTGGTCTGCTTCTCGGCTGGTTGGCCGCGAGGTTCCGGAGGGCAGACGGCACAGTGGTCGGCGTGACGGCGCTGTTCTCGGCCTTGCCGGGTTATGCCCTGGGAACCCTGGCCATCGCCATTTTCGCTGTGCGGCTGGGCTGGTTCCCGAGCTTCGGGGCGGGCGTCGGCCAGGTCGAGAGACTGCACCATCTGCTGCTGCCCGCCATCGTGCTGGGCCTCGGCGGTCTGCCGCTGATTGCCCGGATTACCCGCAGCTCCCTCAAAGAGGAGCTCGCCAAGCCGCATTCGCTGATGGCGCAGGCTCGTGGCGCAGCCAGCGGGAGCCTGCTCCGACGACACGCGTCTCCCGGAGCCTGGCCGACGATTGCCGCCATCAGCGGACTCGAGATCGCGGGCCTGCTCGGCGGCGCCGCCGTCACCGAGACGGTCTTCGGCCTACCCGGCTGGGGCGAGTTGATGGTCAGCAGCGTCGGCACGAAAGACTTCGCGGTGGTTCAGGCGCTACTGCTGGTCAGCCTCGCGGCCTACGTCGTGGTCAACCTGCTGCTCGACCTGCATCGGATCGTCCGGCAACGCCGTTACGGAGCCGATGCCAGCTCGGTTGGTATTGCCGGCGGCGTGACACGCGCCGGCGGGTACCTCGGTGCGGGTCAACCGGGCAGCAGCCCGCTCCGCCGCGACTGGGTCACCGTGGCAGCAATCGCCATCCTGATCGGTTTCTGCCTGCTCGCAATCACCGGACCGCTTCTCGCGCCCTACGATCCGCTGCTTCCCGAGCTGCGGTTGCCGTACGCGCCTCCCGGAGCCGAGCACCTGCTCGGCACCGATGCCGTCGGTCGCGACGTGCTTTCCCGGACGATAGCGGCAACTCGGCTCAGCCTGTTGTTGCCGATCGCCGTGGTGTTGCTGTCATCCCTCGTCGGTACCGTCGTCGGAGTGGTCGCGGCCTGGCGCGGCGGATGGCTAGACACGGTGCTCGCCCGCGGTATCGACGTTTTGCTGGCCTTTCCCGGTCTGCTGATCGCAATCCTGGTCGTCGCCCGGCTGGGACCGGGAACTGTCGCGCCGGTACTCGCGGTCGCCGTCGGAGCGGTTGGGCATATCGCGGTTTTGATCCGGGCAGCTACCCACCAGGTGCTTGGGCAGCAGTCGATGACCGCCTACCGACTGCAGGGGTTCGGCGGCGGCTGGCTTGCCGCACGAAGGGCGAGCCGTCATTTGCTTCCGCTGATCAGCACGCAGGCAATCACGAATGTCGGGTCCTCGCTGCTTTGGCTTGCCGGGCTCTCGTTCCTGGGTCTCGGGCTGCAACCACCTGATGCCGACTGGGGGCTGTTGCTGCGTGACGGCCGGGAAGCCGCGATGCAGGGAATCTGGTGGCCCGCCGTGGCGCCAACGCTGTCGCTGGTGCTATTCGTGCTGGCAATCCATCGGGTCGGCGAGAAGCTGCGGGAACGACTGTTATGAACCAGCCCGCTGCACTGGTCCAGGTCGACGGCCTGAATCTGACTATCGGTGAACGTCAGCTGCTGCACGGGGTGGACTTTTCGGTGCAGCCTGCCGAAATCGTCGCGATCGCCGGGCCGTCCGGATCCGGTAAAAGCCTGTCGCTGCGCGCGGTGCTTGGGCTATTGCCGCCACATGCCAGCGCCTCCGGCCGGATCTGGGTCAGCCAGGACCACACACCCGGAGCGTCGAGTGTGCCTTGGAGCCGGGCGGACCAACCCGCGTCACCGGTCGATGTGCTCAACGCGACACCGGCCCAGCTGCTTGAGCTGCGCCGGCATCAGATCGGAGCCGTTTTCCAGGAGAGCCGGGCGAGTCTCAATCCGGCTCGCACGGTCGGGCAGCATCTGACCGAAATCACCCGGGAATCCGGAATGAGCCGAAACGACGCCGAGGTGAAGGCTCTCGGGCTGCTCGAAGAGGTGGGGCTGGATGGCGCCATAATGGGCCGCTATCCCGGGACTCTCTCCGGCGGAATGGCGCAGCGGGTCGCCATCGCTGGTGCCCTGATGGGCGACCCGCGGCTGTTGATCGCCGACGAACCGATGTCCGCCCTCGATGTGGTGACCGCCCGGGTGATCTCCGATCTACTGGTCCGGTTGTGCCGCACGCACGGTATGGCGATGTTGCTGGTCACCCATGACGCCCGGCTGGCGCGTGCGATCAGCGACCGGATCTATTCCATCGATGTCGGGCGGATGCACGAAGCTCAGTTCGACGAAAGCATGGTTCCGCGCGAGTACCTCGGCCGACGCCAATCCAGCAGGAGCGGGATGCCCGTGGGTTCGGCGTCCACCTTGGATGCGGGTCGATCGTCAGCAGGTAGCTGGCCGGCAGATAGGGCGTCAGGTGGAGCGGCAGGTGAGTCGTCAGGCGAGTCGATAAGTGAGTCGTCGATCCCTGGAACGCTGACACATGAGTCGTCATCCGTTGGCGGGACGAGCGACACGGTGCTTGAGGTTCGCGGACTCAGCCACCGGTTCGGCGACCGGCAGGTGCTTCGCAACGTGTCGTTCGACATCCCACGCGGCGCGGCCCTCGGGTTGATCGGAGTTTCCGGCAGTGGCAAGACCACGCTGGCCGGGTTGCTGCTTGGGTTGGAACGTGCCGATTCCGGCCGGATCGATTTCCACCTGCCGCTAGATCTGGAGCGAGAACGCGCCGCCGGCCCCGGTGCGCGCCCCCGCCGAGCCATGCGTCTCGCGCATCCGGGCCGCGGGCAGCGTCTCGCGCATCCGGGCCGCGGGCAGCGTCTTGCGGATGCAAGGCGCGCGCAGCTGGTGTGGCAGGACCCCGATCTGGCACTGGACAGCAGAACGAGGATTGGCGCAGATCTCGTGGCACTGCTCAATCTGCACGACGTCGCGGATCGAGCAGCCGGTCGTCCGCTCGACCGCGCGGCCGAACTCCTGGCCACAGTTGGCCTCTCGAGCAGTGTTCTCACCGCGGTACCTTCACAATTGTCCGGCGGGCAACGACAGCGCGTCGTGATCGCCAAGGCGCTAGCCATCGCTCCCGGGCTGCTGATACTCGACGAGCCGACCTCCCAGCTCGACGCCGAGGTGGCCGACGGGATAGTGGAGCTGCTGAACCGGCTACGCGTCCAGCGGAAGCTCAGCCTGTTGGTGATCAGCCACGATTTCCAAATCATCAGTGCCCTCTGTGGCAATGATGAGGATCAAGTCGGCGTGCTCGATCATGGTGAACTGGTGGAAACCGGCAGTACAAAATCACTGCTGAACTCGCCGCAGTCAGCAGCCGGGCAGGCACTGGTAGCTGCCGCGATCTGGCTCGCCGACACCCCGCCAATTCACTAACCGTCCGGGCGGTACACAAACGCCAAAACCGATGGGCCAGAATGGAAGCTGTGTTCCGCCCATTTCGTGATGTCCTCGCCCTGCCTGGTGCCCTGGCGTTCTCACTCGCCGGCCTGCTGGCGCGGATGCCAATCTCAATGCTCGGCCTCGGCATCGTCTTACTCGTCGCCGACGCTACCGGATCCTACGGGATCGCCGGAGCCGTCACGGCCGTTTTTACAGTGACCCAGGCCGTGCTCTCCCCCACCCTGGCGCGACTCGTGGACAGCCGCGGTCAGTCCCGAATCATGGTTCCCGCGGTGGGCGTGCATATTCTGGCCTTGCTCGGCTTGCTGCTCTCGACCATGTACGACTGGGGTCTGCCGTCGATCTTCATTTCGGCCATCCTTGCCGGCGCGACGGTAGGATCGGTCGGCTCCATGGTCCGCGCCCGCTGGGCCAACGTGGTCAGTTCCCCCGCTCAGCTGCACGCCGCGTTCTCCTGGGAATCGGTGATGGACGAGGTGGTGTTCATAATAGGGCCGGTACTTGTCACGGTGCTTGCGACGACCGTGTACCCCGGAGCGGGAATCGTCACCTCGCTGATCGCAGTCGTCGTCGGTTCGGTGTTCCTGTACAGTCAGCGAGCGTCCGAGCCGGCTCCTACCCGGAACAGCTCACGCGGCGGAGAATCCGTCATCCGCTCGGCCAGCATCCTGATCGTGATCGTCTGTTTCGTGTTCCTCGGTGCCTCGCTGGGCTCTGTCGACGTCATCATCGTGGCCTTTACCGCCGAGAAGGGCGTGCCCGCGCTGGCAGGTTTCGTGTTGGCGCTATTCGCGCTCGGCTCGCTGCTCTCGGGCGTCATCTACGGCGCGATCCAATGGAAGATCCCGGTCGGACGACGATTCGTCGGGACCGTCATCCTGATGACGCTCGGCACCGCGGCGATCCTGCTGGTGAATGAGATCTGGAGCGTGACGCTCGTCTTGTTCATCGTCGGCTTCACCATCGCGCCGACCCTGGTGGGCGGCAATACAGTTGTGCAGAGCCTAGCCCCCAAGGGACGACTGACCGAGGCCCTGGCCTGGATCGGCACCTCGCTCGGACTGGGCGTTTCGGTTGGCTCGGCTGGGGTCGGTCAGGTGATCGACAAGTTTGGTGCGCAGGCTGGTTTTATCGTGCCGGTGGCGGCCGGAGGGGTGGCAGCACTCGTGGTACTGCTTGGCGCGCGGAAGCTCACAGCGGGAGACGCGTCGTCGATTAACACCGACGAGTAATTTTGGTTTAAAGTACCTTTACCGTTCCGGTCGGGCTGCAATAGCGCGGCCGGCGCGGCCTTAAATCTCTCGCCGGGCGGCTGCGATCAGTTCAGGGTGCGGCTGCGATTGGCCAGCCCTGCATCTACCGCGATTCACGGCTTCTCCTAAGCTCTAAGTCATGACTGCGCCCGCAACAATTCTGATTGCACCGGACAAGTTCAAGGGCTCGCTTGACGCCGCCGAAGTCGCCGCCGCTATCGCGGCCGGCATTCACGCCGTTGCACCGGAAGCCAGGACGGTCGAAATCCCGATTGCGGACGGCGGTGACGGCACCGTGGCCGCGGCACTCTCGGCTGGCTTCAGCCCTGTCGATGTCGAGGTTCGTGGGCCAGTGGGCGATCCGCACAACACCCGGATCGCCATCCGGGACGAGATTGCCGTCGTCGAGCTTGCCTTGGCCAGCGGACTGGCTCTGCTTCCCACCAACCGGCTGAGTCCGATGACGGCAAGTAGCTATGGCACCGGCGAGGCGATCCGACATGCTCTCGACGCCGGCGCCCGAACGATCATTCTCGGGATAGGCGGGAGCGCCAGCACCGACGGTGGCGCCGGGATGCTCCAGGCGCTCGGAGTCAGGATCAGCAACAGAATCGGCGAGGAACTGGAACCTGGAGGAGCAGCGCTTGCCTCGACGCACGCCGTCGATACTTCCGGCCTGGACCCTCGGATCGGCGATGCGACGTTCATCCTGGCCAGCGATGTCGACAATCCGCTGCTCGGCCCGGCAGGTGCCGCCGCGGTATACGGCCCGCAGAAGGGTGCAAATCCCAAGCAGGTTGAGAAGCTGGATGCGGCCCTCGCCCGCTTCGCGGAAAGGACCGCGGAATCGATTGGCGGCGATCTGGATTTCGTTACTCTTCCCGGCGCCGGCGCCGCCGGCGGGGTTGGCTACGCCGCGATGGCAGTCCTCGGCGCGACGATGCGCCCAGGCGTCGATGTGATCCTCGAGCTAACCGACTTCGAGACGACGTTGCCGCAGGCAGGACTGGTCATCACCGGCGAGGGCCGGTTGGACGCCCAAACACTGCACGGGAAAGGCCCCGCCGGCGTTGCTCAGCGCGCACTGCGGCAGGGAATTCCGGTTGCAGCCGTCTGCGGCAGCCTTGACCTCAAGCAGGACGCGCTGCGAGACGCCGGGTTCATCGCGGCCTATCCACTCACCGCGGTCGAACCGGATATCGCCATCTGCATTGCCGAACCTGCCCGGCTGCTGAAAATCTGCGGCGAACTACTTGCCCGCGAGCTTTTGCTCGGCGACTAGTACGAGGTCGCTCGTGACGGCGGGCAAAGCTGCATGCGAGGCGACCGGCCGAGCTGCGGGCACCAGACAGCTGGCCAAACTGCGGCTACCGGCCGAGCTGTGTGGTCCGCAATAGTCGTAAACTTAATCGGCTGCGACCACCGAGAGGACATTGCCTGCCGGATCTTTGAACCAGGCAATTTCGGGGCCGTATCCCCGCATGATTCCCTTCTCATCGGTGGGCAGGTTGGGATCGTCATAGATATTGGTGTTGACGCCCAGCTCATTCAGCTCGTCGACGGCCTGCTCTACATCAGCTACGGCAAAATTCAGGATCGTGAAAGTCGCTGGCTCATGGTTGTCTTTTGGGTAAATCAGCACATTCCCGCCTGATGGCAAGGTGAGCTGCAGCAGCCCCATCTCGGCATCGCCGACAGGTAGCCCCAGCTTGTCACCGTAAAACTCCCGGGCAGCCTCAATGCTGTCGACGCTGAATCCGCTGAACACATTCTTTGGCTTGAACATGACACTCCCTTGTGTCAGACACTCCTGATTCGACCACTGATGTGATCACCGTTCACAATGGCATAGTCGGACCGACGGGGCAAGAAGGAAACGGATCTTGCGCTTTGCTGTCTTTTACGTTCCTGCCTGTGCAAAGTTTCAGCTGCCTCATTCCAGCGGCAGTTCGGCTGGTGGGGCTGGGCCCTCGCTCCGGCGATGGGTACGTCCGGTACGTTTACCGCTCTGGCGTGCCTGCCGGTCACCTGCTCGTGAATCTCTCGTAGCGGTGCTCCCGGCTCGCCCGTCACCGGTAATCCTGTCGCCTGCCCGCCCGTCGCCGGTATCGCTGCTACCCGCGTAAGGGTCGCCGGTAATCCTGTCGCCCGCATACCCGTCACCCATATTGCTGCTGCCCGCATACCCGTCACCCATATTGCTGCTGCCCGCATACCCGTCACCCATATTGCTGCTGCCCGCATGCCCTTCCCCGGTATCACTACTGCCGACGCCTGCGTCAACTTCCCCGCCATCACTACCATCGGGTCCGGGTCCGGCTTTGGGTCTTGGTTTTCGGGGCTGTTGCCGGCTGGCATGGTGTCGAAACTGGTGTTCGCCGATCAACACACCATCGGCGCTAGTGAAACGGAAGCCACCCGGGATCGGGGTGATCACCGTCCTGGTCGCGTGGAGCAGGTGATGGTGAAAGGAACACAGCAGCAGCCCGTTATCCACACTCGTCGAACCCTGACCGGCCGCCCACTCGTTGATGTGGTGCCCGTCGGTGAACTGGGCCGGCATCCCACACGCCGGCCAGGCACACCCACCATCCCTCAAATGCAGGGCCTTACGCAGCGAACCGGTAAACGTCCGGGAATCCCGGCCAAGATTCACCGGCTGATTCTCCGCATCCAGCACAGCACGCATCACCACCGAATCACACAGTAGAACATCCAACTCCACCGGCGGCACCGGAACCCCATCCCCCAGCACCGGAACCCCACCAGCCCCGGCAGTAGCGGCGGTGGCTGCGTTATCGGCGTCAGTAGCCGGGCGCATGAACGCGCTGCCAGCCGCTGCAGCAGCGGCGTTACCGGTAGCGACATCGCTCCCGCCGGTCGGCACTCCTGCCGCCCCGCTACCGGCGGTCGCGCGTTGCGCCTGCTGGTGTTTCTGCTGGTGTTTCCAGTGCTGCCACGCGGCCCACTGGCCCTGGGTCAGGGTGACCATCACATGCGGGCGGACCTGCCCGCCCGGCTTGAACTCCCCAAGATTCAACAACGCCGACGCCAGAGTCTCCAAGGCATCCGCCCGTAACTGATCCGGCGACCGCCCATCGCCGGCCCCCGGCCGCGGCGACGCCGCATTCAACGCGACCGCGAGTTTCTCCCCCGCGACCGGATCCAGCAACGCCTCCAACACCACCCCGCCACACCGCTTGAACACCCGCGCATACCGACGCTCACGCACCGCATCCTGACCCCGCTGCAGCTTCGCCGCGTCCACCGCAGCCATCCGGTGTTTCAACGCTTTACCAAACACCCCGGCATCCGCACCCTTCGCGCCTCGCAGCAGTTCTGCTTGGCCCTGCGGGCTAGTCAGTGCGGCGCGTTGCGGGGCAGAGGCGTGCTCGAACTGCCGGGACACCACCCGGACATGCTCCCCACACACTTCACCGGACTCCAACGCCTCCCCCAACGCCGGAAGCTCCGCCAAAGCACGAGACACCGCCAGATCTGCCTTCGCTTTTCCGTACCCGGACTTCGTCTGTTTCCCCAGCCACGACTCGATAGACCGCTCCCCGTCGCCCTGCCAGTCACCGGAGCGCTCCTCGGCCGCGATCAACCGCGCCTGCACCGACTCCAACAACCCAGCCATCTCCCCAACCACCCACAGCGCCTCCCGCCGCGTACCCCGATCCCAAGACCCAATCACCACAGCAGACGACAGCGACACCTCATCAGCTAACGCCCGAGCAAGGACAGCAAACGGCGACCCGCCCGCCACCTGTACATCCGCCACCGCCATCACCTCCTCAGCATTCAAAGCAGCCCGTAGGAACACGATCTTCGTTCTACACCAAACGTATACTTGAGCACCGACAGTGCCCCAAAACTCAGTTAGTAGTTGCACTAAATCACTAACAGATCGGAAGTATAGTTCGTTCTATTCATAACCGTACAAGACGGCACTGACAGTGGGACCAATGCGGAAACTCGGACCCTGAGCGTCCACCCGGGCAGGTCCGCCCATGTCACAACACCGCGATACGAGGCCCTCAGTTGAAGACTGCTCCTATGACTGCCTCGACCCCGTGGAGACGCAGACGAACGCTTGACGTGCGGCACCTCAGGGACGAAGAAGAACCCACGGAGTCGCACTTAAGAGCCCGACGCCGATTGGTCGAATGTCATGTCGGTGGCGCATCGCAACCTTGTTCAGAAGGCCAGCGCAGCACCTGGACCTTCTGGCGGCTCGTGGTGTGTCCGTGGCAGGTTCGTTTTGAACGTGATGACCGGATGGTCGGGGATGACTATCGACGAGTCGTCGAGTGTTGCGCACTCCATCGGTGGATCGACGGGCAATGCTGCAGACATGACAGTTTGCAACGCCCGGCGGGTGGGCTTGCTGGCAGAGCGGTATTGGCGCAGTCGTCGCCTCGCTGGGCTGACTTACCCGCGGCAAGCCTTGGCAGGCCAGTCGTTCAACAGACCTCGAGAGCGCCAGCGGAGCAACTACCGACTCCCTAGTGCTTCGCCTGCCGACGACGCACAATCAACAGGATGATCAACACGACTAGAATTACCCCGACCGCAACTGCCGCAACGATAATGCCGGTCGCCATTGGGGAGCTGGTCGGCTCGGAATCATCGACGTTTTGACTCTGGGTTTGCATCGATTCAGGCGGAGTACCGATCGGCGGCGCGCCGGTGGGATTTGAGCTCTGAGGGGCCGACTCCGATGCCGACGAACCCCCGCCGGTCGCGATCTCGAAGCTGTATTCGCCGCTAATCGGGTGCCCGTCAGACGACACGGTCCGCCACACGACCGTGTAGTCACCGTCTTTCAGGTCTGTTGGCAACGCGACGGTCAACTTCGTGTCCTCCACGGCAAGTTCTCCCGCAGAAACGTCCGTCCCTTCGTGGTTGACCTGCACCTCGGAACCGATTTCCTTGACAGTGCTGCTGAAGTTCAGCTCGATCCAGCCCGGGGCTTCTTTCACAGTTTCGCCATCCGCAGGACTGCTGGAGACCAGCCGGTCGTGCGCCGAAGCCGGAACGGCGAACAGCCCAACGGTAAGCAGCGCAACCGCGGATACCGCGGCCAACATCAACGCGAGCAGCGCCCCCCGCGACAGCGGTCGCGACGCAGACTGCAAAGACGCAAACCGTAAAGACACAGCCGCCCCCGACGCAGGCTGCAAAGATCCAGACCGCAAAGACACGGACCGAGAAAACACAGCCCGAACTGACGCACGGAACAGGGACAACGGACGCACGACTGCTCCCCTCGACATATGAGTTCGCATCTGAGATTTACGCACTTTCCGCCACATCTACATGCGTCGGATCGAGTACGCGCCGCAGGAACTGCTTTGTGCGCTCCTCGGTTGGCGCAACAACGACCTGCGAAGGCGGCCCGGACTCGACCACATAGCCCTCGGCCATAAAGACAACCTGATCGGCCACATCACGGGCAAATGCCATCTCATGCGTCACAACGAGCATCGTCATACCCTCGTCGGCGAGCTGCCGCATGACCGATAGCACCTCTCCGACGAGTTCGGGATCCAGCGCGGAGGTCGGTTCGTCGAAGAGCATGACCTCCGGATTCATCGCGAGCGCGCGGGCAATCGCCACCCGCTGCTGCTGACCGCCGGAAAGCTGGCTTGGCATCGCCTCAATCTTCTCGCCAAGTCCCACCTTCTCCAGCGTCTGCTCGGCCACTTTGTTTGCCTCTGCCTTGGAGCGTTTGAGCACCCGGCGCTGCGCGATGGTCAGGTTGTCCCGCACGCTCAGGTGGGCAAACAGGTTGAACGACTGAAAGACCATGCCGATTCGGGTCCGTGCGGCATCGATATCGATGTCGGGGTCGGTGAGATCGGTGCCGCCGACCGTCACCGAGCCACCGCTGGGCGACTCCAGCAGGTTCACGCAACGCAGCAGGGTCGACTTTCCGGACCCCGAGGGCCCGATAACGCAAACCACCTCACCCTTGCGAACCGTGAGATCGACAGATTTCAGCACCTCGAGATCGCCGAAGGACTTCTGCAGCTGCGAGATCTCAATGACTTTTTCAGCTGTTGCGTCCATCATGATTACGCACCTCCTGACGTAGTAGAGCTGACGGCGTCCGATCCGTAACGCTTTTCCAGGCGACGCGACAGGTACGACAGCGGAATGGTGATGATCAGATAGGCCAGCGCAATAACCATGAACGGCGTCAGACTTGCGGTGCTGACAATTTCGGATCGCGCGAGTTGGGCCAGCTCCAACTGCTCAACGCTGGAACCGAGGATGTACGCCAGTGACGAGTCCTTGGTGAGCAGGATCAGCTCATTGGTCAACGGCGGCAGGATGATCCGGAAGGCCTGCGGGATGACGATTGTCGCCATCGCGCGTGCGGGCGACATCCCGAGCGATCTGGCCGCCTCTACCTGTCCCTTCGGCACCGCCTGAATGCCGGCGCGAATCGTTTCAGCCATGTAGGCACTCGAAACGAAACCGAGCGCGAGCATGATCGTTGTCAGCTTGGTCAGGCCAAGTCCGGGGAATGCCACCGGGATGCCGAACCCCATGCCGAGGAAGACCACCAGGGCTGGCAGTCCGCGGAAGAATTCGATATAGGCAAAGGACACCCAGCGGTATGGTCCGACCGTCGACAGCCGCATCAGCGCGAGCACAACGGCCAGCACAAGGCCAAGCGCAAACCCGAGCAGGGTGAAAATCAATGTGTTCTTCAGCGCCACCGTGATGACGCGCGGGAACATTCCCTTGACGACTTCTGGATTGAAGAAGGTCTGACCGAGCTTTTCCCAGTCGGCGACAATCACGATGACAACCAAAACGACGGCAATGACCGCGTACTGGATGCCGCGGGATATCTGCCCGCGCCGGCGTTTACTCATTTTGTTGGATCGCACCGGCGGGCGCGCGGGGGCGCTGCTACCGGTGCCTTCGGTATCTGTTGTCACAGAATTTCCTTGCCTGGAAGTCGATTTCCTTACACCGTGGAACAGCCACGTTGTGAGTTCGGCGCGTGCTCGAGTCTAGAGGAGCCGCGGAGCCTGCACCATTTGCTGGGCAACTCCGCGGCTCCTCTAGTGATTCGTTCTAGAAACCCTCAGGAGGTTCCGTGTTGAACCATTTCTTGTAGATCTCGGCGTAGCGACCGTCTTCCTTCGCGGTCTTCAACACCTCGTTGATCCGCTCCTTGAGCTCGGTATTGCCCTTCTTCACCGCGATGCCGTAGCTCTCGCCGGTTTCGATGTCGAAACCAACTGTGTAGTCAGTATTCTCCTTGGCGAAGTCGTACAGCACGCCGTTGTCATTGATCACGGCGTCGACGTCGCCATTCTGAATCGCCTGCAGTGACAGCGGCAGATCCTCGTAGGTGATAACCTCGGCGTCCTTGATCTTCTCTTCCGCATACTGCAGGCCTGTGGTTCCGGTTTGTGCCGCCAACTTCTTGCCAGCCAGGTCCGCCTCGGACTTGATGCCGGAATCTCCCTTGGCCAGGACCGACTGGTTTGCCTTGAAGTACGGATCGGCGAAATCGATAACCTTGGCGCGCTCGTCGGTGATAGTCATACCGGCCGCAGCTACATCGCACTGTTCGTTATTGAATGCAGCACCGGTCGTGATGGTCTCGAACGGAGTATTCTCGATCTCCTGCTCGACGCCCAGGTCCTTGGCGACCAGGTCAACGAGGTCAACGTCGAACCCGACGACTTCGCCGCCTTCTTCGTACTGGAACGGCTTGTACGACAAGTGGGTGCAGGTCGTCAGCTTGCCCTCGTTGACGACCTCGATCCCGTCGGCAGTACCACCGGAACCACCGGAACAGGCCGTGAGCATAAGCGCTCCGGCGAGTGCGGCGGCCGCTACGGCCGAGCGAGTCGCTCTTTTCACATTTCCTCCACAGATTGATACCTAAGTTCTGATGCGAGTATGCAAGACCGGCCGCGTATTTTTCTGCCGTATCGCTGTCATCGAGACGTAACCGCAACTTACCGACCCGGATTTCGTCCCGTTGTGCCAGCCGCCACCTGCCGGGCTCGCACTATCGCCGATACGTCATCCTTGATAGGTGAGTGTCAAGAAGGTTGGAACAACAGCTAGGCCATCGGTATCCCGGACTTTTCTGCGCCAGTCGCCGGGCCTGGCAGCAGCGCTGTTCGGTGTCGCCGCGGCCTGGGCTATCCACTCCGCGGTGCCCGACGTTCCACTCCTGACCGCCGCCGTCGTGCTCGGCATCATCGCAGGCAACGTCACCGGTATCCGGCAATTTAGCGACGGCGTGCTCAAGCCGGGCCTCAGCCTCGCGGGTAAGCGGCTGATGCGGATCGGCATCGTGCTGCTCGGGCTGAAACTCAGCCTATTCGACATCGCCGGGCTTGGATGGCGGGCGGTGCTGATTGTCGTCGGCATTGTCATCATCAGCTTTTTCGGCATCTGGTACCTCGCCAGGCTGCTGAAGCTTCCGGGCCATCAGCCTCTGCTCGTCGCCGCTGGCTTCTCCATCTGTGGTGCTTCGGCGATTGGCGCTATGGCCGGCGTCACAAAGAGTGACGACAAGGAGGCCGTCACACCGGTCGCCCTGGTCACGCTGTGCGGAACGCTGGCAATATTCGTACTGCCGCCGTTGATGGTGCCGCTGGGACTCAGCGACATCGACTTCGGGCGCTGGGTTGGCGCCGGCGTGCATGATGTCGGTCAGGTCGTCGCAACCGCGCAAACAGCTGGCACCACCGCCTTGGCCGCGGCGGTCATCGTGAAGCTGACCCGCGTGCTGATGCTTGCCCCGATGGTCGCCGGGACCGGTCTTGCGCTCCGCCGCACCGAACGGCGCGCAGCCAGCGCTGCCGCGATCGCCGAGAGTAGCGCAGCCGCCGCTGCCACGGGTACGGATGGCGCGATGGCCGAGCGTACGGATGGCGCCGCGACGACCGGGCGTCCGGCTCAGCGGGCGCCGAATAAGCCGGCCGCAACGCCCATCGTGCCCCTGTTTGTGCTTGGTTTTCTGGCTGCCGTCGTGGTTCGCACAACCGGCATCCTGCCCGACTCCGTGCTCGCCGTGGCCGACCTCGTGCAGACCATCCTGCTCGGCGCGGCGCTTTTCGGGCTGGGCTCCGCGGTCCGGATCGGAAAACTACTCACAACAGGCGGACGGTCGCTCGCCGTTGCAGGCCTTGCCTGGTTGGTGATTGCGATCCTCGCCTGGTGCGGCGTGCAGTTGATGTAACCGCTGTTGCAGCCCAACCAGCCACGCAAGCCACGGAGGATGAATGACCACCCGCACGACACCGACTGTTGCTCAACTTGCCGAGATCACCAGGACGCTGAGTGAGTGGCAGACCGCTGACTGGAAGGGATTCCTGCATCCCGGAGACCTCGGTTGGCACTCGATGGTCGGCGCCGAGAAGTTGGCCGCAGACCTGCGGTGCTGGACCGTCTCTGGATCGATCGTCGCGATCGGTATGTTCGATGGCGACGATCTCTTCCGCATGGCGATGGGCCCCTCAGCTCTCGACGATGACGAACTCGCCGGCCAGATCGAAGCTGATCTCACGAGTGCTCGCGTACTTCCCCCAGGAACGGTGACCGTCGAAGCCCGCGGCGCGCTTGCACTGCAGGCCCGCCTTCGCGCCCAGGGATGGGACACGGACGAACCCTGGACGCCGCTACAGCTCGACCTGCGCACCCCCGTCCCCGCGAATCCACGCAACGCGGCGCTGCGAGTCGAGGAGATCGGCCTCGACGAGGCACAAGAGTGGACGACGGTGCACTGGTCCGCGTTCAAGGGAACGTCGCCGAGCGCCGAGGAAAGGCAGAGGCTCATCCAGCGGTGGACAACGATGGCAACGGGCCCGTTCGCACACCTCGCCCACCACCTCATCGGCTACGACAACACCGATCAGCCCGTTGCCGTCACCACTGTCTGGATAGCCGGAAGTGGGCGCCCTGGCCTCATCGAACCGATGGGAGTGCACCGCGACCACCACGGCCACGGTTACGGTACGGCCATCACCCTCGCCGGTGCGCAAGCTCTGCAACAGCACGGCGCTTCTACCGCAGCCGTCGTCGCCGAGAACTCCAACGCCGGTGCACTCGCCACATATCTCGCAGCCGGATTCACGGCGAGCGAACCCGTTGCCGACCTCACTCGCACAC
This sequence comes from Saxibacter everestensis, assembly GCF_025787225.1. Lineage (NCBI taxonomy): Bacteria > Bacillati > Actinomycetota > Actinomycetes > Micrococcales > Brevibacteriaceae > Saxibacter > Saxibacter everestensis. Next base: position 3,009,652 of record NZ_CP090958.1, read on the forward strand.
AGGACTGAAGCGCACTGCAATAACAGTGTCGACAGTAAGGCCGTGGTCCCGATTTGGTCCCGGCTAGTCACAACCGGTGGCCTCTAGCAGCGCGCGTTTAACCCGCCTCGATCCTGGCCCTGACGAAGTCAACGATTGGATCGGCACCGGCCTCAATGTAGGAAATGGTCTGCTCGAAATCGGTCATATCGCCGTACCAGGGGTCATTGATGTCGAGCTCCTGCTCGGATACCCCCTGCGGCGATGCTGGGTCGAACTCCCGGTAGAGCCTGATCCTCAGCCGCTCCTCATCCGTGACCGCGAGTCGGCGGAGTGCTGCCGCGTGGCCCGACGTCATCGCAAGCACCAGGTCGCGCTCGCCGAGCCACGCCGGATCCACCTGCCGGGCGCTGTGCCGATGATCTGGATAGCCGTGTGCCAGCAGAACTTTCCTGGCCCGCGGGTCCATGGGGTTGCCGAGTTCTTCGCTACTGATCGCGCCGGAGTCGATGACGACCCGGTCCTGCAGCCCGTTCGCGGCAAACCGCTCAGCCAGCACTACCTCGGCAATTGGCGAACGGCAGATATTTCCGGTGCAGACAGTCAGGATCCGGTACGGATGGTTCGGGAGCATCCTCCCATCGTGACGCACCGCAGCTGGTTCGGGACATCCAGGGTGCACCGAGCGGGGGGTAAGCAGACGTGAAGGTTAGCGGGCGGCATCCACCTGATGGCGCATCCCGACGAGCTAAAGCTCGACAAGCTGAAGCCTGGTCGGCGGAAACCTCACTCATCGAAGTTGGCCAGCTCGCAATTCACGGTCCGCAGGCCGGCGGAGGGCTTCCGTCCTTCGATCGCGTCGACGAGGAGCTTGATGGCGTTCGCCGCGAGTGTGCTGGGATCCACGGTGAGAAGCGTAACTGCCCCTGGGTCACTCCGTTCGGCATCCGCCTCGGAGAAGCAGCCCAGGCCGATATCCTCAGGAACACACAGGCCAGCAGCGGCTGCCTCCGCTCGGAGCACCTGAACGTGAGAGTCTTCGAGGCCGAAGAGGGCGTCAGGCCGATCTGCGGCACGCATGAGCGCGCGTACTGACTCTGCAGGTGCTCCTCCTTCATGGCCGACGGTGATCACCGACCGTGTCTTGTTCGCACGTTTGCACCACCTGGAGTACGCAGCGATGCAGGCACGGGTGTAACTGTCCTTGCCGTCCGCAGCGAGCAGGACTGGCGACCGGGTGCCTTCGGCGCTGAGATGGTCGCACATCAAAGTGACCGCGCGGTCGTGATCGAAGTCGACCCACAGGTGGTTAGGCTGGGTCGCGTTGGCGCGATCGGCTATGACGGGCAATCCGCGTCGCCGAGCGTCGGCGATCACTGGATCGTTGTGGAGCGGGTCGACCACAAACAATCCGTCGAGCGGATAGGCGAGCAGGCTTTCCAGGTGCTCGCCCGCGGGAAGCACGACCAAGGCGTACCCCTGCTCCAAGGCTGTGGCCAGTGCGGTATCAACGATCTTCGAGAAGTAGGGAAGACCGGTAAAGGTCCACGGCGTTCGGCCGTATTTGGTGACAACAAGCCCGAGCAATTGGGACCTGCCCGCCCGCAGCCCCTTCGCCAGCGCGCTGGGACGGTAGCCGAGCGTACGCGCAACTTCGCGAACCCGGCTACGTGTCGCCTCGCTGATTCTGCCCTTGCCACTCAATGAATCCGAAACAGTTGTGATCGAGACCCCTGCCATCGCGGCAACGTCACGGATGCCGGGATTCGCAGGGGTTTGTCGAGGCATATCGCAAGCATATGCTCCACTCTTCAGGCTCAGCCCGCGATAAGCGACCGAAATTGCCTATTGTGCAGAAACGTTTCTGCTACTAACGTCGCCGCCAACGCAAGTGGCCGCGATGAGGAGGGCACATGGACGGAACAGCAGCAGGAGAGAACCGGATCGAACGCCGGGGCATCGAACTCGTTCCTGAGTCGGCGAGGTACGGCAAACCTCGAGACTTGATGTTTCTGTGGGCAGGCACCACCACCACAGTGTTCACAGTCGTCTACGGCGCACTCGTCGTCACCCTGGGGCTGAATTTCATTCAGGCAGTGGTCGCCATCATTCTCGGCAACCTCCTGGCCTACCCGTTGCTCGGGCTTGCCAGCGTCCAGGGACCGAAAACCGGAACGACGACGCTCACCGTTTCTCGAGCTTCCTACGGCCCGAAGGGCGGACGCATCCTGGGCGTCTTCGGGTGGCTGACTTTGGTTGGATTCGAGGCGGGCGGCTTCATTCTGGTTGTGTTCGCGGGCCTCACGTTGCTGGACCGGGCCGGAATCAGCTCAACGCCGCCGGTTCAGATCGTCACCATCGTTGTCCTGGCTGGCATCCAGCTTCTGCTGCCACTATTCGGCCATGCGGCCATGATGAAGTTGCAGAAGTATTTCAGCGCGATTTTCGCCGTGGCGTTTGTGCTTATGGCTGTACTCGTCCTTCCGAAGGTCGACTTCGCCGCTGCCAGCGTGACCGGCGGGGCATCTTTGTCGATGTTCACGGTCGCCGTGGCATTGATCATGGCATCCGGAGGCCTCTCCTGGGCGCCGGCCGGATCCAACTTCTCGCGCTATCTGCCGCAGAACGTATCGGGCCGCGCGGTCGCGTTCTACGCAGCCGTCGGTGGTTTTGTGCCCTACGTGCTTCTTCAGATTCTTGGTGCCGCCACTGCCTCGATAACCCTTGACGTTTCTGATCCCATTTCGGGATTGCCGGGAGTGCTTCCGGCATGGTTCGTCGTCCCTTATCTCATACTCGCGATGGTGTCGCTGCTCGTGCAGAACAGCACCAATCTGTATTCATCAGGATTGAATCTCCAGACAGCGGGCGTCAAGGTTTCGCGTGTTGGGATGGTCCTCGTCGATACGGTACTGTGTGCCGTCATCACATATGTGGCGGTGACCGGCGAATCATTTTATGCATTACTTAATGCATTTCTCGGTTTGTTGGTGATCTGGCTGGCGCCTTGGGTGGCGATCTACATCACGGACTGGCTGATGCGCAGGGGCAGATATGACCTAGCCGCACTGGCCGACGAGCCCGGCAGAAAGCGCGCCGGTGGCTATCGGCTCTCGGGGATGGCTGCGCAAGCGCTGGGCATGCTCGTGAGCGGGCTCTGGTTGAACTCGTCGACTTACGTCGGCCCGCTCGCGAAGCTGACTAATGGGGCCGACCTGAGTATCCCGGCCGGGCTTGTCATTGCGGCACTGACGTACTGGATTTTGGCTCGGCGAACCATAAATAAAACTCCGACTGCATTGCTTTCAGAACATGCTTAAGAATTTCAATCCATGAAAGGCACCTCAATGATTCACCAATCTCTACTCGACGTTGCATACGGGCGCAAAGCCGCCGAGACCGTAATCACCGGCGGAAGGCTGGTCAACGTTCTGACCGGCGAGATATATCAGGCCGATGTCGCCATCGAAGGAACTCGGATCGCTGCCGTCGGGGACGTCAAAAGTCGCTGTGACGCGAACACGAAAGTGATACCGGCGGATGGGCGCTTTCTCACGCCAGGCCTGATCGACGGACATCTGCATATCGAATGCAGCAAGTTGTCGGTGACAATGTTCGCAAATCTCGTCTCCCGTTACGGGACGACAAGCGCTGTCTCGGGCCTGGATCAGATCCTCGTCGTCGCGGGGCTCGAAGGGGTCCGCGAGTTTCTCAACGAGTCCAAACGCAGTCCGCTACGCGTCTTCTGGGGAGCACCGGCCAAGGCCCCTTACACAGTTCCCGAGTCAACGGTCGGACACCGGTTCGGACCGGATGAACACCGCGAGGCCCAGCTGTGGCCCGAGTGCGTCGGCCTATGGGAAACGGTTCAGGAGTTCATCGAGATTGGTGACGATGAGGTCCGGCAGGCCTTTGAGCTTGCTGCTCAGAACCGTTTGCCCATCTTCGGCTGCGCCCCGATGTCGGATGATCGGCGGATTGCGGGGATCGCCGCCGCGGGAGTACGCCTGGACCACGAGTCCTACTCGGCGGACGAGACAATGCAGAAGCTGCGTAACGGGCTGCATGTGATCATCCGGGAGTCCGCTGCGGCGCCTTTCCTCAATGAGAACATTCAGGTACTCACAAAGTTCGGGGCCGCATCCAATCGAATCGCATTTTGCACCGATGACGTGTCGGCGAGCGATCTGCTCGGACGAGGGCACCTTGATCACCTGGTGCGGATGGCAGTCGAAGCGGGTGTCGAGCCGGTGACAGCAATCCAAATGGCAACTATCAACTGCGCCAGCATGTACGGCATAGACCAATCTGTTGGCTCGATTGCGCCGGGCAGGTTTGCCGACATCCTGATGGTCGATGATCTCGCCGATTTCCGCGCGCAGACCGTGATCGCGGGAGGCAGCGTTTTCGCGGTGGACGGTCAGCCGCTCGAGAAGCCGACGCCGCCCGAGCGCGCACCGTTTCTCCGGGACACTATCGTCCTGGACCGTCCCTCGGGTGATGACCTCGTGCCGACGGCGCCCGGGAAGGAGACGGTGCAGGTTCTTGCGATGTCGCTGAACCCGGATGTCGCCTTCGTCCGGAGCCGGAAGGACGCGAATCTGACGGTCCGCCAGGGCAAGATTCTTGCTGACATCGATCAGGACATAATCTATGTCGCCGTTGCCGAGAGATACGGCAAGACTTCCAACCTGCCGGTGGCATTCGTGCACGGTTTCGGTCTCCGTAGCGGCGCCATCGCCACATCCGCTGCTCCCGATGACAACAACATAATCTGCGTTGGGACGAATGGCGACGACATGGCCCTCGCGATCAACGAAATCGCCAAGGCAGGAGGAGGGCAGATCGTGGTTCGAGACGGCGAGGTCCTGGATCTCCTGCCGCTGCCGATCGGCGGAATTGTCGCCGACCTCACGCCGGAATCAATGTCGGAACGCGAGCAGGCCCTGGACAAGCATGCCCAGGAACTCGGCAGCAAGTTGCCATCGCCATTCGGATACCTTTATTTCCTGTCCATTACTGCTATCCCGGAATACGCGATTACCGACCTCGGCCTGATCGATTGCACGGCTCTGCAAGTCATCGAACCAATCGTCGAGGCACACTAAAAGAAGGCGCGAGAACCATGAGTAGCGAAAGCATCATCGATAGGCTCCCCAAGTGCGAGTTGCACCTGCACATCGAAGGCACGCTCGAACCGGAGCTCAAGTTCGTTCTGGCCAAGCGTAACGGCCTGCAATTGCCCTACGACACTGTGGAGGACATCCGAGCTGCGTATCAGTTCAGTGACCTCACCTCCTTCCTGGTCGGGTATTACGACGGCATGGAAGTACTCCGGACGGAACAGGATTTCTACGACCTCGCCTGGGCTTACCTGGAGAAGGCGACGAGTCAGGGCGTGCTGTACGCCGAGATCTTCTTCGACCCGCAGGCGCATACGTCCCGTGGCGTTCCATTCGACATCGTGATCCGCGGAATCCGGCGCGCCCAGCTGGACGGAGAACGTCAGCTGGGCATTCAGACCGGACTCATCATGTGCTTCTTGCGCGATTTCCAGGCGGAATACGCAATGGCCACTCTGCTTGAGTCATTGCCTTACCGGAAGTGGATCATCGGAGTCGGGCTCGATTCGGACGAGCGGGGCAACCCACCGAGCAAGTTCGCCAGAGTATTCAGCAGAGCGCGCCAGGAAGGCTACCTCTTGACCATGCACTGCGACGTGGATCAGGAGAATTCCGTGGAGCATATCCGGCAATGTATCGAGGACATCGGGGTGGACCGGATTGACCATGGCACCAACGTCGTATCCAGCCCGGAACTGATCGACGAGCTCAAACGCCGGGGAATCGGCCTCACCTGCTGCCCCATCTCAAACTCCTGGGTAAGCGATGGGACAAAGTCTGCCGTGATCAAGTCCCTTCTCGACCAGGGAGTCAAGGTGACCGTCAACTCTGACGATCCCGCGTACTTCGGCGGGTACATCGCCGAGAACCTCGCGGCGGTGCAGGCTGAGCTGGGGTTGACTGCGCAGGACTTGGTGACGCTGCAGCGCAATGCGATTGACATTTCCTGGGCTCCCCCGGAAGTCAAGCACTCGTTCCGCAGCAAGTTGGATGCGATCTGAGCCGCCGCAGCCGGCCCGGTCGGGGCGGGCTGCTGAGCCGCGGCAGCTGGCCCGGCCGAGGCGGGCTGCTGGCCGCGGCAGCTGGCCCGGTCGGGGCGCTGCTTTCACGACCTCGGGTCCACCTGTCCGTGGCTCTGTCACTGACAGCAGCTAACGTGTGAAACATGACTTCAGGCATCGACACTCAATATACGGACAGCTCCGTCCGGCTCCAGGATGACCTTTTCCGGCACCTCAACGGCCGCTGGCTTCGCGATGTGCCGATTCCCTCAGACCGGTCGACCGACGGCGCGATGCGCGCGCTCTTCGACCAGGCCGAGACGCAGGTACGCACCCTGATAGAGGAAGCGGCGAACAGTAACGCGGAACCGGGCACCGAAAGCCAGAAGGTCGGCGACCTCTTCGCCTCCTTCATGGATGTGGAGCGCCTCGACCGACTCGGAGTGACAACACTCGAGTCACGGCTCAAAGCCGTCGCCGAAGCCCCCGACATCACCGAGCTGACCAGGCTGCTCGGCGAAGCCAATCGCGAGGGCTCCGCCGGACTGTTCTACCTTTGGGTATCGCCGGACGCCAGGAAGTCCGACGAATACATCGTGTACCTGAGCCAGGGCGGTCTGAACCTTCCCGACGAGTCCTACTACCGCGAGGCCAAGTACGCCGAGATCCGCGCCGCCTACCTGCGTCATATTGCCAAGATTGCAAAGCTCGCTGGCTTGACCGCGTTGACCGGAGGCAGCGCCGACTCTTTCGCAGAGACAGTGCTCGCCGTGGAAGCCGATCTCGCCAAGAACCACTGGGATATCGTTGCCTGCCGAGATGCCGAGAAGACTTATACCAAGGTGAGCGCCGACGAGCTGGCCGACATCAGCCCGAATTTCCCCTGGGCGGTCTACCAGCAGGCGGCCCAGATGCCTGAGGGCAGCCTCGACCACGCCGTGGTTCAGCAGCCGAGCTTCGTCACCGCCGCCTCGCAGGCCTGGGAGAATCGCCCGCTGGATGACTGGAAGGCGTGGCTGCTCTTCAACCTGGTGCACGATGCGGCACCGTACCTGAGCAGTGAGATCGTCGAAGAGAATTTCGACTTCTATGGACGGACGCTCTCCGGAACCGAAGAGAACCGCGAGCGGTGGAAGCGCGGCGTTTCGCTGGTCGAGGGACTGCTCGGCGAGGCGGTAGGCAAGGTATACGTCGACCGTCACTTCCCGCCGACGGCTAAATCGCGGATGGATGAACTCGTTGCGAACCTGATCGAGGCGTACCGCTCCTCGATCACTGAGATCAGTTGGATGGGCGACGACACCAGGCACAAGGCCCTGGCAAAGCTGGACCGGTTCACGCCGAAAATCGGGTACCCGAGCAAGTGGCGTGACTACTCCGACCTTGAGATCCTGAGCGACGATCTACTGGGTAACGTGCTGCGTGCCAACACCTTCGAACATCACAGGCAGTTGAACCGGATCGGCGGCCCGATCGACCGGGAAGAATGGCTGATGACGCCGCAAACCGTCAACGCCTACTACCACCCGATCATGAATGAGATCGTCTTCCCGGCGGCCATCCTGCAGCCACCGTTCTTCAATGCCGAGGCAGACGACGCCGCCAACTACGGCGCGATCGGCGCGGTGATCGGCCATGAGCTCGGTCATGGCTTTGACGACCAAGGGTCCAAATACGATGGCGATGGGAACCTGATCGACTGGTGGACACCCGATGATCGCGCGGCCTTCGAGAAGCTGACCGGCAGCCTGATCGACCAGTACGAGGCGCTGGTTCCGGTCGGCCTCGATGCCGACCATCATGTGAACGGTGCGCTGACCATCGGTGAGAACATCGGCGACCTGGGCGGGCTCGGAATTGCGTATAAGGCGTACAAGCTGGCGCTGGGAGACGGCGAAGCCCCGGAGATGGACGGTCTCAGTGGCGACCAGCGGTTCTTCCTGGCCTGGGCGCAGGCCTGGCGGGGCAAGGCGCGTGATGCCGAACGGATTCGCCGGCTTGCCATCGATCCGCACTCTCCCGAAGAGTTCCGTTGCAATCAGATCGTGAAGAATCTCGACGCGTTCTACCAGGCGTTCGACGTGCGCGAAGGCGATGGCATGTTCCTCGCACCGGAACAGCGGGTGCAGATCTGGTAATCAGATCGCTCGATCCACTGCCGCGGCCAGCTGTCTGACCATTTGCACGAGGATTGGCCGCGGGGTGGCGAAGTTCAGCCGGACGTGGCCTTGTCCGACGGTTCCGCACAGCGCGCCGTCTGTCAGGGCCACGTTTGCGTTGTCGAGAAAGAACTCCACCGGGCTGGTGCCGAGCTTCAGCGGCCGGCAATCCAGCCAGGCCAGGTAGGTGGCGTCGGGAACGGTGAAGTTCACCTCCGGGAGGAGCTCGGCAAGAAGTTCGGCCAGCAATGACCTGTTGCCGTCGAGGTATCCCATCACGTTCCGCAGCCAGGTTTCACCGTGCTGGTAGGCAGCAATATTGGCAACTACTCCCGGAGTCGCTGCGCCGTCCCCGACGATTAACCGGGTCGCGTCCCAGCGGTCGACGTCATCGGAGTTACTGAAGATCAGCTGCGCGCATTTCAGGCCGGGGATGTTCCAGGATTTCGATGCCGAGGCCGCGGTGACGGTGTGTCTCGCGGTTGTTTCGTTGATCGTGGCATACGCAATGTGACCCTGCCCCGGGTAAATCATCGGCGCATGGATTTCGTCGGCAAACACGCGGGCGCCATTCCGCTCCACGATCTCGGCGATCTGTTTCAGCTCGTCCTTCGAGTAGACCTTGCCGATCGGATTATGTGGATTCACCAACACCAGCAGACCGCCATCGCCAAGCGCCCGGTCGAGCGCCGGCAGGTCGAGCTGCCAGTGCCCGTGCTCGTCGCCCGGCTCAACCATTGGCACCTGGACCAGTCGGCGTCCGTGCCGCCTCGGCAAGGAGACAAACGGCATATACGCGGGAGTCAACAGCACAATCGGATCGTCAGGCGAGGTGAAGTACTCGATCGTCTGTTCCAGGGCGACGAGCACGTCTGCAGCCGGCCGGATCCAGGCCGCCGGAACGTCACGTCCGTGATGGTCCAGTTGCCAGCGGGCCGTCGCCCTGCCCAGCTCGTCGGCCAGCCGCGGAGAGAGGTAGCCGGTGGATTCAGTGTCGAGCGAACTGGCGACTGCCTCGCGAATCGGCGCGGCAAGACCAAAGTCCATCTCAGCGATGAAAGCACCGATCGCTTGCGGATGAGCAGCCCACTTGAATCCGCCCTGTTGCCGCAGGGCGTCGATCGATCTGGCGTCTATCTCGCGATGAAAAGCGGCCATATCCATGACGCCCACCCTACTGAGAATCGGTCACCTCAGTCTTGCGATCCGGTCAGAAATTGGCTCACCGACAGCGTGGTACGCTCCGGTGACATTGTGCTGCCGATGGCCATTGGGAGGTCGACTGGTGAATCCGGAACCATTGAGCCCCGGCTTATGGGGAATTCTTGCCACGCCATTTCACGGCCCGGACCTGAGCGTCGACCTGGCCTCTCTCGGCCGCCAGGTTCAGCTCTTCCGTGAGCTACCGGCAGCCGGCGTCGTTGCCCTGGGCGTCTTCGGCGAAGGGGCCGCCCTCGATTCGCGAGAGCAGCGGGATGTGGTTGAAGCGGTCGTCCAGCAGGGCGACGGGCTTCCGGTCGTCGTCGGGATCTCCGCCCGGTCCACCGCACCCGCCGTCGAGCAGGCGCGGCTGGCGGTAGAGGCCGCAGGCCAGAACCTGGCCGGTCTGATGGTCCAGATCAACGGCGCTCGACCGCAGCTGCTGGCACAGCACTTCTCTGCCATCTTCGAGGCCACCGGCGTCGGCATCGTGGCCCAGGACTATCCCCTGGTCAGTGGCGTACACATCACTTCTGACCAGATCCTGGATACCCTTCGCCGCTGTCCGTTCATCGTGGCGGTCAAGTCGGAGGCCCCGCCTACCGCCGCCGCCATTGCCCACCTGACCGGGGGTACGCAGGTGCCAATCTTTGGTGGCCTGGGAGGGGTGGGCCTGCTGGATGAGCTGGCTGCCGGCGCTGCAGGGGCGATGACGGGCTTCTCGCGGCCGGAGGCATTGCTGGCAGCCATCGAGGGATGGAATGCCGGCGGCATGGCTGCCGCCCACGAGGCCTTCGCCCGTTGGCTTCCGCTGGCCAACTTCGAGGCCCAGCCAGGTATCGGGCTCGCGCTGCGCAAGGAAGCCTTTCGCCGTCGGGGAATTTTCGAGGAGGCGGATGTGCGCCCACCGATGCCAAAAATGCCGGCCTCGCTCGGACCAATTCTGCAGCAACACCTCGTCGTTCTGGAAAGGACGAACGTCTGATGGATTTAGGACTGAACGGGAAGACCGCGCTGGTACCCGGTTCCACCTCTGGCCTGGGGCTGGCGGTGGCACAGACTCTAGCCGCTGAGGGCGTCCGGGTAGCCATCTCCGGGCGCCGAGGCGACCTCGCCCACCGCCAGGCAGCCGAGCTCGACGGCGCGGCCGGCTTCGAAGTCGACCTCACGGAATCCGGCTCGGCGAAGCGGCTCACCGACGCGGTGATCAGCGAACTGGGTGCTGTCGACATTCTCATCTTGAACTCCGGCGGTCCGGCGCCCGGCACCGCGGCGGGACTCGACGCCGAGACAATTCAGAGGGCGACCGAAACCCTGCTGCTACGTCAGGTCGAACTGGTTTCCCAGGTGCTCCCGGCGATGCGAGCCACCGGCTGGGGACGCATCGTCGGACTGGGGTCCAGCGGCATCCAGGCACCGATCCCCGGTCTGGCGCTGTCTAACATCGCGAGGGCGGGATTGGCGGGCTACCTCAAGACGCTTGCGGCGGAGGTCGCCGCGGATGGCGTGACAGTCAATATGGTGCTTCCGGGCCGCATCGCTACGGACCGGCTGGCCAGCCTCGACCGCGCCGCAGCCGAACGGGAAGGTGTCGATCTCTCCGACGTGCAGGCCCGGTCTCGAGCCGCCATCCCAATCGGCCGTTACGGCAGGCCGGCGGAATTCGGTGCCATCGCTGCCTTTCTGTGCAGCGAACAAGCGTCGTACATCACCGGCGAGCAGATTCGCTGCGACGGCGGACTCGTCGGCGCCTACTGAAAGGACCTGCCGTGCAATTGGGCACAACCGTACTGACTGACGGCACGACGACGGCGGTCCTGATCGACCCCGCCCGCGGGGCACTGTTCGCCGGCGACCTGCTCGACGATGACTACCCAGACGCTGGTGAAGTGCTTCGCGCGTTCCCGGCTGAGGACCTCGCCCGCAAGCTCGACAAGGTCCCCGAGGCCGCTTTCCACTCACCAAATGGCCTGACGCTGGCGGCTCCCTACCGCAATCCGCGGATGATCTGGGGCATCGGGCTGAACTACCGCGAGCATGCCGCCGACCTTGCAGAAACCGCACCAGCCGAAGAACCGGCCTCGTTCATCAAGGGTGACCACACCGTCATCGGGCCCGGAGAGCCGATACCACTTCCGTGGCAGAGTGAGCGCGTCACGGCCGAGGCGGAGCTGGGGCTGATCATCGGCCGTGAGTGCCGCAACGTCGGAGAAACCGAAGCCCTGGACTACGTCTGGGGTGTGGTGCCCATCCTCGACCAAACGGCGGAGGACATCCTCGCCAAAAACCCTCGCTACCTGACCAGGTCGAAGAACTTTCCCGGGTTCTTCTCCTTTGGTCCTGCCATCACGCCGATGCAAGACGTGCTCGACCAATTCGGGGATATAGGAGACGTCGCGGTGTCAACCGTGCGCAACGGACAAGTGCATCGCCGGAACACGGTCGAGCAGATGATGTTCGGTCCGGCGAACCTGGTGAGCTTCCACAGCCAGGTGATGCCGCTGTACCCCGGAGACATCATCTCGACCGGGACTCCCGGTGCCGTGCAGATCCACCCCGGAGACGTTGCCGAGTGCCGGATCGACGGGATCGGCACGCTGAGCAACCCCGTGACAGCGTCCGCACGACGGCAAACTGACGCGACCTGAGCGGCGGCCTCGCGGCGTCCTCGCGGCGAGGGCGGTCGTGTCCGGGACGCCCGGTTACTGCCGAATAGCCGCCGAGCTCTTCACCAAGTCAGCAAATCTTTGGGCGAAGGCTCGCCATTGCGGCTCCGAGACCGGTTCAGCTGCCACCGCCTTGCGGACGATGTCATCCGGGTCGAAGCCCTGCTCGGCGAGCTCTTCCCTGTCCCAGGCCTGAACCCGGTCCGCGCCGACCTCCGGATGGAACTGGCAAGCCCAGGCGGCATTACCTAATCGGAACGCCTGGATCGGGCACCGTTCGCTGCTGGCCAGCCACACGGCATCCGGCGGCAGCTCGGTTATCGAGTCCACGCGGTGCTCGATTGCCTGAAAACTCCGAGGCAGCGGACCGAACAAGGCATCGTTCTCGGCCTCGGGTAGCCGGGTCAACTCGGTGCTGCCATTTTCAGGCAAGCCGTGCTTAGCCTGAACCTTGCCGCCGGCAACGTGCGCCATCAACTGCCCGCCAAGGCAGAGGCCGAGCAGCGGCAATCCGGCTTGGAGCGCCTCGCGAGTCACCTCACGTTCGCGGGGCAGCCATGGTGCGCGATCATCCTCATCGGGCATCAGGCCGCCGCCAAGCAGGACGAGCGCGTGGTACCCGCCGAGGTCCGGTATGGCATCGCCGTCAAAGGCACGGACGATATCGACGGCGAGCCCGTCCTCGGCCCACCATTCCCCGAACCGCCGCAGGGCGCTGCCGGCCGAGTTTTGCACCACAAGTATCCGCGGCGCTCCGGCTTCTGGCTCCGGCATGCTCCTCCAATCGCTCGGACCGGTCGGCGACGTGCGTGCTAACGCAAGGCGCCGGTCTCCTGCCTGTAATCTAACGGCCGTGGAAATATCCACCGCACCGGCCACACCGTCCGTGCCTACTCCGCCAGGTCCATCTGCGGCGGCTTGACCCGGAACAGTTTGGTGAGCCCCGCCAGATAGATCAGACCCATTCCGGCCCAGATCAGCCCGACCACGAACGAAGTTCCCGGCAGTGATGTCCACAGCCATATCGATAGACCGAAGCCGATCAGTGGCAGCACTATGTTCGTCAGCACGGCAATGCCCTTACGGTCCCGCCGGTCGATCGCGTGCGACTTGACCACCGAGATGTTCACGAAGGTGAAGGCGACCAGGGCCCCGAACGAGATAATCGAGGCAGCGAGCGCCAGATCGATGAACAAGGCGATCAGCGAAACGACGCCGACCAGTATCGTCGCATTTGCCGGGGTGCTGAAGCGTCGGTTCAATTGGCCGAAGAAGCGCTTCGGCAACACGCCGTCACGTCCCATGGAATAGAGAATCCGGGACACCGAGGCCTGCGACGCTAGCGCGGATGCGAAGGCGCCGGCAACGTAGGCAGCAGTGAAGAAGTTCGACAGGAAGGCACCGCCCGCCTTCTGCATGACATCGAGCGACGCGGTGTCGGGGCTGCTGAAGCTCTGCCAATCCGGGAAGACCCAGTGCGCAACGAGCGAAAGCCCGATGAAGATCAATCCGCCGGTCAAAGTGGTGATCAGGATAGCCCGCGGAATGCTGCGCTTCGGGTTCGTGGCCTCCTCGGACAGGGTCGATATCGCGTCGAACCCCAGGAAAGACAGGCAAAGGATCGAAGCACCGGTCATGATCAGGCCGAATTCCGCATTGTCGCCGAAGAACGGTCCGAATACTGACACTTCGCTGCCACCAGAGATCGTCCGGATGCTCAGGATCAGGAAAAGCACGATGAATGCGGCCTGAGCTGCTATCAGAACAACGTTCATCCTGGCCACCGACTTGATGCCCAGGATGTTCAGGACGGTGACGATCAGGATCCCCAGTAGAATCCAGACCCACTGCGGGATCGCCGGGAAGGCCGCCGCTAGATAGAGCCCGATCACCAGATAGTTGATCATCGGCAACAGGATGTAATCGAGCATCAGCGACCAGCCGACGATGAAGCCGACATTCCCGCCGAATGATCGCTGGGCGTAGGTGTAGGCGCTGCCGGCGACCGGGAACAGCCGGGACATCTTTCCGTAGCTCAACGCGGTGAACAACATCGCGATAAGCGTGACCAGATAGGCGCCGGGCAGGTGTCCCTCGGTGAGTTGCTCGACCGGCCCGTAGGTGGTGAATACGGTTAGCGGCACCATATAGGCCAGGCCGAAGAGCACGAGCGACGGAATGCCAAGGACCCGGGAGAGGCCAGTCTTACGGGCGTTAGTGGCTGATTGCGACGACATCGTCGTGTCCCTTCGAGGCGGAGTCCGGTACCCGTCCGGGCATCGGGGCGGAATCGGCAGCGTTGTCGTCGGCGTTGGCGTCGAACACAATCCGGCCACCGGCAATCGTCATGGTGACTTTGGCATCGGCTATCCGCGGCTGGATGGCAAAAATGTTGCGATCCAGGATGGCGAGGTCCGCGCGCTGCCCGACCCCGAGCCATCCGCCACGGGAGTCACCGTTGACGTGGGCGCTCCCGCCGGTGAACGCCCGCAGCGCCGTGGCGAGATCCAGCTTCTGCTCTGGCAGGAATGGCTCGGCGTCGCGCTCATCCGGATCGACCCGGGTCACGGCGACCTCGATCTGCGGCAGCGGGTTCGCGGTGGAGACTGCCCAGTCGCTGCCCATCGCCAGCATTGCCCCACTTCGGTGCAGGTCGCCGAAGGGGAACTGCTGCTCCGACCTCTGCTCACCGAGGATGGGCAATGTCAGCTCCGTCATCTGCGGCTCTGCGCATGCCCACAACGCCTGCAGGTTGGCGACGACGCCGAGTTCGCGGAATCGCGGCAGATCGTCGGGATTGACGATCTGGACGTGCGCGATGTGGTGCACATTGTCGCTGAAGCCATTCGCCCGCCGAGCAGCCTCGACGGCGTCAAGACAGTTGCGCACGGCGCGGTCCCCGATGGCGTGCATATGCACGCCGAAACCGAGCCGGTCGAGTTCGGTCACGGCTTGCTGCAACACCTCCGGTTCGACGTAGCTCAGGCCGCTGCCCCGGCCGCCTTCCCGCTGCTGTCCTCCGCACCCATCGCAGTACGGCTCCAGCAGCGCGCCGGTGTAGTTCTCCAGCACTCCGTCGGCCATGATCTTGACCCGTTGGGGGAGGAAATTGGGCGCCGCGCCCTCGTCCCGTTGCCGCACGAAGCGCTCGATCTGTTCGAGCCCCTGCTTGCGTTCCCACCACAGCGCTCCGACCACACGCGCGGTCAGCAAACCGGACTCACCCAATTGGCGGTATGCCTCAAGCGTGTCCGGAGAGACCCAAGCATCCTGCCAGCCCGTGATGCCCAGCGCATGCAGGTGCTTCTGGGCCGTCAGAATGGCAGCTTTCCAGTCCTCGATACCGGCCAGCGGTACGATCGTCTCCTTGAACGTGTACGCCGCGCCTTCATGCAGACAGCCGGTGAGTTCACCGGTCTCGGGGTCGCGTTCATAGCGCCCGTCCGACGGGTCAGGCGTGTCATTGTCGATTCCGGCTATCTCCAACGCCTTTGAGTTGGCCCAGGCGCCGTGCACGTCGCGGTTCATAATGAACACCGGACGATCGGGCACAATCGCGTCGAGGTCTGCCTTGTGCGGGGTTCCACCCGGGAAGGCCTCCATCGCCCAGCCACCGCCGGTGATCCAGTCGGCTTCGGGGTTGTCGGCCGCGTACTGACGAATCTGCTCCAGGTAGGCCTCTTTGCTCGGCTCGGTGTCGTTGAGCCATAGCTGCTGCATGTCGCGGGCGGCAAAAGCCGGATGAATATGGGCGTCCTGGAAGCCCGGCGTCACCATTCCACCGTCGGCATCGATGACCTGCGCACCACTACCGGCCAGGGCTTCTGCCTCGGTGCCGAGCGCAACAACGGAATCTCCGCGGATCGCCACCGCGTGCGTCCACGAGCCTGCGGCGTCCCCAGTCCACACGGTGGCATTGGTGATGACGATATCTGCTTCGCTGTTCTTCATTCAGCGTCTCCTTCGATTGGGTGGTTGGTAGCGTGTCTGGTCAGCGGTGAGGTGCCTTGTCACCGCTGAGGTGTCTGGTACCGCTGGGGTGTCCTTGCACCGCTGGGGTGCCAGCGATGTCCGAGTTCCGTAACATTCAACGGCCCTATCCCTTACGAGACCCGGACTTCGGCGCGCCTGGCGCCGGTCCTTCGTCATGGACGGCCCTGGATGCCGACGGGTGCAGGCCGAGATCCGCGTAGCGCTGACTGAGACCCGCGATGAGCGCATTGAGGCCGACATCGACGGATACCGCCGCACGATTCGCCGGCCTGGCGTCGAAAACCCGCCGGTAGAACGGCTCAGCCCCATCGCCCCGGGGCGCCATGTAGGAATCGGGAGCTCGAATATCGAGGACCGAGCCGACAACAAACGATTCGACCGCGACCAGGATCGGCAGAAGCTCCTGCGCCGGCCATCCGCTGGCGAGCAGATTGCGGCTGACCCGGTCGTACATCCGCATGGTTGCAGGTTCTGCCTCCATCGGAAGCACCGCAATCGAGGCTGCGGATGACGGATGCAGTGTCGCGAACGCTGCCACATAGGACTGGGCCCAGTGCCGCAAAGCCCGATCCCACGGCTGCGAGTCGAAAACTGAGGTGTCGATCTGCGCCACCACCCGGCCCCGAACGTCGTTGAGCAGGGCAGCCTTGCTAGCGACATGGTTGTAGAGCGAAGGCGTTTTGACCCCGAGTTCCCTGGCGAGCCGGGCCATGGTGAGGTCCTCCACGCCGAGTTCACGCAGCAGCTGATACGCGGTGTCGACAATCAGGGCGCGGTCGAGCACCGCCTCCTCCGGGCGTCCTGCCCCGCGAGTCTGCACCACCACCGCCACCCCTCCTCACTGCATTCCGGACTACAAAGTGTGATCTGGATTACAGTAAAAACTAACGCCGTTAGTTAAGTCAAGGGGTAACGACCGGTTTTTGCCTGAAGACTTCTGGCCATCGCTTATGCGCCATTCCGCCTCCCTGGTCCGGTCTGCGAGACTGAAACTATGAGCCACGACAGACCTGCCGCTGTTACCCCGCCGCGGTTTGCCGATCCCCGTCGTGTCGGAGCGGTCATCGGTCTTGCCGGTGCGTGCCTGTTCGTGTTCTCGTACTCCACCGACTTGGCAACGCCCCTCGCGATCGCTGCGAGGACAGCCGTTGTCGTGCTGGCGGGCCTGGGCCTGTGGAATCTCTTTGCCCGGCCTCGCTGGCTTGGCCACTTCGTACCGGCGAAGCCATCCGGGATCGCCGTCTACCTGCTCTGTGTCGTGGCAGAGTTCGCGCTGATCGCCGTGGGTACGCGGTGGCTGACTTCGGCAGGGAATACCGAGCTGCGGCCGAGTCTGATCGCGCTCGTTGTCGGCCTGCATTTTATCCCCTTCGCATGGGCCTTTCGTGAGCGGATGTTCTATCTGCTCGGCGGGGCGCTCGTAGTACTCGGCGGGGTCGGCCTGATTGCCGGGACGGGCGCGGCGGCCCGGTCGTCGGCCGTGCTAGCCGGAATCGTGATGGCGATCCTGCTGCTTGCATACAGCCGTGGCACGTTCGCTGGGTCGCGTCGATCGGCCGAGCCGTCGCCCGACGCCAAGGCCCACAACCGCTCCACGGACGCGCTCTGATCGTTACTCGCCGGATCGGTGACCGTCGCCGGTCGGCCCCGCACGGTGTGGCATTCTGAGCTGATGGAATTGTCATCCAGATTCGAGTGGCGCGGCCGATCCGTGGCATGGCACCGGTTGGGTTTGGGACCTCCGGTGGTGATGTGCCACGGCACGCCGTGGTCGTCAACCGTATGGTCGCCCTTCGCCGAGGCGCTGAGCGCCGACTTCTCTGTTTATCTATGGGACATGCCTGGTTACGGCCAATCCTCGAAACAGCCATCACATGACGTGGATCTGGGAACCCAGGCCGAGTTACTGCGCGACATTTTGCAGTACTGGGAGCTGGAATCGCCCCAGGTTGTTGCCCACGATTACGGCGGCGCGGTGTCGCTGCGGGCGCATCTGCTGCACGGCGCTTCCTACGCTTCATTGGCCCTGGTCGACGTGGTGGCCCTGCACCCGTGGGGATCAGATTTCTTCCGTCTGGTCGCGGAGAACGCCGAGGTCTTCGCCGCCCAGCCAACCGCCATCCACCGAGGTGCACTAGAGGCATATATCGCCGGGGCCAGCCACCGCGGACTGTCGCCGGAACAGATGAATGCGCTGACGGAACCCTGGTTGTCCGCCGAAGGGCAAGGCGCGTTCTACCGGCAGATCGCCGCGGCCGACGAACGCTACACGGACGAGATTCAGGACCTGTACGCCGCGATCGACATTCCGGTGAAGGTCATTTGGGGACGCAACGACACCTGGATACCCGCCGACAGAGCCACCCAGCTCGCGCAGCTGATTCCCGGCGCCGAGCTAGAGCTGATCGACAACGCAGGACACCTCATTCAGTACGACGCGCCTGTGCAACTGGCTACCGCACTACAGCGCTGGCTCACAGCCGGCCAGTGAAGGGATCAGGCCGTCGGATAGGCGCTGTCTTGCCGAGCATGCGACCGATAATGGCAGGATTCTTCGAGTCCACGCCGGTCAGCACGAGGTTGCTGATCTTCTGGTGAGATTTCCTAAGCCACTGCCGGAAGCCGCCTTCAGTGCGCCGATTTACGGCCTAAGCGGACTCTCACTCCAACCAGAAGTGCATCTCTGGAACATCCACGACGACAATAGTTCGACAGGGATGGAAGAAGTCGTTGTTGTCTACGGTGACGTCGACGCTGACCACTGCTTCGTTGCAACGAGTTATGGCGGACCGGAAACTTCGACCAACGACTCGCTGCTGTTAGATGCCGTGATAGCGGCATCAAAATTTTCTTGATGAACGTCACCTGAGTCAACTCATTCAGACACCGGACGAAGACCTCATTGATCGAGTCAGTTCTTCCGCACTGCGCGAAGAAGCGCCATGGCATGCGACCACTCACGCCCAGCCCTACTGGACCGGAAGAGCCGCTACCACCGATGAATATAAACTTCGGGCAATCAGCACGTCACGCGAGGCAATCGGAATCGCCAGCAGAGGAATCGACATCGCGGCGAGCGCCATCATCGACATCCGCGAGCAGCTGACGGGTTAAACGGATCGGAACGGCCCGCTGAGGTCCGGGTTCCGTAAGCTAGTCCGCCGTAAAGCGTTACGAGGCCCGGACCTCGCGGCCAAGCCTGTCGAAAGTCTCGGCTGGCCAATCACGGAGTAGCGTCTTGAGCATGGATGACTCTCCTACCGGCGACCTGCGGCCCGACATAAACGCAGTCACGAGCCTCGTCGGGGCAATCACAACCAATCCCTGGCCCAGCACGGACGGGGAGTTAGGGAACTATTTCGACCTGTTGGGGTTTATCCCGACCGGCCAGAAGGAGTCGACGGAAACTTCTGCGATCACTGAAACAGTGCTCGCATCCGCCCTCGATCCCGCCCAGGTTCACTGCATGTCGTTCAACGGTTCACTGTTCTCGATCGGCGCTTTTCTCTACGTTCCGACCCCCGAACGACCGGCACAGGTAGAAACGGGCTACCGCGCCATCCATACTGAGCTCGTCGCCCGTTATGGGCCACCAACGGAGGAAGACGCGCCAATGGGGGAAGACCTCCGCATCAACGGCGAAACGTCGTCGTTCTGGCGGATCGGGCCAACAATGATCGAGATGTATTGCCACCTCAGACAGCCAGCGGGAGTCCAACTGGGAATCAGCAACTTCGCCCGGAACGAGGCGTACGAAAAGCAGATAATCTCACCAGCTGCCCATCGACGGCTCTAAATCAAGGAGTGCCATTCTGTTGGCGGTCGCCCGTCCGAGCCTCCTTTTCGCCGGCTGTCACCGCGATTGGCAAGACGTTGCTGGCAACCGGACGCGGGCAGGTTCCATACGGCGTGAATGAGAACGGGAAATTGATGCTGCGGTTGAAGTCGATCAGGACTTCGCCGTCCGGGTTCGGGACGCCAATGCCGACGAAACGCCATTCTGCGGTCGAGTTGCCGTTGCTCCGGTCATAGAACGACAGGGTCAGACCGGACTCAGCAGTTCCGGTCGCGATCAGCGCGTGGCTAGTGCCGTTGAGCTCGAACTCCACCGTGCCGACCGTGGCGGCCTCGGTGTTCAGATCCCCGCGAGAAGTTCCGGTGCCCACCGGGCGGGATTCAGGATACGGCTGGAATCTGCCGGTCACTATCCAGTCCGGGTTGACGTCGAAGGCAGGCACGCCCGCAAAATTCACCCGGGTAGCCGCCTGCGGATCGCGAAGCCGGATGGCATAGCGTCCGCCGCGCCGGGCAACCTCGGCGACAACCGGCTGTGCGCCCACAGCTGCGGGCGCGCTCAGCCAATTCACCGAGCCGCCTTCTGGTACCGCAATCGACAGCTCGCCATCGACCGGCCGGTCTGCGCCGGACGGGTCGGCCGCAGCTGAACCGGCCGAACCGGCACCCGCCGCCCCTGCCGCCTCTGCACTCTCAGCAGAGCCCCGACGAAGCTGGACGACGGCATCCCCCGCCGACGCCGAGAACACGGCGCGTTCGCCATCCGTGCGCCACAGTCCGGGGAACCCAGCAATCGGCTCCGCCGATTCGCTCAACCAGCGAAAGCTGGTGAGGCTCAGCCAGCCGTAGGGCACCGAAAGGTCCGCCTCACGCCGGGCATGCCACTCCTCCCAGTCGCTGACCAGACCGGCTGTGCTGCTGCTTGTTACTGACATATTCTCTCCCGTAAGTGGTGTGGCATTTCTTTGCCCGCTTCAATCTGATCGAAACCTGCCGGCCGATACGAACGAGTCAGTACGAACGTTCCGAGCCGGCGTGGCTTCCCGTCCGTTAGGGCAGTCCCTCAAGCAGCCCGAGCAACTGCCGCGCGATGGCGTCGTTCTTCCGAAACACCGGAGCGTTGGTCTGCGGCCTGGCGAACGCCGCCTCGCCCGCACCGCCGGACACCGAAGGACCGATCAGAAACCGACGGTCATGGCTGGAACCGTCCGCCCGGATCGGATGGCTGTTGGCGTCGGCCACCAGCTTGGAACCGCGAGGCGCCCTGCTGTGCTCTGGCGGTTTCCAACCAGCGCCCTGGCCGCGGCGGGCCAGCTCCTTGACGCTATCGTCCTGCTCGACCAGCAGCTCACCGGCAACCAACAGGCCCTGGATAAGCGGATCGGCGGCTCGTGCTGCCGAGCTTTCGGCGAGCCGCGCGTCCAGCAGTGCCCGCGCCTGAATCGGCTCCGGAATCGCCGGCGAGGCGGCTACGAACTCGCCGTTTTGCACAGTTACCGACAACTCCGGCCCGGCGAAGCGTACGATCCCGGCTCGATGCAAGGCAAGCAGCTGGCCGAGGCGTTCCGGCGGCGGCCCGCTGGCGATGAAGGAGAACAGCCCGTGCAGCCGGTGGTCGATCTTTTCGGTCCGGTCCTGCACGCCGAACCGGTTCTGCACAACCAGCTCCCGGATTCTGAAGTACACGGCGAGCAGTGCGTTGAACACGGCGAGATCCGGAGAAAATCTGGGATCGGCACGCCGGTCGAGATCTGATTCGATGTACTCGACCAGGTGTTTTTCAAACTCCTCGCGATTAGCGGTGCGCAGGCCGTCAAAGGGACGATCGATGCCGCGCAGATCGAAGCGGTCCCGGGGATCAGGGACGACCCGCGAAACGTACCCGGCGAACTCCTCGGAATTAGAGGCAGACGTTTCGACGCCTCGCCTGGGCCGAATCTGCTGCAGCCTACGCTCGAATTCCGGCCAGTCCGCTTCCACCCGGTCAGGATGCCGGCGCAGCAGTTCCTCGTAGTGCGCAAAGCACAGGTTCCAGTCGATCAAGGGCTCGATGTCCCTGTCGAAGTCAAGTACCTCAGCCGATCCGGGCTCACACCCGAGACTTTCGTCGTCGAGAAACCTGGCATTCCCGCGCGGCAGACCGGGAATCTGATAGCCGAGTTTCGAGTGGTACGGGACTCCACGGCCCGACCCCACCCAGAGGATCGGTTCCCTCCCGCTCGGCTGGTAGTTCAGCTGGCCGTCCACGATGTTGAACCGGCCGCCACGTCCTTCGGTGAGCAACACCATCGCGTCGATAAAGGCAAGGCCGAAGCCGCGAGTGATCACCGGCTCCCGTTCCGGCACAATCGACAGGTCCACATCCGCTGTATACCCCGGCGGAACATAGACGAGGTCGTGCCGATCGGCAGCGTCCCTGAGCAGCGCCGTGCCGGAATCGGGCAGCATCTCGAGGTGCCCCTGCGCAAGCACAACGATGTCCGCACGAAGGATGGTGCCGGATTCCAGCTCGACGAGCTGCCGCCCGGTCGAATGGTCGCCAGCTGATCGATCGCCGGCCGAGTCGACACCGGCCGAATGGTCGCCGACCAGTCCGCCCGTCCGATCCGATTCAGTCAACCGCACAACCCGATCCCAATGGACTTCGAGGGAGAACCCCGCGGGCAAGTCGGCAACTGCCTGCTCGAAGGCCCAGCCGAGATAGAGCGACTGCAGGGCGCGGGACGGAAACGAGCGCGGAGTGAACGCCACCAGCTCGGCACCGAGCCCCGACGCAAGCACCCGCTCACGACCTTCGCCTACCACCCATTCGGCCAGGTTCGGGCCGTCTACGATCGGCCCCTCGATCTGCACCGAATCATCCAGGAAGATCGTGACGTCCTCAGCCATCGAATTCATCCATAGCAAGGGCGATTGCTGCCGCCGCCAGATCCGACCGCCGCCGGCCGGAAACGGATCCACGACATGCAGATCCGCTCCCGCGCCGGAGAAAAGGGACGGCGCATTCGCCGCCAGTCGCTCCAACAGGCCGGTGGTTCGTGGTCCGCCGCCAACGAACACCACGGTTGGACGTCGATAGGCCACGGTTACCGCCTGGCGTACTGGTTCTGGGCGGCCGGCAGTCCCAGCCTCTGCCGCAGAGTCTCGGCGTCTGCCGCCTGCCCATCGAGCACCCCGGCTGCGCGAAGTGCCGGGATCAGCTCGTCAACAATTGCGGAGACACCGTCGTCGAGGCTGTCCGGAAGTAGGTGAAGGCCGTCGAGGCCGAGTCCGCGCCAACCGGCTGCTCGCTCGGAGAGATCGTGACCACCGGTAAACCCGCTACCAGCCCCGACCGCGGAATATCGCAGCGAGCCGAGTATCCGGACGTCCTGCGCTGAGCGTCCGGCCGCAACGATCGCGCGGCGCAGTTCGTCCAGTTTCCGGGGCAGGCTTTCAAGTTCCGGCTGGGCGTCGGAGATCGGAAGCAGCACTAGATCTGCG
Source organism: Saxibacter everestensis (assembly GCF_025787225.1). Lineage (NCBI taxonomy): Bacteria > Bacillati > Actinomycetota > Actinomycetes > Micrococcales > Brevibacteriaceae > Saxibacter > Saxibacter everestensis. The sequence continues at coordinate 3,033,051 of NZ_CP090958.1, forward strand.
CATTGCGCGGCTACGTGCAGCGACGGTTCGTCGTCGACAGCGATCGTCACAACCGGGTTGCCCTGCGGCGGACGCGGGACGATGGATGGACCCTTCACAGTGAAGGTCTCCCCCACGCTGTCTGTTCCCTCGAAGTCGACATAGTGCACCTGGCCCAGGTCAAGGAAGCGACCGGTAGCCTGGTCGCGGATCTCCGCGCCTTCCTCCCACGAGTCCCAGAGCTTACGGACCACGTCGACGACCTCTGAGGCTTCCCGCCAGACGCTGTCGGAATCGGCGGCGCGTCGACGTCCGACGTTGCCGGCTTCACTCCCGGCTGTCGATACTCCGACCTGCCAGCCGGACCGTGCCCGCGCTGAATAGTCCAGCGTTGCGGTTGCGGTGCCGATCAGAAATGGTTCGGTGTGCGTCACGGTGACGGTCGGGATCAGGCCGATCCGCGACGTCTGCGGGCCGAGCCAGGAGAACAGATTCAGCGCATCCAGGCGAGCGTGAAACACCGAGTCGTCGGGCGGGAGCGCATCCAGCGAATCGCCGAGCGTCAGCAGGTCGATGCCGGCGGCTTCAAGCCGTTGCGCAGCCCGGAGCTGGGTCGCACCGGAAAGCCGTTCGGCGACATCCTGCGGGCGGGTGCCGGCGGTGCCGATGTCGAGCCCCACACCGATAATAAAGTTCGTCATGATGCTTCCTGCCTGAGTTCATCCGCCTGGTTATGGTCGTTCGTCTGGTCACGCTCTGCCCCGGCGATAGCCGGGTACAGCTCGCGGCTGAAGGCCAGCTTCTTCAACTGGTTCAGGTCCTCGTTCGGGTCGAAGAGCGGGGTGTAACCGGCTCGCAGGTACAGTTCCCTGGCTTCGGGCTGGCGGTTGCCCGTGGTCAGGAACAGCCGTCGGTAGCCGTACTCACGCGCCGCTGCCTCGAGCTCCGCCATCACGCGCCGGGCCAGGCCCTGGCGTCGATAGTTGGTAGCTGTCCACACCCGCTTAACCTCTGCGGTCCCGGTCTCGAAGGGCCGGATCGCTCCGCCGGCCACCGGTTGGCCGTCGTGCAGCAGCAGCACAAAAGTATCCGGCCGGTTCTCCTCCTCTTCCTGATGCAGTCCCTCCAGCGCGGTCCCAGGCGCGAACACGTAGCGACTGGAGTATTCGACCGCAAGCTCGCTGCGCAGCGGAACCAGCAACGGATCGTCCGGCGCAACCTTGCGCACCTCGAGGTCCTCGGCCGGCACCCGGGTGTGCCGGGCACGCGGTGCCGGCGGCTCGGGTCGTGCGGACGGCGGCTCGGGTCGTGCAGACGGCGCAATCGATCCAGGCCTTGGAGCTGCCAGCTCGGGTGCCGAAACCCTCGCGGATGCATCGCGATCCGCCGCGTCGACATCAAAGGGAGCACGCAGCCGCAACTCGGCCAGGAACGACGTCGTCGTTTCCAGCACTGCCTGCGCAGCCGACGTTTCGAGAACGACGCCGCCATCCGGATAACTGGTGATGTCGGCCGAACGCACGAACCGTCCCGCGCTGATACTGGTCGCCTCCAGAATGGACAGCAACGGTTTCAGCCCGAAATCCAGCGCCAGGACGTGCGCCGTCGAACCGCCGGTCATCAGCGGCAGAACTGCTTTGCCGCTCAGCGCGGTCATGGGTAGCAGGTCGATGAACGACTTGAGCAGCCCGGAGTAGGTTGCCTTGTAGACCGGGCTGCCGATCACCACGCCATCTGCGTCGGTCAGGGCCTGGATAGCGTGCCGGATTTCCGGATCCGAAACGTCTGCCGCGAGCAGCGGCGTGGCTGGCAGGTCGCGCACGCTGATCGCCTGCACGTCATGGCCCTGGCCGGCGAGCAGCCGGGTGACGTAGGCCAGCAGTGCATCGGTACGCGAGGGATTCGACGGGCTGCCGGACAGCGTGACTATCTTCGCCATGGTTAGCCTTCCTCTCTTTCGGTCTGCGCTGCTTCACGCCACTTTGCCCAGTCGGACTGTCCCCGGAAGCTGCCCAGGCCCAGGTTGTCGCGCAATGTTGTTCCGGAATACTCCGTGCGGTAGACGCCACGGTTCTGCAGTTCGGGCACGACCCGGTCGACGAATTCGTCCAGGCCGCCTGGGGTCAGATGTGGCACCAGGATGAAACCGTCAACCGCGCGCTGCTGCACGAAGTCGTCCAGTTCGGCGGCGATGGACGATGGCGTCCCGATGAATGACTGCCGAGCGGTGACTTGGATGACCAGCTCGCGGATCGAGAGCTTTCCGGCGTCAGCGATACCGCGCCATTCGGTGGCCGTGGCGCGAGGATCTTTGGTGTGGCGAACCCGTCCGCGGGTGATCGAGGTGTTGTCGAAGTCGAGTTCGATATCAGGCAGCGGACCATCGGGGTCGTAGCCGCTCAGGTCCCGGCCCCAGACCTGTTCGAGGAAGGCGATGGCGCCCTGTCCCGAGACCTGTTGCAACCTGACCTGGTCGGCCCGTTCTTCAGCCTCTTTCTGGCTGTCGCCGAGGATGAAGGTGACGCCGGGGTAGACCTTCAACTCATCTTCGCCTCGACCATACTTTGCCAGCCGGCGCTTGATGTCGGCGTAGAAGACCTTGCCATCCTCCAGCGTGCTGTGCCGGGTGAAGATGACATCGGCAGCGCCAGCCGCGAACTCGCGTCCGGCGTCCGAGTCACCGGCCTGAAACACAACCGGGTGCACCTGAGGGCTGCGCGGCACCGGGAAGCGGCCAGCGATGTCGAAGAACCTGGAGCGGTGCCTGTACAGTCCGGGATCGATGGCCCCGGCTATCGGCGCACCCGCTGCCCGAGTACCGGCTATCGACGCGAACTCCTCCGGCCACGATTCCCACAGCTCCCTCGCTGTCTGGATGAAGTCGTTGGCACGGCTGTAGCGGTCGGCGTATTCCAGGTAGCCGCCGCGTCGAAAGTTCTCGCCGGTAAACGCGTCATTTGTGGTGACCACGTTCCATGCCGCCCTGCCGCCGGAAAGGTGATCGAGGGTCGCCAGTTGACGAGCAAGTTCGTAAGGCTCGTGATACGTCGCGCTCAAGGTTCCGGCCAGACCGATGTTCTGAGTCACCGCCGCCAGCGCGGAGAGCACAGTCAGGGTATCCGGTCGGCCGACCACGTCGAGGTCGAAGATCTTCCCTCGGTGCTCGCGCAGTCGCAGCCCTTCGGCCAGAAAGAAGAAGTCGAAGAGCCCGCGCTCGGCCGATTGCGCGAGATGCCTGAACGATTCGAACTCGATATGGCTGCCGCCGGCCGGATCCGACCAGACGGTGGTGTTGTTGACACCGGGAAAATGAGCCGCCAGGTGAACCTGGCGGCGCTCTGAAGTGTTTGGCATTAGTGTGCTCCCACTGGCTGGTTACTCTGCTGCTGGACCGCAAGCTGCTGATCTGTGATTTTCTGCCCATCTCCGAGTTGCTGTCCGGGGATAGCACCCAGGAGCCGGGCAGTGAATTCGGTCTGCGGATCTGTGAAAATCTGCGCGGTGGTGCCCTGTTCCACGATCTTTCCGCCGGCCATCACGGCGACCCGATCTGAAATCTGCCGCACGACGGCCAGGTCGTGTGAAATGAACAGGTAGCTCAGCCCCAGCTCGACCTGCAGATCGGTCAGCAACTGCAGAATCTGGGCCTGCACGGAAACGTCGAGCGCCGAGACCGGCTCATCGAGAACCACTAGTTCCGGCCGCAACGCCAAAGCCCGCGCGATCGCGACCCGCTGCCGCTGCCCGCCGGATAGCTCACGCGGAGTACGGGCCAGCGTTGCAGCGGGAAGTGCCACCTCATCGAGCAGTTCGATGGCGCGTATCCGGCGTGCCTTCCGGTCGCCCTGCCTGAAGGCGCGCAATGGCTCGGTGACGATCTGTTCGATCGTGAAGCGCGGATCCAGCGATGCATACGGATTCTGGTAGACGAACTGCGCGCTGCGCCGGAAGTCCCGCAACTCGCCGCGAGAGAGAGAACGAACGCTCAGTTCGCTTGTTACGTTGCCCTTCGCAGGCCTGGATAGCGCCGCGGTTGCGGATGCCGCAGCAACCCCGGATGGCGCCGCGGTTGCGGACCCGTTCCCGGATCCACTCCCGTTCCCGAACTCAGTCCCGGCGCCTCGGAACGTCACCTTCCCCGCGGTCGCCTGCTCCAGGCCGAGCACAAGGCGCGCCGTCGTGGACTTCCCAGAGCCGGATTCCCCGACGATGCCGAGCGTGCCGTGCCGAGGAACCTCGAACGACACGTTATCGACGGCGAGCGCGCCGGCAGAGTGCCTGTTGCCGAAGTCTTTGACCAGCCCGGTCGCCGAGAGGATCGCTCCCCGAGGCGCGGTGACAGCCGAACTTGCCGGTATGGCTGGCCGAAGCCGGGCGCTGTTCAGGCTCGGCGCCGCAGCCAGCAACTTCCGGGTGTACGGATGCTGCGGGTCGGCGAAAACCTCGTCTGCAGCGCCGGCCTCGACAACCCGACCGGACTGCATAACCATCAGCCGGTCGGCGCGGTCGGCGGCAACTCCGAGATCGTGAGTCACCAGGAGGACTGCGGTGCCGGTCTCCCGGGTGAGTTTGCCGAAGTGGTCGAGCACCTGGCGCTGTACGGTGACGTCCAGCGCGCTCGTCGGTTCGTCCGCGACAACCAGGGAAGGCTTGCCGGCCAGGGCGATGCCGATCAATACGCGCTGCCGCAGGCCACCGGATAGTTGATGCGGAAAGAGCGAGCTGTAGTACTCCGGGTCGGGAAGTCCGACGCTGTCGAGCACCTCGACCGAGCGGGCTCGTGCCTCGCGTTTCGGTATCCCATGCACTGTGAGCGCCTCGGTCACCTGGCTGCCGATTGTCTTTACCGGATCGAGCGAGGCACCTGGGTCCTGCGGGACGAATCCAATCCGACGTCCCCGTAGCGCGCGCCACGTCTTTTCGTTTGCCCCGCGCAGGTCTTCGCCCTCGAACTCAAGTACGTCGGCATCCACCCGTGCGTTTCCGGCCAGCAGGCCGACCAGTGCGTCGGCGGTGGTTGACTTCCCGGAACCGGATTCGCCGACGATGGCAACCGTCTCCGCCTCGCGTACCTCGAGGTCGACGTCGTTGACGGCGTCGACCCGGCCACTGCGGGTCAGGTAGCTGACCGCCAGATGGCTTAGCTTCAGCAGCGGCCTGCTCATGATGTGCCTTCCCTTGATTGCAGAGTTCGCGACAGCTGATTCGCGGCGAGTACGACGGCGACAACGACGAGGCCGGGTAACGTCGTCAGCCACCACGCGCTCGCCAGGAAGTCCCGTCCTTCGGCAACGAGCAGACCCCACTCGGGCTGGGGTGGAGGCGCACCGAAACCGAGGAAGCTCAGCGATGACACGGCGAGTACCGCGGTGCCGAACTCGAGGGCGGCAAGCGCCAGAACCGGGCCGGCGGCGTGCGGCAGGACGTGGCGGATGATCACCGTGCCGGTACGGACACCGGAGGCGGTAGCGGCCTCGACGAACGTGGCGTTCTTCCAGCGGATCACTTCGCCCCTGGACAGTCGTGCGAAGGAAGCCACTGCGGCGATTCCGACCGCGATCGCCACGTTGACCGTTCCGAAGCCCAACGCGGTCACGATCGCCATTGACAACAGCAGGCCTGGAATCGCCATCAGGACATCGACTATTCGCATCAGGATGTCGTCGACCCGGCCGCCGAAGAAACCTGAGATCAGGCCGATCACGACACCGACCACCAAGGAAATGGCGACCGCGATCAGGGTTGCTCGCAGCGACAATGACGAACCGTGAATCATCCGGGCCAATACGTCCCGCCCGAGTTGGTCGGTGCCGAACAGGAACTCGGCAGACGGCGGCCGCAACCGGGCAGCCGGATTTCCCGTGATCGGGTCGGCGTCGGTGAACAGGGTCGGCACGAGCGCCCAGGCCAGCACGACGGCCAGGACGGCGACTGAGACGATCGAAGCCGACTTGCGGAGGAACCGGAAACTGCCGATGCTCGACGTCCGCCCCGTCCGCTGTCGCGCGGCGGGATTCCCCGGATAGTTCCCGCCAGCCGTTTCAGCCGGGTTTTGCTTCGAGGTTTCGGGTGCGAACGCAGACGGCCGTTCGGTTGAGCTGCTGATGCCCTCGGTCACGATGCCGCCGGGGCTCGCGATCCGATCCCGGAGGTTGGTTTGAGTCATGGGATGTCCTTTTCCTGTGCCGTAACGAGCGCGAGTTCAATCGACCGGCTGGGCGTGCAGGCCGGTGCTTGTGTGCGAAGCCGAGGATCGAGCAGCGGATAGACCAGGTCAACCAGCAGGTTCACGCTCACGAAGATCAGCGCGGCAAGCAGCACAACGCCCTGAACCACGGGAATGTCCTGCGAACCGACCGAAGCCTGCGCGAGCCGCCCGACCCCGTCCCGGGAGAACACCGTCTCGGTGACGACCGAACCGGCCAGCAGGTTGCCGACGATCACCCCGGTCATGGTCAGAGCAGGAATCGCCGCATTATGCAGCGCGTGCCGGGTGAGCAGCCCGAGCCGACTCAGCCCTTTCGCTCTGATCGCGCTGATATACGGCTGGTTCCAGGCACCCGCCAAGGATCTGGCCAGCACCTGGGCGATGGTCGCCGCGGTGGGGACGGCCAGAGTAATCGCCGGAAGTACCAGTGACTTGATCCCCTCGGAGCCCATTGCCGGAAAGATCTGATGGCGGAAGGACAGGAACTGCAGGAGCACCAGCCCCAGCCAGAACGATGGGATTGAGATCCCCAGCGACGGTGCCGACAGCAACAGATTCCTGAGCCAACGGCGCTGGCTGTAGGTCGCCGCGACCGCGAGGCTCACCCCGGCCACAACCGCGAGCACAATTGCCGCTCCGGTGAGTTGCGCCGTCAGCGGCAGTGCCTGCGCGATTGCCGCGGTCACCGGCTGGCCGGTCTGGATCGACGTGCCCAGATCAAAGGTCAGCGCCTTGCCCAGCGCGATGGCGTACTGAACGACCAGCGGCTTATCCAGGTTGTACTCCGCCCGCAGCGCCTCGGCTTGTGCTGGATCGACTGCTCCTTGTTCCCCGCCGTTGTTCAGCATGATCGCGACCGGATCACCGGGCAGCAGGAACAGGATGAGATAGCTGACAGTGAATGCCGCCCAGAGCACGACCAGCGACTGGCCAAGCCGGGCGAGCAGCCTGCGTCCCGTCGTCCGGGCCGCCGACTGGCGAACCGACGTTACCGTCGCCGGCCGGCCTTCCGACTTCCCACGTCGCAGGGTTGATGGGGCCATCACTTCGCTGCCAGCCAGGTGTCATAGAACTGGAAACGTGAGGACGCTTCGAAGCGAAAACCGTGCACGTTCTTCGCCGTCGCTACCACCCCGGAAAGCTCGACCAGCGGGATCGAATGACCGTCTCGGATCAACAGGCTGGTGGCCTCGGCGACGAGTTTCCGGCGCTTGTCCTGATCGAGGGTGCCCTGACTTTGATCAAGCAGCTCGTCCACTTTGCCCGGCTTGCGGTAGTTGACGTTCCGGCCACCGGCGTGGAACACCGTCCGGACGATGTCCGGATCTGCCCGGGTCAGGTTGTAGAACTGGAACTCGAACTCACCGGTCTGCTGCAGGCTGCTGACCTCGTCGATAGTGGTCTTGTCCAGTTTCAGATCGAAACCGATCTGGCGCAGCTGCTGTTGCACCAGCTCGAGGAACGGCGCGTCCTGCCAGTAGGTGACTTTCACCGACAGCTTCTTGCCGTTCTTCTCCCGGATCCCGTCGGACCCCTCGGTCCAGCCTGCCTCCTCCAGCAACGCCTTGGCGCCATCCGGATCGAAGACCAGAGCCTCGGACTGATCCTGATACAGCGGCGTCGACTTGGCCAGAGCCGAACTCGCCGGGGCCTGATGGGCGGAAAGAACCGAGGCGAGCTCCTGCCGGTTGATCCCCTTGTTGATGGCCTGGCGCACCCTGAGGTCACCGCCGATCGGTTTGGATTCGTTGGCGAAGAGGTTGTAGACGACGCCCGGGTTGGCCCGGGAAATCACCGGAAAGTCACCGGCTTCCAGGTTCGCCTCATCCTGGGCCTGAACCGCGGTGTCCAGGTCGACCTGCCCGGAGATCAGGCTGCCGTTACGCACCGAGGCTTCGGGCGTGATCGAGATGTCGATCCCATCGAGGTAGGCGGCGCCCTCGTGGTCCGAAAGCTCCGATGGCCAGTTGTAATCATCGTTCCGCTTGAGCTTCACCGACTGGTTGTGTGTGAACGATTCCAGGGTGAAGGGGCCCGAACCGATGACCTCGCCCTCGCAACGCTGCTCCGGAGACACCTGCAGCGTGGCGTTCGCGTAGATGCCGAGCGTCATCGTGGATGTAGCCTGCAGGAACTGCGCGTTCGGCTTGGCGAATGTGACCGCGACGGTCGAATCATCCGGAGTCTCGATCGTGTCGAGACCGGCCAGGTAGGTCGAGCCGAGGGTGGACTTCGCGCCGAGGTCAACTATGTTCTCGAAGTTCGCCTTGACCGATTCGGCATTGAACGCTGTGCCGTCGGAGAACTTCACATCGTCGCGTAGTGCAAATGTGAAACTGGTTGAGTCGTCACTGACTTCCCAGCTTTTCGCCAACCAAGGGGTTATTTTTCCGGACTTCGGATCCTGGTCGGTCAGCGAATCGACGACCTGACGGGAAACATTCAGCGCGGTGTTGTTTCCAACCTGCTGACCGTCGAGGCACTTCGGGTCGCTGTCGTAGGCGACCCTCAGGGTGCCACCCTTTTGCGGCTTGTCACCGGACGCCGGCTTAGCAGTGTTCGCGCCGCCGCAAGCGACAAGGGCAAGAACGGCAATGGTGGCGGCGGCACCGCCGGCCGCCCGGATGACGGCGCGCTTACCGCGGCTGCCGGACGTGGGTGTGGGGACGAGGGGCATGTCGTTCTCCTGGAAAGGTCAATGACGTGGACTGTCGGCTGGCGGGGACATATTCGCGAACTCGACGCTCGGATGCGGACGCAGCGGTGACGACGCTCGGATGGACGGCCTGGCTGGCAGACGGCGGATCGGCAGCTCGCGCCGGTTCGGATCGGGGCTGCCGTGCAGACAGCTTCGGCGCGGCGCCGGTCGGACTCAAAGCGGCTTCGGCGCGGCGCCGGTCAGGTTCGAAGCTGCTTCAGCGCTGCACTGGTTCTGCCCGACGCTCGATCAGCTCGGCTAATAACGGATGCCGCGAACCGGGCGGGCGGCGGCGCGCAGTGCCGCAGGCCAGCAGCGCCGCGCGGGCGCAGCAGGGAAATCCCGCTTCGCCGGATCAGGTCGACCGGACACTATCCGCCGCGGTCGTCAGCAGCCTAGCTGGAGGCTTGCGGGCGACGCAGTGAGCAGCAAAGGGACGACAGGCAACAGTCCAGGGCTTCGAAGCGTGAAGCGAGCGCCCAGATCTGTGAGTTGTTGCGTGCTGTCATCGGGTTCCTTTGCGGTTGAGACCTGCCGGGTCTCATTGGCTGACAATTGAAACTTAGTTGTCGGGTTCCTGCCCACGCAAACACCGGCGTCATCCCCCGTCACATTGACGGGAAGTCGGGCTGACACCTCCAGGTGCGGTCCGAAATGTCCCGGCTGGCTTATCGGCGGGCGGAGACGGGCTTACCGACGCCGGCATCAGCGAAACAGATCCGATGGTGAGTTCTCTTGCGTATGACGTTCTGAGGTTTCAGTTCTGGGTGAGTGCGGTACCGCGACGCCAGACCTGGCGAATGTTGAGCGTGTCGGAGATGTTCGCGGTCGGGTCGCCGTCGACGAGGAGCAGGTCGGCTCGACGGCCTTCCTGGATGCGCCCACGATCGTCGAGCCCGAAGCGACGGGCGGGCGTTGCGGTGGCGGCGCGGAGTGCCTCCAACGGGCTGAGGCCTGCCCGAACCAGCAACTGCAGCTCATGATGAACGCTGGCGCCGTGCGCCATCCCACCGAGAATCGGCAGTGGGAAAGAGACGTCGGTGCCGACGAGGATGTCCACACCGGCTTCATGTAGGGCCCTGACGGACGCGAGTACATCACCAAGGTTGCCCTGGGGGTATTTGTTGTAGCTACCGTGCAGGGTCGCGATCCATGCCTCGTCGAGCTTTGAACCGACTCGGGGATCGGCTGCGAATTCGGCGGCCGTGATCCCCATCATTGAGGCATTCAGGACGATGCAGGGAACGACAAACGCACCGGATGCTGCGACCTGATCGATGATGGCAGGCGTGTGGGGCTGGTCCATGAACAGGTGCACCAACCCGTCGATACCGGCGTTTACGGCAGTCAGGGTGGCATCGACAGTGAGAGTGTGCGCCACTGTGAGGAGTTGGTGGCGGTGCGCCTCGGTGACGCCTGCCATCACGACGTCATCACCCAGCAGCGGAAGTCCGGGCGCACCCTCGACTGTTCCGTCGTCGATCATGAACTTGATGTAATCCGACCCGGTCTCGGCAAGTTTGGGGATGAAGGCGACTGCTTCTTCGGGGGTTGTGGAGAACGGCATCACCACGTCGTCCCAGAGGCTCGCGCCCTCGCCGTCACCTGCGTCTTCCCACGGGGCCTGATCATTGTCCTCGTGATCGCCGCCCATGAGTTCACTCGGGTGGCCGCCGGGAGGGGTGATGCCGAATCCTGCCGAGCGCACGTCGGCAACACGGTCGTTGTTCGTGACATGATCGCGCTTGTTCTTGGTGGAGATGCCCTGCATCTCGAGCTCGGTAGTCACGCCGAACGTCAGCGCGAGTTCGAGTGCCTCGACGGAGGTGTGCACATGCGAATCGATGAGCCCGGGAAGCAGGGTCCCACCTGCCGCATCCACGATTCGTGCATCGCTCGGGATCCCTCCGCCGACCGAGACGATGTCTGTTCCGTCGACCACCACGGTGGACGCTTCGAGCAGCCTCTCGCCATCGAAGATCCGGGCATTGATGATTGCAGTCTTCGTCACGGTAATTCCTTCGTCTCCTCGGGGCCGGCTGTCGACTCCGTATCCATCCGCTCCAAACGGCGCTCGCACAAATCTGGGTGCTGGTGCGCCCGGCTCGAACGATATGTAAAGCCTATGCGAAAACGTAGTGACTACATAATTGCTATAGCTACGAAATAACAGTTGAGCCGCTTTTTGCTTAGTATTACTCCATGGCAACTAGCGGTGGCTTGCGGGAGCGCAAACGAATACAAACCAAACAGGCCTTGCACGCCGCGGCGACCAAGCTATTCCTTGAGCGTGGATTCGATCAGGTCACAGTCGCCGAAATCGCCGAGGAAGCGAACGTTGCACTGACCACACTCTTCAAGTACTACCCAGGCGGCAAGGTCGCCCTGGTCTTCGATCGCGAAGAGGACCGCGAAGCGGAACTCGTCCGTGCGATCGAGCAGCGCCCGGACGATACCGACCCACTGGATGCTGTCGAAGCGTTCATGGTCAGCCGACTGCCATTCGGGGAAGAAGGCGGCCAGCGGGAAGATCTGTTGGCACTGATCTTCTCCACCCCGCAGCTACGGGCGCACGTTCGTCAGAAGTGGACCGATTGCGAGGACGCATTGGCGGCTGAATTGTCGAAGCATGAGGTACTCGCCGGCCCGTCCGTTCGGGCGCTGGCGCGGTTCATTCTCGAAAGCCCGGACATCGCGGCACGAGAATCATCGCCCAGTGCGACCCTGCAGACAATCTTTGCGAATCTTCGCCGTGGGTGGGGCCTCTAAGGACGACTGAACTCGCGGCACGCTTCGAAGAGCAGCTGGGGCAGGTGTTTCCACGCTCCTTTGCGCGCCCGGCCCCAGCCTGTTTGCCCCGGATCATTTTGACGAGACGGCCTGAACCGGCGTATATTCCAACTGGAATAATTCATCCGGAGTAGCAAGCCTCGAACTGCTACCGTCCCGTTCGATTGGCCACCAGTGTCCGCATCTGACAAACCCACCCTCAATCCGATGAGCGTTTGCATTCTTGGGCTGCTCCGGGAACGTCCAATGCACCCCTACGAGATGTACCAGCTGAGCGTGCAGCGCCGTCAGGATCGCACCATCAAGTTGCGTCCCGGCTCGCTGTACCACGCTGTCGACCGGTTGGCCGCTCAGGGATTGATCCGCGCCACGGGCACCGAACGCTCAGGAAACCGCCCCGAACGCACAACGTATGAGATTACCGACCAGGGCGTGGTGTCGCTGGGCGATCGGGTCGCCGAAATGTTGGAGGCGCCTGCCCGGGTCTACCCGGAATTCGTGGTGGCGATCGCCGAGGCGCACACTCTGGATCGCCAGCGGACAATCGATCTCCTGGAGCGACGGATCGCGACCCTCATCGCCGAGCACCATGAGACTGTCAGTGCCATCGGGCAGATTAGGGGCAGACAACTTCCGGAGATGTTCTGGGTAGACCTCGGCTACCAGGAACATATGCGGGCCGCGGAACTCGAATGGCTGACTAGTTTGCTCGGTCGGCTCGCGTCCGGGGACATGCCCTGGATCGAGAACCTGCCCGACCTCAGCTTCGACGAGTCGCCCGGCAACGCCTGCATTTCAGCAAACAAAACTTAGCAAGCAAGATTTAAGGACAAACATTGGAAAACGTCACCCGCCCCTGGCCGGCGCTCTGGGCGCTGGTTCTCGGCTTCTTCATGATCCTGGTGGACAGCACCATCGTCTCGGTGGCGACGCCGGCCATCATGACCGGGCTGGAAGCCGACATCAACTCGGTCATCTGGGTCACTAGCGCCTATCTGCTCGCCTACGCGGTTCCGCTGCTGATTACCGGCCGGCTCGGCGACCGGGTCGGACCGAAAAACCTCTACCTGGTCGGCCTGGTCACCTTCACCGCAGCCTCGGCTTGGTGCGGGTTCTCCGGGACGGTGGAAACTTTGATCGTCGCCCGGGTTCTGCAGGGGCTCGGCGCCGCGATGATGACGCCGCAGACTATGGCGGTCATAACCCGGATCTTTCCGCCGAACCGCCGTGGTTCGGCGATGGCGCTCTGGGGTTCGGTTGCCGGCGTCGCGACTCTGGTCGGGCCAATTCTCGGCGGCCTGCTCGTGGACTCGCTGGGCTGGGAGTGGATCTTCTTCATCAATGTGCCGGTTGGCATCGTCGGCTTCGTGCTGGCGTGGCGGCTCGTGCCGAAACTCAGCACGCACTCGCACAGCTTCGACGTCCTGGGCGTTGCGCTCAGCGCGATCGGCATGTTCTGCTTGGTCTTCGGCATCCAGGAGGGCGAGAGCTTCGACTGGGGCAGCATTGCCGGGCCGATTTCGGTCTGGGGCCTGATCATCGTCGGCATTGTCGTGCTCGTGGCATTCGTCATCTGGCAGCACTTCAACCGGCGGGAGCCGCTGCTGCCCCTGGGCCTGTTCCGGGATCGAAACTTCTCGCTGGCAAATGTCGGCATCACGACGATGGGCTTCGCCATCACCGCGATGGCGCTTCCGCTGATGCTCTATGCGCAGAACGTTCGCGGGCTCAGCCCGACCCAGTCGGCACTGATGCTGGCGCCGATGGCGATTATTTCCGGCGGTCTCGCACCGGTCACCGGCAAGCTGGTCGACCGGGTCAACCCGCGCTACATCGCGATCATCGGCTTCGTCAGCCTGCCGATCTCGCTCTTCTGGCTTGGCGCGATTCTGTCACCGGATGTCGTCATCTGGCAGCTCCTACTGCCGATCTCCCTGCTCGGCGTGGCGAATGCGGGCATCTGGGCGCCGCTATCGACCACGGCAACCCGTAATTTGCCGCCGGCCAAGGCCGGTGCCGGTTCGGGCGTGTACAACACCACCCGTCAGGTCGGAGCCGTTCTGGGAAGTGCGGCGATCGCGGCACTCATGCAGGCGCGAATCAGCGCGAATCTGCCCCAGGCGGCGAACGCCGCGCCTGGCAGCTCAGAACCTTCACTGGGTGGCGGCCAACTGCCGGAGGCACTCCGTGAAGGCTTCGCCACCGCAATGGGACAGTCGCTGTACCTGCCGGCCGCGGTCGTCGTGATCGGCCTGGTCGCGGTGGCATTCTTCGCTAAGCCGTCCCCGCGTGGCTACGAGGCGCCAACGAAGGACCCGGTTCGCGAGAACGTCTCGAGCTGAGCCGTTCCGGGCAAGCGGCCAACTCGCACATTTACCTTCAGCTGCGGTGCGAGTTGGACGCAGGCTCGGCGGCGCTTTCGGTCAGCGATGATCTGCGGCCGATCGCGACCGCCCGCACGCCCAGCAGAATGAGCGGGAGCAGGATAAGGGCTGCCATCAGGTTGATCCAGAGGAAGCCGCCGTTGGCCAGGACAGGCCCGGCCAGCGCCGCCATGATCGCGGCGCCGAAGTTCATCATTGCGTCGGACGCACCCTGCAACGGCACCCTCGCTTCCTCATCGATGGACTGATTCAGCAGCGCAGAACCGCCGATCAGACAGCATGACCAGCCGAGACCGAGAATACCGAGCGCGATACTGATCCGCCCCATACTGCTGTGTCCGGACGTCGCATCCAGCAGACCAACCACGATCGCGATCGCGAAGATCCCGGCACCGGTCAATGCGGTGGTTCGCGCCCCTATCTTGTCCGCCAACCAGCCGAACAGCGGACTGGCGGCATACATGCCCAGCACGTGAACGCTGATCACGATTCCCACAAGTTCCAGCGACATACCACCGTGGTTCATATGAATCGGGGTCATCACCATTACGGACACCATCATCATGTGGCCGCCGATAATGGTCACCAGCGCGAAGAGCGCGTTCGGACGCGAAATTGCCTCACGCAGGGCCTGAGCCGTGCCCACCGGCTTACCCGGTTCAACGGGTACGGACGACGCCACCGTGTCACCTGCCTGCGCTGGACGCCGGGATGAGGGGACCGATGTTCGCAGGCAGGCAACGACAAGTGCCGCGAGCCCGAATGAGACAACCGCGAACAGATACGGCCCGACAAGATGGTTCATGCCGAGCAGTTGCCCCAGCCGGCTGCCCGGTTCCGAAAGGTTGGGCCCTGCCACCGTGCCGAGCGTGGTCGCCCAGACCACTATCGACATCGCCCGGGCCTGGGTAGCCGGCGGTGCGAGCTCGGCAGCCGCATAACGTGACTGCAGGCCGGCCGCCGTCGCCGACCCGAAACACAGCATGCCGATGAGCAGCAGCCAGAACTGGGTGGAGGCGGCGGCAAGCAGGATGATTGCCGCGCCGAGCGCGCCGATGCCGAATCCGATGGTCAGCGCCCACCGGCGGCTGTGTCGTCCGGCCATCCGGGCCAGCGGCATCGCGACCAGCCCCGCGCCGAGCACAGTCGCCGTTTGCCCGAAGCCGGCGGCAGACGTCGTTCCCGATACTTCTTCGGACAGCAATCCGCCGACGGCCACGCCGGAGGCGATCCCGACGCCGGAGAACAACTGGGCGACGATCAGCAGCGCCTGATTGCGCCTGAAATGATGCACCGTACTCGTCATCCTTCAGCCCACCTCTCGTGCGAGGGCGGCTATCCGGCCGATCATGTGGCTGAAGAACGCCGCCGGATCCGTGTCGGTCACGACGGCAACGTTTGGTTCGCGTCCCCACATCCCCCGCCAGTCCGCGATCGTCGAGCCGCGAGTGAGAGTGCCGAGCAGTTCCACGTCGACCACGGCAGGCGTCGTCACCGCAATTTCGGGGTGCAGTGCGACGGCAGCCGCGAACGGATCGTGCATATGCGCAAGATATCCCTGGCCGTGGTCCTGATGGAACTCCAGGTAGAAGCGGACTGCGTCCGAGACGTGCCGCACTACCGCGTTGGATGCCGTCGAGCGTCGTCCGCGTTCGTCTTCGGCCCGGAGCCACTCGAACTCGTGGCATCCGGCCAGTTCGGCCAACTGATGGATGTGCGCGGGCAGCATCTCGATTCGTTCGGTCACGTCGAGCGGGCACAACAGCGGCCGCCGTTCTTCGGGTAGACCGGAGAACGCGGCAAAGACGATCTGCGCGGCCTCCGGATCTACCGAAACGTTCCACTCCGCCGTCGGAAAGGTATTGCCGGGATGATTAAGCGCGCCGCCCATTACGACAAGCCGGCGCAGCAGCGACGGCAATTCCGGCTCGATTTTCAGCGCCAGGGCAAGGTTGGTCAACGGGCCGGTCACCAGGCCGATGACTTCGCCCGGGTGCCTGCGGGCGGCATCGATCCAGACCTCGGTGGCGTGCCGGTCCGAAAGTGTCCGGCGCGGCGGGTCAAGCTCCGCATAGCCAATTCCCTGCGGTCCGTGGGTTTCCTCGGTGGTCCGCAGCGGCTCAACCAGCGGGATCTCAGAACCAAGCGCGACCTCGATGTCCGACGCCGAGCAAAGCTCCAACCAGGCAAGGTTGTTGATCGCTACCTGGCGCGCGCCTACATTGCCTGCGGTGCAGGTGATGCCAAGGATTTCGGCCTCTGGAGATGCCAGCAGGTACAGCAGCGCGAGGGAGTCGTCTATCCCGGTGTCAACGTCGACAAGAAGCTTGGTTTTCGGCACAGTCTTAGCTTGCCACGCTGCTGCGACCCAGGGCAGGTGTGCCCTGTCTTACATGGGTAGTAAGGCATAAAGGCGCGTGAGGCGCGGTTAGATGAGGAGGCGCAGTAAGCGCAATCGCGGATGTGGAGGAACTTTGATGGAACACCTGCCCGAAGCCGGCAAAGTCACGATGTTTTCGACGACCTGGTGTGGCTACTGCCGTCGCCTGAAGACCCAAATGGATGCCGCCGGCATCGAGTACGCGGAAGTCAACATCGAGGAAGTCCCGGGCACGGCAGAGTTTGTCGAGGAAGTAAACGGCGGCAACCAGACAGTTCCCACGCTGCTCTTTCCGGACGGCACTTCGGCGACAAATCCATCGCTTGCCGATGTCAAGCAACGTCTCGGCGCGTAATCAACCGGTAGTTTCAGGAGTACAGATATGACAGACAGCCAACAGATCCTACTTGCCTCCAGGCCCTCCGGCGAGCCGACGCAGCAGGACTTCCGATTCGAATCCACTGCCCTGCCCGAACCGCAGGAAGGCGAGGTCCTGCTCGGGGTGAAATACCTTTCGCTCGACCCCTATATGCGTGGCCGGATGAGCGCGGCAAAATCGTACGCCGCGCCGGTGGAGGTGGGTGACGTGATGGAAGGCGGCACGGTCGCCGAGGTGCTCAGCTCGAAGTCTGACTCGTTGAGCGAAGGCGACCTCGTCCTGTCGTACTCCGGTTGGCAGTCTCATGCCGTTGAGAAAGCGTCCGCTGTCCGAAAGCTGGACGACAACGGACTCTCGCCGTCGACGGCGCTCGGGGTGCTCGGAATGCCTGGGTTCACCGCATACGCCGGACTGCTCGAACTCGGAAAGCCCAAACCCGGCGAGACCGTCGTCGTTGCCGCCGCAAGCGGACCGGTTGGGTCAGCTGTCGGCCAGATAGCCAGGCTCAAGGGCGCCCGGGCGGTGGGCATCGCCGGCGGACCGGAGAAGTGCCGATACGTCAAGGAAGAGCTCGGTTTCGATGAGGTCGTTGATCATCGCGACCCCGACTTCGAGGCGAATCTCGCCGCTGCGACGCCTGACGGCATCGATGTCTATTTCGAGAACGTAGGCGGCCACGTATGGGACGCGGTGTTTCCCAGACTGAACACATTCGCCAGGGTGCCCGTGTGCGGGCGGATCGCGCACTACAACGACACGAGCGCGCCAGAGGGCCCCGACAAGCTGCCGCGGTTCTTCAGCGATGTTCTGTCGAAGAGCCTGACGATCCGCGGGTTCATCCAGACCGAGTTCGTCCCCACCATGTTCGCTGACTTCCGGCGCGACATGTCGGCATGGGTGAGGTCCGGCGAGGTGAAGTACCGCGAAGACGTGGTCAAGGGACTGGATAATGCGCCCGACGCGTTCATCGGCATGCTGAAGGGCAAGAACTTCGGCAAGCTCGTTATCGAGGTATAGCCGCGGTGCTCGCGGCATAGTTCACGGCCCGTCACCGGATATTGTCCGGCTGGCGGGCCGTTCGGGTTAGCGGCCGGGCTTTCGTTGGTCGGGTGACAGTCGGTTTAGCGGGCCCTCGGTTAGCGCAGCCTTCGGATTAGCGGCCGTCGATCCCGGCCAGGGTGAGAATTACCCGCAGGCCTTCCGGAGTGCCCGGCCAATGCCGCCGGACCGGCGCAACCCCGGCCCGTCTGATCACCGAACGCAATATCCAGGCCACCACGATGGCGTCATCCGCGTATCCGATCACCGGGAGAAAGTCCGGCACCAGGTCGATCGGCAGGATCAGATAGATGAGCAGCGCGAACAGCCGGGCCCGCACACCTGCCGGCAAAGACTTGTCTGCGGCGAGGCGCCGGACCAGCCTGAGCAAATCAGGCAGCAGGCGCAGCGCGTCTTTCATCGTGATGGTTTCCGGATGCTTGCGCGCATACAGCCACAGCATGAGCAGCATCACTACGTAGACCAGCAGAAGTCCGCCGAGGACGCCGAGTATGGCTTCCCGCCACATGTTGCAGGTCCTTTCGTGCGACACCTCGAACTTTACTCGGCTGAGGTGGGGCGGCTTGCCCGGCGACTAAAAGTGCGGCAACGCTGACCGCGTGTGAGGGCGGAGGCGATCGAAGTCATCCCACGCGGCCGGGGAGCGCTCGAACATGCAGCCTACGGATTAGAAGGTTGGGGTTGCGTGGGGAGACACAAAAAAGAAAAGCCCGTGGGCCGGCGGCCCAATCCAAAGAGACGCCGACATCGAATTAACAAGGAGAGGATGACGCGAAAATGTTGACCACAATTATTTCAAGGTTCGGCGGGACTGTCGATGGTGACACGATCCTCGGTGACTGCCTGTGCTCGGCTGACGGCAACTGCGACGTCCACGAAGATTACGACCGCCGCGATTATTTCGTATCGGCGGCGGCTTGATGAGTCGGGATTCTTCGCAATCGGCAGCTAAGGGTGCAAAACCGCTGATTGGTGCCATAACGAGGAGGGGAGCCTGATGCAACAACCGATACTCGCGCCGCTGCTTCCTGTGGTGCGGGACATGATCGCAGGCAAGGACACGCCGGAACAGATCGCGGCCCGCGTGGAAGCCTCCGGCGTGTACGTCCCGCACATCGCGATACTCGTCCGAGACCACCGCATGCGGGAAGCGTCATAAACACGTTCGTCCACATCAGCAGACGCCGGGTTCGTATTTCTGGTGGCCGCTATTACCGGTGCGCTTTTTGGTGCCATTGCCGCCGGGCCGCGTCTTGGTGTCCCCCACGGATGATTCGCCGCGTTCTCTCCAGCCGTGATTCCAGCCTGGCCGACGGCTCGGCTGCCTTGTCTTGCCGGGCTCGTAATCTGGCATGGAGTCCCACGCGTAGACCTGTCGGACTCGTGCGACATGTATTAGTCGGCTGGGGTGAGATACACCTTGCGCAGCGGCTCGGTTACGGTCCACCAGGTCTGTGTGCCCGCCGCCAGTCGGACGATGTCGCCCGGTTTCAGCGACAGCGTCTGCTTACCTTCAGCGTAGGCGGGCGAGGCGGCGGGAATGTGTACCGTGCCGCGCTCGTCCGTAGCCGTGATCGCGTTACTGTCCCTGTGCACGGCGGCGCGCTCAAGGTAAAGAAACGACATCCGATCCTCGGCGCGGACCAGTTCGGGGATGCTGGGCGGCGGCGGCCCTCCGCCAGTCATTCGGGCGGAGATGCGAGCGTGATCAGCCCGCAGCCGTATCCCTTCGCCCGGCCCAGTCCGTTGATCAGAGTGCCCACGAACCGCTCACGATCCGTCACCCGAAGCACGCCATCGAATCGTGCGATCCGCAAGGTGACCGTCGACTCTCCTCGCCTGAACTTGAGCGTGTCACGCTTCGTGATTGCGACGGCAGGCGACTTATCCGCCGTGGTGGGGATCTCGAATCCTGCCACCTCCGATCGGTCGAGCAGCCATTGTTCCTGCTGGGCGGCGGTGACATGTCCGACCGGTTTGCCCCGGGTAGCGCCCTCCGAGCGAATGTTGCGCACCGGGTTGGCCGTGAGCCGGAAGGCCCAGGTCTGGCCGACGGAGATCCTCGACAACAGCGGCTGGTAGTCCCTGGTCAGCCAGGATTGGGTTGTCGGCCAGCCGGCCTGTTCCACGAGGTGCGTCAGATCGGGTCGGCGCGGACTCGCAATGTAGAGTGTCGCGCGGTCCCCGTCGGCGTCCAAGCGCCACAGTACCCGGCCTTGCTCTCCCGGCGGGGACGGCGGAAATCCAGACTCCACCGCAGCGTGCATGGCGTGCGGGGATGTGAGCAACTTCGCAGCCCCGCGTCGCCTTGGGTTGATGTCGAACCTGGTCAGAAACATTTACGCCTCCTCCATCAACGGAGCCATCGGGTCATGCCCCTCACCCTGGGCCGGTCGCTCCGGGGTCGGCACCTCCGGGTCCGGCGCGTTCGGGTCCAATCCGGACGGTGGCGACCCTCCTTCATTAGGTTTTCCCCATGGGTTCGACAACGTCACGGATCCGGCACCGATGTCGCGCCATCCGTACTCGCGTCGCCGCTGGTCGAAACTGATCGGGACGTCCCGCTGCGTCTGAGCACCCGGCGTGCCGGCGGGAACGTCGATGAGAAACGGAAGGTTCACGGCCGCGGCCTCCTGCGACCGTTGATGGCGCTCGCTGGCCTGCCAGTCATGCGCAGCAAAGGCCTGCTCGAGCGAGGCATCGACTAACTCGGTCTTCAGTGGCCCGGCGGGCGGAAAGGCACGCCGGCCGAGGAAGAGCGGAAAGTAAGGCCGCTGCAGGGCGCTTTTCAACTCGGCCAGGTAGCCGCGGTCCTCTGATTCCACTCCGGCGAGGAACACAGCATCCTGCAGGAAGGCCCGGTGCGACAGCGGCATCGAGGTCTTCCCGTCGAGGGTTCTGGCGGTCTGGAAATCGACAGCGACGGAGCCGGGCTGATCGATCCGGACACCGAACCGCAGGGTCATGAGCTTGCCCAGCGGGGCAGAGCGTTCCAGGCCGGATGCCGCCGCCAAGAGCCCGATCACCCCGCTTTTCGTTGGGGCCAGGTCCGTCGCCCTACTAGCCCAGCGACTGCCTGACCCCCATGCCTGCATGGGTCCGGCCAGCTTGAACAGCAGCGAGGTCATCAGGACTCCGTCGTGCCGGTGCCCTGCGACAGGCGGTCGGACACCACCTCGCCGACCTGGACGACCAGTTCCGGCAACGTCACCGTTGTGCCAAGGTCCTGCAGCTCGCTGGTAGCGTCACCGACTCGCACCACCCACGAATTCACCGGCGTGGTGCCGAAGCTGGTGTCGACGTTCTTGGCGTGTTCCACAAGCTTTCGGCTGGCCACCTTGAGCCTCGCGGGCTCCTCCACCGCCTGCTCGAACGCGCCGACCAGGTTGACCGACTGAGTGTCACGCACGCTGACCACGACTCCGTCGGGCAGCGTGCGGTTGGCAAATGTATTCTGCTTACCTGTGGGCATCGAGGTGGCGAATGCCTCGACGAATGCCTGCACGGCGCGAACCGTGGCCTGGCCATCGTCCAGATTGTCGAGCAAGCGATCCACATCGATTGTGGCGTACCGATACAGCGTCGAGGAGTTGAATTCGACGGTGCCGATCATGCCGGCTCCGGCGTCTTCTTCCTCATCGAGATTCTTGTGGTCATCGACGGCGGTGTAGTAGTCGAACTCGGTCTCCACGGCATGGACGCTGAGCGCATGAGCCACCTGGGCCGCGGCGTCGACGTTCAGATCGGTGACGTCGGCGACCATCCGGCCGAACAAGGCGATGTCGACCGAATGCTCACGGTCGATGGCCTTCGTCAATCCGGCGTCCTTCAGCGCTTTTCGTGGATCGTCGGTGGCGTTGGCGGCAACCGCCGCGTCGGCCAGCCTGTCGAGTTGACGTCCGCTGAGGAACACCAGGTAACCCGCCTCGTCCGGCAACGGTTCGGTCTCACTCTTCCGCGTCTTCTTAAGCTTGATGCCCTTCTTGCCGAGTGCGGCGAAGGCTTGCTTGGCCAGGTCCTGTGCCTGACGGGAATCGATGGAAGGATTCTGCGCCGTGATCCGGTCGGCGAGCAGCTCCACGATCCGCTTGGTTCGCACGCCGAGTTCCTTCGGGTCGAGCCGGCTATTGAACGCGAGCCTCGTCGCGCGCTTCCAGGCCTGGCTGGACACGCGGGCACGCCTGGTCCCGCCGAACACGGCGGTCTTTGGGCTGCCCGTGTCGTCCCGATTGATGTTGCTCGGCGGAACAGTCTGCAGGATGTGGATGTCGACTATGGTGCGGGACATTGTTGTCTCCTTCGGTGAGGATTGCGAACAGGAGTATTAGTCGGTGCCTTGTTTGTCACTGGCCGGGAATTCGCCCGCGGTGTCTTCTTGGTCTGTCCGATAGAAGTCACGGCCCCAGGCATTGCGGACAGCATTGGCTAGATCCGGACGGTGCAGCCGGTACAGATCGGCCGCGAATCGCCCGTAGTCAAGGGGAATGTCGTGGGCGCGGAATTGCTGGATGAGACCGCGCGCGTGGTGCAGCGTTTCCGCCCAGGTGATCGCCGTACCCATGGCGTTGAAGCGTCGTCGCACGGCATCGCGGCTGCCCGCTTTCCGCCCGAGGAGACGCGCAGACCGACCGAATGAGTATCCGTTCTGATGCATGCGTAGCCCCCGCTTGCCCTGCTGATGCAGCGCAAAGAGCGTGATGGCAGCGTAGGCGGCCTGTTCCTCGTTCGTCGGTTCGTCACGCAAATGGACATCGTCCGGGTACAGACCAACCGTGGTCAGCCCGACGAGTTCGAGGTCGGCACCGAGTGACTGATTGACGCCGCGCCGCAGCTTGGCGAGCTGCGCGACCGCCGTGGCGTTGTCTTCCCGGTATGCCTCCTGCAGCCGGGTTGCCCTGGCGGCGACGAAGGACCGCAAGCTGCGGCGCTTCGGCTCCGCCCCCGCCTCTGGCGCTTTCTCTCCTGCCGACTGTTCTTCGAAGACCGTCATGCGGCTCCCTCCTTGGCTGTCTCGGACGTGTCCGACATCTTGGGGTCGCCGAAGATTTTCCACAACGACCGGGTGAAATAGTGTGCTGCGCGAGAGCTGGTCATGAGCTCCCCGCGGTGCTCTCGTCCGATCCAGGCCGTCGGGCCGCCTGTATCGATCAGTTCGAGACCGATGGCTCGGATAATCTCCCGGGCGGTCGTTTTCCATTCCTCTATGGCTCGCACTGGCTCGGTTTCCGGGCCGAGACCGGCGAGCCACGTCCGATACGGCTGATCAAGCGCCGCATAGGCGCTGACCTGCGCTCGAGACTGTTGCGACGCCCCTTCCCCTCCCGCGGCTATCGCCAGGTTCCCTGCCAGTCGCCACAGTGCCTGTACTCCGGATTCGGCGATCATGACTGCGTCTTCCGCTCGCGCGGCTAGCTCAGAGTTGTCCGCTCGCAGTAGGGCAAGCGAGACGAGCAGCCGATCGTCAATGACGTCGTCGACCACAGAGTTGTTGCTGCCGTAGATCACTCCAATTGCCCGCACGCCGATCTGGGTCGATCCGGGAATTGTCTCGTTCATTTGAAGTTGACTGAGCCACATGATGGACCCGGGCGGTAGGTATCGGCTCGCTTCCTTGCCCTCGGTAATCAACTGAGCTTTCGGCAGGAGGGCCGACAGGCCGCGCCAGAACGCTCGATCCTGGACGTACTCCTTGGGCATGTAGGTCGTGTGTCCAAGCTTCTTGGTTTGTGGTTGACTGTACCGCCAGGCGCTCATCATCTCGTGACGGTGCCTGTTCTGGGGAGTGATTCGGTCGCCGTTGGCAATCAAGCTGCCATAAATTCCTCGGCCGTCATGTACCAGGCGGACACGGCGGCTCTGCCAGGTGTAGAGGTCAACCGGCCCGGCGACGTGCCGAGCCGGGGCTTCCGCCGGGCCGAGATGCTTGCGTTCCCAGGGCGGCAGATCGTCCTCCCATTCGATGGCATAATTTTCGTTCGACAGGACGAAGTTCAGGGCCAGGGTCTCGGCGAGATCCGTGCCCTCGAGCAACACCCCGCCCAGTTGCCCCGACCAGGCGACCCCGATCGGGTATCCCTTCCCCGCCCGCACTCGTTGATCCCCGACGGCCCCAGACTTATTTCCCGACGGATCGAACGCCTGCACGCTGACCAGCCAGCGAGCTGCCTCGGCGAAGTTCAACCGCTTTACCCCCTCGCCCGCCCGGGTCGTGAAGAGTCTCTGGTTGCTGGGCACGTCGAATAGCAGCTGGACAACATCCTTGACCTCGTCCTTCGCGGTCTTCAGGTCCGCGACCTGGAAGAACGGCGTCTCCGCGTGCAGTAGATCGAATCGGTCGTCATAGTCCGCGAGATACTCGGCAATGTCCTCGCTCGGAGGACCGTTTTTCCAGAGGTCCTGCCAGTCCAGGACGCTTAGCTCCTCGCCGTAGACCCGATAGAGAATCGCGAGCAACAAGCGGGTGATGGCAAACGTCTGCGTCGGAAGTTCACCACAGATGTCCTTGATCTCACGCGCGCGGCTGAAGGCATCGAGGATGGAGACCTCAGCGACCTCGCCATTGTGCGTCCGTACCTGGATCCACGGTTCGGTGATCAAGTTGAACGTCGAGCGCAGAGGCACCGCGGCTGTCTCATCCTGCTGATTTTGCGGGGATGCGTCACTCATAGGGAGTGACCTCCAATCGGGTGAGGGGTCCGCGGGTCGAGAGGATAGGGCTGTCAGTGGAGAGCGTTTCCGTCGTCGCAGAGGATTCGCGATGGCGATTCACCTATGCATTTGGCAGTCGTGACAGGATGTCAAGGACTTTTTGAGCTCTTTATATTTCATTCACCTCAAACCTTTCGTAGCAAGGGTTTAATCCCCTATCGAGATCAACCAACCCCCGCGACGGCGGGGAATATGCCTGTAGCAATCAGTTTCAATCGCCTCAAACGGGATCATCTCCGTCCGTGCGGAGACTCGATCCACGTGAGTGAACCGGCGCTCGATTCTACCAATCCTGTGTCGCCACGCCGCGCGACCGCGGCGGGGCTGAAGCCACTCACTCATCGCGAGTGACCACCAACCCGTTGTGGGGGTCGTAATGCAGTTGGTAACCGTTGAGTTCGGCACGACCCTCGGCATCCAGGATCAGCGGCAGCTCGCCATTAAGGTCGCGTGAGGAATGCCAGTATTGCAGGTCGAAGCGATCCTTAAGCTCGGCAATGTGGCGGTCGATCCGGCCATACCGGCACATCCTCACGGGAAGGTTGATCGAGCAACCCAGAATCACCTTGGCTAACTTCGGAGGGGGCGTCTCGTTCATTTGGATTGACTCTCCCCCGCCGTGGTCGAGCCAGGATGGGGTGCCAATCGTGCCGTCCCGGTCCTTGGTCAACACAAGCACCTCGAGCGTCTCCTCCGTGTCTCGGACGGCGGCGCGGCCCTTCACCTCATCCGTGGGATCGTCGGTGGTCCCGTACACCCAATCGATCAGGCTGGTCGTAGCACCAACGCTGCCGAGTCTGTGGGTAGCCGCTGCGGCCGAGCTCTCTCGCTGCCGATCTTCGTAGAGGACCAGCGCGGCGGCCATTGCCGAGTGCCACTCCTCCGGTCCGAGTTGATCCCTGCCGTACACCAGCTGGACCAGCTTCGTAATGTCGTCGGGGAGGTCCAGTGACTCACGGCCCTGAAGCACGGCGAGTGTGCGGTAGAGGACGTGGGGCTGGTAGACCGGCCGATCTCGCTTCCGCGACGCCGGGCAGAAGGACGAGTCCGGTTTCGGCGGGACCGCTGTCCAGTCAACGCCGCTGATCAGCAGTTTCGGCGTGCGGAGTGGCTCCGGCCGTTCCGCATCTGTCCGTTGGTGCCGGTGCAGCCGGCCGGCTCGCTGCAGTAGGAGGTCGATAGGAGCCAGGTCGCTGATCATCAGGTCGAAGTCGAGGTCAAGAGACTGCTCGATCACCTGGGTAGCTACGACGATGTGGCGGGCCGGTCGGCGGCTTGCGCGCGAAGGTGGCCCGAAGAGGTTGAGTAGTCGACGGTCCGTAGCTGCTCGGTCCGCGGCGAGGAATCGCGAGTGGCTGAGCGTAACGTCGGTGTCCGGAAAGGATGCCCTGAGCGCTTCCGCGGTGCGCTGAGCGCGGTCGACAGTATTACGGATGACCGCAACGCATCCGCCATCGGTCAAGTAGCCTGAAAGTGCGGCTATCAGGGCGTCATCCGAATTCTCGATTCGCTCGATGGCGATCCTCCTGCTGCTCCCGGTAGGCGCCGGAGTCAACACCTGAGTGGTGGCGGTGGGGCCGCCGGAGACGACGATCGAGGGGTAGCCGATGTCACCATCGAGTGCGTCGTACGTTGTCGGCTGCTCCTTCTTCCTCTCGGCGGAGCGCTGGCGTCGCTCCGCCAGGCTAACCCGCTGCGGAGGTGACTCCGAAGCCTTAGCCCTTCTGGTCTCGACGCCCGAATCGTACGCCTCGACCAGATTCTTTCGACGCGATGACGGCAAGGTTGCCGAGAGCATTACCACCGGCACCCCGTATGCGCCGAGCCAATGCAGCGCGCGATCCAAGTAGCTGTTCATGTAGGTGTCGTAGGCGTGGCACTCGTCGATGACGACTACCTTGCTTGCCAAGGCAAGATGCCGCAGCATCAGGTGCCGGCTGCGCAGACTGCCGAAAAGGACCTGGTCGATTGTGCCGACGACGAAGTTGGCGAGCGGGCCACGCTTGGCGCTCGTCATCCAGAGGTGGACTGCGGCCGCCTCGGACAGCCCTGGTCGGCGTGGCTTCTGCTCCGGCTCGTCCTGGCCGATCGAGCGGAAGTAGCTGCGGGACAGCATCGCGGAGTAGTCGTTGTTCAGCCGGGCCTTGCTGTGCGCGAGAAACACGGAGTTGGGCTCGCCGATACCCAGCCGTTCGATCCACTTCGTGGTGCGCGCAAACAGGGCATCGCTCGTGGCCTGGCTCGGAAGCGCGATGAACACCCCGCCGAGCCCGAACTTTGCGGCGAGAACCTCCGCGGCGGCCAAGGCGGCCTCGGTTTTCCCCATGCCCATCTCGGCCTCGAGGATCAATAGCGCCGGCTCGTCAAGCGCCTCCGCGGCTTCCACCAGCTCGCGCTGCGCGGGGCGAGGACGGGCACCGGTCGGGAAGTCGAACCGGGCGGTGAATAGCTCGTCCACCGACCTAAAACCGTCCGTGGCCGTCCATGGCACCGGGAGCTTAAGCTGCCGCCATGCCGCCTCGACGCGCTGCCCGGTGTCATAACTCGGGACTTCGCCCGGGCTGGCATACGGGAACAAATCTTCGGAGCTGGCGATCCAGTCCGCCATGATCACGAGCGCGCTGAGCAGGACCTGTACGGTGGGCGGCAGCGCAGCTGTTCGGCAGCGCTCGAGGTCGCCGGCGTGGAGGTGCATGCGCTCCGCTCGATCCAGCAGTTCCATTCGCACTTGCGCCCAGAGTCCCGTGCCGACCAGCTCAGGACGTTCCGTTAACCATGTGATCGCGCGAGTGTCGGGCGGCAGCCCGTGGTGGGCAGCAACAATGCTGGCCAGCGGACGTGCCTCGCATGCCGTGAAACCATGCCGATCCGCCAGCCAGTCGCGGACGGCGAGGAAGCCGACTCGCTCGTGGCGCGCCTTCGGGCGATTGGGGTCCTTTGCCAACCCCCGCTCGAAACGAAGCCCGGCTTTCTCCATCGGGGCGGCGAGCTGCTCAACCTGAACGGCGAAGGCCGGGCTTGCCTTGGCCACGTCGTGTATTCCGGCCAGCCAGATGAAGACGCGGCGGGCGTGGGCATCGTCGCCTCCGCTCGCCGTTGCCAGCTGTCGTCTGATCGCGGCCGGCACCCAGTGGTCCCACAACCGCGCGGCCACGGCGGCAGCATCGTCTAGATGAGTGACAAGCGGCAGCCAGCCGATGATCTCGCGGTGAGTCTCGTCATCGGTCTTACTCTTTGCCCAGGCGATTCTTGCCGCGGGCGACAACTCGGTTTGGGACGGACCAGTCGGGGACACGAAGCTCTTCTCCATCGAAGCAATGGGCGGGGAGTTGGAATCATCTTGGTCCTCCTACTTCCCGTTGTCCACCCCCGGATTCCAGGCCGACGCTTTAGTCCGTTCCGGCCAGGATGCAGCCTCGCGTGGCCTGGAAACATGCTGCGGGGGATCATCCCGCGCCGGCAGGACAAACCTTTCCACCGCGGCCGGTGGCATCATGCAGGTCGGATCATCCCCAGGCGGGGCAGACAGCTCAAAGGGCGGCTGGGTGTTTCCCGTGGTGGGGTCATCCCCGCGCGGGCGGGGCAGACCCTGGCGTGTACACGTGCCACGGGAAGTCGACGGGATCATCCCCGCGCAGGCGGGGCGGACATCGAAGCTACCTATGCTGGTGGCCTCCATTGGGGATCATCCCCGCGCCAGCAGGGCAAACCCTGCCACTGCGGCCGGTGGCATCATGCAGGTCGGATCATCCCCGGGCGGGGCGGACGCACCGTCGTTCTGCCACTCACCATCCACCTGCGGATCATCCCCGCGCGGGCGGGGCAGACCGTGCGGCTTTGTCCTCGTGTACAGCGTAGGCGGGATCATCCCTGCGCGGGCGGGGCAGACGACTACTTGCTTGACTGTCGTTCGTGTTCGCCGGGATCATCTCCGCGCTAGCGGGGCGGACCCGATGACCCGCATCCCGGGCGGCAGCCGCTTGGGATCATCCCCGCGCGGGCGGGGCAGACTGTGTGGATGCGTTCATTGCAGACGACGAGAAAGCCGCCGATCACGCCCTGACCCGCGGATCATCCCCGCGCGAGCGGGGCAGACCAGTAAACCCTTTATCGGTTTTCCTTTCCGGCGGATCATCCCCGCGCGGGGGGCAGACTCAGGGCGTGCCGTCCCGCCTCTTTGGCATCGGGGATCATCCCCGCGCGAGCGGGGCAGACCAGTAAACCCTTTATCGGTTTTCCTTTCCGGCGGATCATCCCCGCGCGGGCGGGGCAGACGAATGATTTCGCTACGCGCATTGTTTCAAGGTGGGATCATCCCCGCGCGGGCGGGGCAGACCGAATCGCGTTTCTGCTGCCGATCCCACTCCACGGATCATCCCCGCGCGGGGGGCAGACTCAGGGCGTGCCGTCCCGCCTCTTTGGCATCGGGGATCATCCCCGCGCGGGCCGGGCAGACAACGCCGACAAGGTCCAGTATCACGCCTTCCAGTTCGGGATCATCCCCGCGCAGGCCGCCCACGAGCCAAGGTCACGGATCATCCCCCGCGCGAGCGGGGCAGACGCGAAAAATCACGCACGTTCCCTCGCTTCGACGGGATCATCCCCGCGCGAGCGGGGCAGACTCGCAGGATTCCCGGCGCATGTTCTACGTCGCCGGATCATCCCCGCGCGAGCGGGGCAGACCCGCTCATAGTCTCCGAAACCGGCGCCGAGTACGGATCATCCCCGTGCGGGCGGGGCAGACGCCAGGGTTGCGCGATTGGTAGAACCTCATTTGCGGATCATCCCCGTGCGGGCGGGGCAGACCGGTACCGCTGGACCTCCGGGGTCGTGATCACCGGATCATCCCCGCGCAGGCGGGGCAGACTTCTCGAACCAGCGCAGCCGCGTCATGGATACCGGATCATCCCCGCGCAGGCGGGGCAGACCGGATATCGGCCTGTACGGGCTCGAGGTCGAGAGGATCATCCCCGCGCAGGCGGGGCAGACACCAGGTGGGTTCTTCCCGGAGCCGGGAAGAACGGATCATCCCCGCGCAGGCGGGGCAGACCAGCTCACGTTCCTTCATTGACTTAGCTGCGACGGATCATCCCCGTGCGGGCGGGGCGGACGCCACCGAGATCGCCTCCACTATCCCAGACATCGGATCATCCCCGCGCGGGCGGGGCGGACGCTTAGCGTGTCGGCTATCAGGTGCCTTATGGGGGTCATCCCCGCGGGCGGGGCAGACCAGACGCAGGAGCGCCTGAACACCCGAAACGACGGATCATCCCCGCTCGGGCGGGGCAGACGGCAAGGTCACACTCTACAACTGCTACCAGCTGGGATCATCCCCGCACGGGCGGGGCAGACGATGCCATCCCCTTGATGACCGGGGGGGAAGAAGGGATCATCCCCGCGCGGGCGGGGCAGACATCTCAGCCATTTCGCTCAGCGGGATCTTGCCGGGATCATCCCCGCGCGGGCGGGGCGGACCACAACCGGTCGTCAGAGATCGTCGCCTGCTCGGGATCATCCCCGCGCGGGCGGTGCGGACTATTACTACGGCCTGAATAGCTGGTCCGAGCCGGGATCATCCCCGCGCGGGCGGGGCGGACATCTCTTGCTGCGCCCATAGTTTCGCGGTCTTCGGATCATCCCCGCGCGGGCGGGGCGGACACGGCATCCTGCACCGAAAAAACTTGCCGGAACGGATCACCCCCGCGCGGGCGGGGCGGACACTAATTGACCAGGGTGTTTACCGGCAAGCCTCATTAAACAGCATCACTTTCAGACGACCTCTTATGTCGTCGTGATCGCTTGCCGCGGTTTCATCCGACCACACCACGGCGGCTAATAAAAGGAACTGGTAGAGCAGACAAATTCTGGCCAGATCTGAGTAGAACGAATGTTGGATACGGCAGTAGATTCGCGGTTAACCGGTGCCGGGCCGACCTCAGAAGCGACAAAACCGTTCCACCGCACCGTTCCCGCGCCGGTGCTCGCCTACCCGACGGGCGTGAGATACACCTTGCGCAGCGGCTCGGTTACGGTCCACCAGGTCTGTGTGCCCGCCGCCAACCGGACGATGTCGCCCGGTTTCAGCGACAGCGTCTGCTTACCTTCAGCGTAGGCGGGCCCGGCACCGGCAGCTAGCCGGGTGGTATCGCCTTCGCTGACGGCATCGCCTTTGCCAGTAGAACCGTTGGCAGAACCGGCACCCTCCCCGTCGACGATCTCGACCACGGCGCGGCCACTCAGCACAACGAAAATTTCGTCCGCCTCGACGTCACTCATCGTGCCGACGGTCATCTCCCAGACGCCGACTTCCAGGCCCTCGAACTCGGCGAGGTCCTGGGCGGCGGTCTGCGGACGCATCCTGCCGCCCACGACCGCGGCAGCACCGGCATCCGAGGCACCGTCGCCTGAATCTTTTGTGGCGTCTGGCAGTTGCCCCGGGGGCACGTCTCCGTATTGCATCCGGAGCTCGAAGGCATTGCCAAGCACGGCGTTGCCCGATCCGCCCGTGCCCAGCACGGCGCTACCCGATCCGGCTGCACGCACCGCGGCATTGTCCGATCCGCCCGCCGCGCTCATGAGTCGAACCCCATGCCGACCGCATCCAGGGCCTTGAGCAGCGGGCCGCGCTTGCCTTCGTTTCGATCCGCCTTGATCATGGCCTTGGTGGTCAGCTTGATCCCGATCCAGGCCAGCGGCTCTGGAGGGAATGGCAGCGGCATCTTGCGCACCATCTCAAGCTCGGTGAGCTCGGTCTTCTCGCCTGACAGCAGGTCGAGCATGACCTTGGCTCCGAACCTGGTCGCCCCTACGCCGAGACCGGTGTACCCGGCGGCATATGCCACCCGGCCCCCGTGCGCCGTGGTGAAAAAGGAGAAGAACCGGCTGCAGGTGTCAATCGCCCCGCCCCACTTGTGCGTGAACTTCAGCCCGGTCAGGGTCGGGAAGGTCTCGAAGAAGTGTTCGGCGAGCGTCTCGAAAGTCTCCGGGCGCTGGTCGTATTCCGCCTTGAGCTGGCGGCCGAAGTGATAGACGGCGTCGTAGCCACCCCACAGGATCCGGTTGTCGGCCGTCAGCCGGTAGTAGTGGAACTGGTTGGAGACATCTCCGATACCCTGCCGGTTCGACCAGCCGATCGAGGCTCGCTGCTTGTCGGTCAACGGCTCCGTCATCAGGGCGTAATCGTAGACCGGCACGGTGTGCAGTCGCGTTCGTTTGAGCAGCGACGGAAAGACGTTGGTCGCCAGCGCAACCCGGTCGGCCTGCACAGAGCCGGCATCCGTGGTCAGGGTAATGGAGTTCCGGTCCGCACCGAGATCGCGGACCGCGGAGTTCTCGTACACTTCGACGCCGAGCTGCCGGCAGACTCGCAAAAGCTCCCAGACCAGCCGCGCCGGGTTGACCATTGCTGTGCCCCGCTTGTCCCAGATGGCGGCCTTGTAGGTCGGCGACTTCACCTCGGCTGCCAGTGCCTCGCCCTCGAGGTAGATCAGTCCTTCGTCCGGATCGGCTTCCGCTCTCAGGTCGGAAACCTGATAATCCTCGGTCGCGACATCGAGCGAACCGGTGCGTTCGAACTCGCAATCCATGTCGTATCTGGCAACGGCGGCCTCGATCTCATCGAGGTTCGCAACGCCGAGTTGCTTCAGTTCTTCGGCTTCCTTCGGAAAATGGCTTTCACCGTTCGAGTCGCCATGAGTCAGGCTCGCCGCGCAGAAGCCGCCATTACGCCCGGAGGCGGCCCAGCCAACTGTGGCTCCCTCGAGCAGCACCACCCGACGGGACGGGTCACGTTCCTTGGCGATGAGTGCCGTCCACAACCCGGTGTAGCCTCCGCCGACGACAGCCAGATCCGCCGTTACCCGCCCTTCAAGGGGCGGAAGTGGCTTCGGGCGCTGCGGGCTGTCCAGCCAGAACGGCACGGTCGATGCCGCGCTGAGCGCTGCGTGAACGTCGGGAGCGGGATTCTTGTGCATGGGATTCCTGATCTGTTGATGCGGCTTCGGCGATGTCGTAGGCCAGTGGCTGTATTACGCATCTCGATTGGAATCAAGCCAACCATGCAGAACGTGCGTAGTCAACGGTGTTGACTACGATTGTTGAGTCGGTGCGATTAGCGTCGGTTCAGCTGTTCTGCCCGGTGAGCAATGGCCGACAGCATCAGCTCGAGCGCGAGTTCGAAGGTGGGGTCCTCCTCGATGTCCGGGAGATAGGGCGCCGCGGCCGCAATCCGTGGGAATTCACGCTGATCGGCAAGCGCATACTCCTTGCTCCATGCTCCGACATCCTTGGCCTGCTGCTCGGCGGACATCACCCGGAATCCGGCGTCCAGCCCGGCGAAAGCCAGGTTCAGATCGTCGAGCACCCGATAGAGCCTGGAGGCTTCGGCAGGCTCGAATCCGGCCTTGGCCAGCGCGTCCAGGATGGTCTCAACGATCCGCATCTCCCCTTCCCGACGCGTGACCCGAATGGTTCCGATGATGGCGGCGTGCGGATGCGCCATGTACACCGAGCGACTCCGGCGCAGCAGCTCCCGAATCGTCTGCATCCAGTCCTCGCCGGGCACGAATCCGTCAAGCGCCTCCTCCATCAGACTGTCGGCAATCGCGAGGATCAGCTCGTCCTTGTTCCGGAAATGCCGGTAAAGAGCCGTGGGGTCGACGCCGAGGTGCTTGCCGATCCTACGGAATGTCAGAGCGGCCGGACCCTCGTCGTCGAGCATCTTCAGGCACTCCCGAACGATAAGGTCGGCCGACAGGGTGCCTCGCGCTGTGCTCATGAGCTAGGACTATCACAACCGAATGACGTCCCGATCAGCACGCCGTGGGAGACCATGCCGGATGGCGAGACTACGGCGGCGGGATGGGCGGTGCGAGTGAGCTGACGATTGCCCGCTCCGCAGGTACGCCTAGGTCGATGTCGTCGACCGTTCCTGGCGTTGATCCCCACTGCCGATAGCGAGTAAATACGACCGGCACACCCTGGGCGAGATGAATGTCGGCGCTGTCCATCACCTGCAGATGCACATGTGGTTGGGTCGAGTTGCCTGAGTTGCCGCACTCGGCGAGCGGCTGGCCCTTCGCCACTTCATCGCCGATCCCGACTTGCAGCGACCCAGCTCGTAGATGCACCAACGCGACGAACATTCCGCTCACCCGGTCACGAATCACCAGCCGATTGCCGGCGAGCGCGTTCGGCCCCTGCCGCAGCCTTGCAACCTGCCCCAGGGCGTACGGAATCAACGCCAACTGTGAGCGTCGCGCCCTGTGGTCGAGCTCTCCGTCATGGGTTTGCACCACGATGCCACCCACCGGGGCCAGGATGGGCAGACCGAAACCGAAAAACCTCTCCGGCGGCTCGGTTGACAGAGCCGTTCGCCAATCACGCGTCGGCGCCGTCCTGCCGAGCTCATCGACCGCAACGAAGTCGATCGCGTACCGCTGGCCGAGCACGTCGAGGCCATGACTGGGCACACGCCGTGCCGGGGTGTTCTGCACCAGCCATTGGCCGTCAAAGGGCAAGGCAACAGCGACTGCGGACATCCATCACACCTTTCCTTTTATGCGACGTAATTCTCGACGATACAGAGGCTAGATTGAATCGGAGTTGCGCCGGCCTTGCCGACGAGCGAACCATAACAACTCTCGCAGCCACGAACCGGTTGGCGCTGTCAGCCGCGCGCACCGAGCCCACGTGCCCAGCCGCGCCCCAAGGACCGTCTGGCTACTTCGGGACCGTCACCAGCGGCTTGGTATAGGCGTGCCAGCCCGCTGGTCACGATGGGCTCGACCCGCTCGAAGGGCAGGACTCCGGTCACGAAGAGCATGCACGCGCCGTGGCCGAGCATCCACAGTTCGTTGGCGAACGCGACAGCATCGATGCCGGCGTCAAAGCGTTCGGAGTCCAGCGCCCGCTGCACCGTGTCGATGATGTGTTGAAGGGTGGCATCCGCCGCTTGGCCATCTGGCAGCGGCAGCGACCCGTCAAACATCAGTGCATATAGGTCAGGGCTGTGCCTTGCCGATGCCGCGTACGCTGCCCCGGCGGCAGCCAGGTCGCTGACGGGGTCGTCGGTCGCAGTCAGGGCCGCCAGACGAGAGGCGAGCCGACTGAATCCCTCCTGCCGAACCGCGCCGAGCAGACCGGACATCCCGTCGAAGTAGGTGTAGACGGCCATGGTCGACACTCCCGTCCCGGCGACGAGACCACGCAGACTGATGGCCTCGCGGCGGGCGAGCATGCCTGCAGCTCGTTCGATCAGCAGGCTACGGACTTCAGGACGGGACGGTCGGACCACTTGACTATTCTATATCAGCGTTATGGAATGGCAGTACTGTCGCATAAGAGAGGCCATCATGCCGGTTCAACTGCTCAATCCGTCCACTCTGCCCCAGCCTGAGGTCTACGCCCAGGTATCGGTGGCCGAGGGCTCCAGACTGGTGTTCATCTCAGGCCAGGTGGCACGCGACGCCGACGGCACTCCCGTGGGCCCCGGCGACCTGGCGGCGCAAGCCGAACAGGCTTACGCCAATGTCCACGCGGCGGTCACGGCAGCAGGTGGGTCGTTCGACGACATCGTCAAACTGACGATCTACGTCGTGGACTGGGAGCCGGGCAAGATGGCCCAGCTCGGCGAGGGCGCAGTACGGGCAGCTCAGCGGCTGGGCATTGACCTCGTGCGGCCCATCACCCTGCTGGGCGTCGCGGCCCTCGGTGAACCTGATCTCCTGATCGAGGTCGAAGCCGTCGCCGTCCTACCCTGACCCTGCGGCAGAGGTCGGCCCAAGTGGTACGCGCCGACCGTACTGACGACCCCCACAGCGTTACTCAAGGCAAGGCACTGCCCGGTCCTTCCGTGGCATCTCGATGCGGGTCACAAAGTAGGACCCTGGCCTACTCCCACACTCCGAGTTTCTCGGGGTTGCGGACGGCCCAGACATGCTCGACTCTGCCCTCGAAGGTTGAGGCGAGGGTGATGACGGCCAAGGCGCGTCCCTCACCATCGGTCGCGATCAGTCCGGCCTCCCCGTTGACGAGTTCTTCGCGGACGATGAGGTCGGGTTGTCGGTCGAATACGCCGAGGAAGAAGCGGGCGATCGTCTCGGGGCCGTGGAGTGGTTCGATCGATGCGGATACGAGGCCGCCGCCGTCGGTGATCGCCGTTGCGTCGGGGTCGAGCACGCCGATCAGAGTTGCTAGGTCGCCGGTCTGCCAAGCCGCTTTGAAGGACCGCACAACTTCCGCGTGGGCGCTGGGGGCGACTGGGGTGCGTTGCTCTTTCCGCACTCGGCGTCGCGCTGAGGATGCGAGTTGACGGCAAGCGACCGGTGAGCGCCCGACGATCTCTGCGACTTCGGGAAAGGTGTAGCGGAACACGTCGTGGAGGACGAATGCGACCCGCTCGGCAGGCGTCATCGATTCGAGCACGACCAGCAGTGCCATCGAGACTGATGCGTCCAAGCTCACCCGATCCGCAGGATCCTCCGGGCCGCTGTGTGCGGAATGGCTGTTCCATATGCCTGGCACGGGTACGGGTTCGGGTAGCCATTCGCCGACGTACTGCTCCCGGCGGACACGAGCAGAGCCCAGCATGTCGAGGCCGATCCGGCTGGCGGTTCTGATGAGCCAAGCTCGCGGCGAAGAAATCTCGGCTCGTTCGTCTTCGGGGAGCTTATACCAACGAACATAGGTCTCCTGCACGGCATCCTCGGCATCAGCGAGCGAGCCCAATAGCCGGTAGCTCAGGCCGAGAAGCACGCTACGTTCCTGGACAGCATCGACGAGCTGAGGTGGATCCACCGTCCGGTTACCTGTGTCCTTCGCCATCATGCCTTCTCTCCGGTCCGAAGTCGCGAGGTGAGGATGGCGGGGCCACCCCTGAGTCGCCGAGCGTCCACCGACTGTCCTTGTGAGATAGACGAGATTGCGTCGCCAAGTGTGAGCCAGCCCCCCGTTGGCCGAAGTTTCCTCACGGTCATCCTCGCGGGCAGTCCATGCGGCCGCAACCTCACTATTGGTCTCGTCCGGTCGGAGGCATCGGATAGTTCAGCACGGGTGACCGGCCCGCCTCACACTCCGATCCGCTGCCTCGTCTACTCGTTAGGACGGCCACACTGCCGTCCCGCCGGAGCGCCTTGAACCACGACGCTTCGGACCCGTGACCGCATACAGCGGCGCACGGAAGCCGAACCAACGAGAAGGAGGCCGGGAATGTCGAACCCCGTCACATTCATCAACGTCATCGACGTGGAACCGTCCAAGCAGCAGGAAGTAATCGACGTACTGAACGAGGGCACCGAGAAGGTCATGTCTCACCGCCCCGGATTCATCTCAGCCACGCTCCTCGCCAGCGCCGACAAGAGCCGCGTCATCAACATCGCCCGCTGGGAGAGCGCCGACGATGTAAGGGCCACCCAGAAGGAACCCGCCGCCGCGGAGTACGCCAAGCGCACCGCCGCGATCGCGAAGGCCGGCCCCGGGCTCTACAGCGTGGTGGGCGAGCATTCCGCGTGAGCCGGCTCGGTTCGCCCACGGAATAGGACGTAGTTCGTCCTGAATAGCTGCCAGACTTATACGCATGTTGGAAACTACGGCACGCCTGCTGCAGCTGTTGGGACTATTGCAGACCCACCGGGAATGGTCCGGCTCGGAGCTCGCCGGCAGGCTCGAGGTAACCACGCGGACGATTCGGCGCGACGTCGAATGTCTGCGGCAGCTCGGCTACTCGGTGCATACCAGCCGTGGCGCTCAGGGCGGCTACCAACTGGGCGCTGACGCGGTGATGCCGCCACTCCTGCTGGATGACGACGATGCGGTTGCGATCGCGGTCGGGCTGCGATCCACCACCCACGGCGGCGTGACCGGCATCGAGGAAACGTCGGTGCGGGCGCTGGCCAAGTTGGAACAGATCATGCCCGAACGATTGCGTCGGCGGGTCCGGGCCCTGCAATCCTTCACGGTGCACATGCCCGGCCACGGCCCCAGCGTCCAGGCGGAGGTCCTGACCGAAATCGCAACCGCCTGCCGCGATGAATTCCAGCTGCGGTTCAAGTACCTCGACTATCACGGCGAAGAGACGTCGAGGATCGCCGAGCCATACCGGCTGGTGACACGGTCCACTCGCTGGTACCTCGTCGCCTGGGACGTGCGACGAGAGGACTGGCGGAACTTCAGGGTTGACCGGATCACCCTCTCACCTCCGCACGGCCGCCGTTTCACCCCACGCGAGCTGCCGGACGAGGACATTGCCGGTTACGTCGCCCGCGGCACGGCGGTCAACGCCTGGACTTGCAAGGCAACCGTTCGGATGAACACTCCGGCCGAGGAGGTCGAGCGCTGGGTTCCACAGGGATCGGGGATCGTCACCCCGGTCGATGACGCCAGCTGCACGCTCCAGATCGGTGGCAGCAGTTACCAGACCATGGCGAACTGGCTGGGCTGGTTCGATGCGGACTTCGAAGTGATCGACTCCCCCGAATTGCGCGAGGCTCTGACGACACTTGCCAGGCGCTTCCACAATGCCGCCGGTCCAACCGAGCCTTAAGCTCGGTCGCGGCGGATGCGAGGCTCGCGCGGCGGCGGCAGCAGGCCGCGAAGTCAGACCAGTGGCAGGCCGCGAAGTCAGACCAGTGGCAGGCCGCGAAGTCAGACCAGTGGCAGGCCGCGAAGTCAGACCAGTGGCAGGCCGCGAAGTCTGTGTCAGCACGCGCGCGCATTCAGACCGGGTTCTGACCTACGGTTCGCGTTCTGCGCGGGGATTCCGGCAGCAGTGCATTGATCACGCCGAGGACCAGCAGCAGTGCGGTCGCGGTCAGCACCGCGAAGTACGCCAGATGATGGCCACCGGACTCCGCGATGCTACCGACGATGGCCGACGATACGGCCTGCCCGACGATGACGCCGCTGGTGAGCATCGTCATCACGGTGGTCGTGCGGCCGCGGGGCGACTCCTTTGAACCGATGCTGAACAGGGTGACAAGCGATGGGCCGATTCCGCATCCAGTCAGCAGCAGCACGGCGACCATTGCCGGCAGCGAGGACACCCAGGGCATGACGGCCGCTCCTGCAACGGCGACCGCGGCGAAAATGATCCAGCGCCGGCGGAAACTGAAGCTTTCCGGCAGCAGCACGACGGCCATCGCCATCACGGCGGAACCGATCCCCATTGCGCCGTAGATCATGCCGGTCTGCGATTCCTCGGCGTAGACACCCATGAAGGCGGTGAGCGAGGTCAGTGTCGAGCCGAAGAACAAGCCGACTGCTGCCATCCCGAGCACCGGCAGCAGCACCTGGGGCCGCAGCAGGTCACGACCCGGGGCGGACGCCGCGCGGGATTCAATGCCGCCGCTTGCGAAGCGTGCTGTGCGGTGCAGGGCGAAGGCACTGGTGAAGACCAGGGTCAGCCCTGCCGCAATCACGATCGGCGCTCCCGGGCTGATCAGAAAGGCAAGGAATCCGACCAGAACGGGGCCGAAGACGAAGACGAGTTCGTCGGCCATCGATTCATAGCTCATCGCGGCACTGATCGGCTTGTTGACTCCGGCACCACTGAATTTTTGCGGAATCATCGATAGCCAGCGCGCGCGAACCATCGAGCCGACCTGCGGAGCGGTGATACCGACAGCAAATGCCGCGGTCAGAATCCAGAGCAGATGGGCGTCGACGTACACAAGCACGACGATCAACACCAGGCTCAGGGTGTTGGCAATTGCACACCACAGCACGACCATCCGCTGGCCGAGGCGATCGGCCAGCGCTCCGACGAACGGACCGAAGATGGCTGAGCCGACGCCGACCACACCCGAGGTGATGCCAGCCTCGGAGTACGAGTCGCGAACCGTCGCGACCAAGGTGAGTACGCCAACCACGGACATCGCGAAAGGCAGGCGGCCAAGAAAGGCGATTGGGAAGTAGGAACCACCCGTGAGGTTGATCAGTGAGCGGTAGGTGCCTTGGGGCTTAACAGCGGTAGAAATATTCATCAGAAAGGTCCAACAAAACTAAGCGCCCGTCCCACCCCCGAAGCGCCGACCCTGGATGACTGTGCCCAAGTCTACCGGCTGCGCGGATAATTCGGGGCGATTACTGCTGTGAGACTGGTCGCCTGTGGACCTCGCGCGCGAATCTGGTTTTCGGGCGGTAGCCCGGCCGGCACCGTCACGCGCGGCGCGGATGTGCCTTGCCCCTTGACCACACTTGCAGGGTCTAACACGAGAATGCTGCTGACAATAAAGGCTGTTTTCCAGACAAAAATCAGGGCTACTTTCGTTTGAATGATCTTCGGCCCGCCTCCCTCGCTAGGCTAGCGTTGGGATCAAAATTAGATACGCAAACCCCAGCACATCTCGGTGCCCGCGGAGCCAAATGGACCTTTGGCTATCGAGTTGCTGTTTTACCGCTATCGCTTCGGGATGATCCGGGTTAGCAGCTAACCAGATTTCTCGGTCCGCCATATGACCTGTCTCGTAGTCTTCCCACTCATTTCGAGTAATTGTCTCGATTTTCATTGGCCTGAACCCAGCAGAAATCGCCTCGTCAACGAGTTCGGCCAAGGACTGGCAATCAGTAACGGCTGTCCCGTCCCACAATTTGCTTAGTTGCTCTGGTGTGGGCGTTTGTTCCCAGTACTCTGCCCCGAACATCAAGCAACCACCTGGCAACACGAGCTCCCGCAATCGCACAAGAGCTTCGGCAATCGTTCCGAAGGCTTGAAACGCGCCGATGTTGATGACGACATCCGCTGAGGTAGTGAACTCAGAGGCATCACCGTGGATAAGTGAAACACGCTTATCGATGCCGCGCGCCGTGGCGGTTCGTTGAGCCCTTACGATGTCTGGCTCATGGAGATCGATGCCTTTGCCGACCGCTTCTGGAACTTTCGCGGCGATGCGCAATAGAAGCTCTGCCCAGCCGCAACCCAGATCTAGAATTGTCATCGGTTTCCGAGCGATAAGTATCTCCAGCATCCGATCGGCCCGCTCGGCACTGAGTGGTGAATTGAAGGTTAGGTGCTTCCCAGAACCTGCAGGCGGTGGGCTGATCTCTGGAATTGTCATACCCATCAATCTACCTACGCTCTAACAAAAATGGGCGCGAATTTCGCCCACTCCTACTGCGGAACGAACCCCAGCTTCTTGTCGACGACGTTCGAAAGTTTGCCGTCGCCGATGTAATGCGCGAAGTTGTCCGTGAACTGCACCGACAGTCGTTCCAGCCATCCCTTGGCATCCCCGCTCATATGCGAAGAGACCAGCACATTGTGCATCCGCCACAGCGGATGATTGGCCGGGAGCGGCTCGGTCTCGAAAACGTCCAGCGCGGCGCCGGCCAGCTTTCCGCGCTGCAGCGCGGACACCAGGGCATCGGTATCCACGCTCTCGCCGCGCCCGACGTTGATCAACCGTGCCTCTGGCTTGAGCGCCGCAAGGACGTCGGCATCGATCAGGTTGCGGGTGGCGTCTGTCAACGGCGCCACGTTCACGAGATAGTCGGCCGAGCCGACGGCGTCCACCAATCCGGACGAGGAATGCACGACGCCGAAATCTGGATCGCCATCCCGCGCCGCGCGACCGGCGCCGGAAACCCGCATGCCGACCGCCTTCAGCAGGCGGGCAATTTCTCTGCCGATCGCGCCGGTTCCGACGATGAGCACCGACTGGTCGTCGATCCGCTCGGTCTCACGATGCTCCCACTCGAATCGCTCCTGCCTGCGCACCGAACCATGGATGTCCTTGGCGAAGGCCAGGATGCTGCCCAGCACGAACTCCGCGATCGGCCGGTCGAAAATGCCGCGCGCATTGGTGACGATGACGTTGCTCTCGCGCAGCCCGTCGAACAGCAGCTTGTCGACGCCTGCGGCCGCGACCTGCACCCACTTCAGTGAATCGGCGTGCTCCCAGACGTCGGCAAGCGCGGATGAGAAGAAATCCCAGAGGAACAGCACATCGGCACCCTGCAGCGCCTCGGCCAGTTCCTCCGTTCGGGCGTAGCGCACCTCGGCAGCGACTTCGACCGGCTCCATTCCTACCGGCAGCTTGTCCTTGTAGAGCACGACAACCACTGGACGCGATGTCTCGGGCACGGAAATAGTCCTATCCCTTGTATCCGATGGGTTCCACGCCGGTAAGGGCACGGATCTCGTCGTCCTCGCCCGGGCACTTGTCGCCGCGAAGCGAGCGACCGGCCGTTTCCCGCATGCACAGGATGGCGATGGTGCCGATCACGCCGGCAGCAACGAGGTACCAGCCCGGGATCAGTTTCGATCCGGTGATCTCGATCAGTCCGGCGACGATCGATGCCGAGGTTCCGGCGAACAGTGCGGTCGCGACGTTGTAGCCGATGGCAAATCCGGAGTACCTGACCTGGGTCGGGAACAGCGCCGGAAGCGTGGAGGACACGGACGCGACCAGAATGACCAGCAGCAACCCGAGGATGGCCATGCCCACCGTCTGCAGGAACACGTTGTCCTGCTGAATCAGCAGGAAGGCCGGAACGGACAAGACAACGTAGCCGATTGATGCCGTGAGCAGCAGCGGTTTGCGTCCGACCCGGTCCGAAAGCCGGCCGATCGGCGAAATCACGATCATCATCACCAGCATGATGCCGACCAAGGTGAGATTCGACTGCACGACATCGTGCCCCAGCGTCTCGGCCAGGTAGGTCGGCAGGTAGGTCAGCACGAGGTAGAACGCGATGTTCAGCAGCGTGACGAAACCCATCAGGATGAGCAGCTGACGCCAGTAACCCTTGATCAGGTCGATCAGTGCTCCGGTGGCCTTCTTCTCGGTCTTCTCGGATGCCGCGGCCTCGGTGAAGACATCGGACTCATGCAGGCTGCTCCGTAGGTACAGCGCGATGAGGCCGAGCGGGATGGTCAGCAGGAACGGCAGCCGCCACCAGCCGGCCAGCATGCCTTCCTCGCCGACGATAGCTGTCAGCGCGGTGCACAGGATTGCCGCGGCGCAGGTGCCGGCCAGCGTGCCGAATTCCAGGAAGGAACCGAAGAACCCGCGCCGGTTGTCCGGGGCGTGCTCGGCCATGAACACCGCCGCGCCGCCGTATTCGCCGCCGGCCGAGAATCCCTGCACGATACGAAGCAAGAGCAGCAGGATCGGCGCCAGCACCCCGACTGTATCCATTGTCGGCAGGATGCCGATACAGGCCGTGGCGGCGGTAATCATCAGGATGGTGAAGACCAGGACCTTCTGCCGGCCGATCTTGTCACCGAGCGGCCCGAGGATGAAACCACCGAGCGGCCGGAACAGGAACGAGACAGCGAGCGTTGCGAACGTCGCGGCGATGGCGTAAGGCCCGTCTCCGAAGAAGAGCTGGGAGATGTAGATCGTCAGGTACCCGTAGATGCCGTAATCGAACCATTCGATCGCGTTGCCCATGGCCGAACCGGCCACAGACTTTCTGACCACCTTCTTCTCTTCGACGCTCATCTCGTTGA
Source organism: Saxibacter everestensis (assembly GCF_025787225.1). Classification (NCBI taxonomy): domain Bacteria; kingdom Bacillati; phylum Actinomycetota; class Actinomycetes; order Micrococcales; family Brevibacteriaceae; genus Saxibacter; species Saxibacter everestensis. Next base: position 3,076,084 of record NZ_CP090958.1, read on the forward strand.
TGTCGGTGAGGATCGGCAGTTCGTCGGTGCGGGGATCGCGGGTTGTCTGGGAGGTGTTCAGGGAACTTGCTGAACTATCGTCGGTGGTCATGAAGACTCCTGATAAGCGTTGGGTGCGCGCGCGGAACGTGCGTGGACTAACTGCTTTGTCCTAGTTGGATCCTTGTCTCCTGTTCGGGTCGATCATAAGTCTGATACACATCAGGGCGTACGCCTTGGCGGCATGCTCGAGTTCGGCCAGGCTCACCGACTCATCCGCGCGATGCGCCTGATCGTTGAGCCCGCCGGGGCCCATCACTATCGTCGGAACGCCCACATCCCTGGCGATGAATCCGCCGTCACAGGCTGCTGTCCAACCGCCGACCTCGCTGGCACCGGCACCGACATCGGCCAGCGCCGTCACCGCCGAACGAACCAGCGGATGGTCGGCATCCGTGCGAAAGCCCGGCATCTCCATCGTGACGTCGACGCGTACCTCGATGCCATCGGTGTCGATGCCTTCAGCATGGATCTGGCTTATCAAATCCGCAGCAACCGTCTGGGCATCCTCATCAGGCATCAACCGGCGGTCGATCGATATCCGGCATTCGGCTGCGACAACGGAGGTTCCGATGCCGCCGGATATCTGGCCGACATTCCACGTGCCGGCGCCGAGCAAGGCATCGGCACCGGCCCGGCGTGACTCATGGTCCCGACGGGTGATGTCGATAATCCGTGCCGCGGCGTTTATCGCGTTGCGGCCGTCATCCGGCCTGCCGGAATGCGCCGGCCGGCCGGTGACGGTGACCTCCAGGTAGCAGTCGCCGCGGCAACCGATAACCGTTGAAAGGTCAGTAGGTTCAGCAACGATACACGCCTTGAACTCGCCATGCGCAACTGCCGGAGCGAATGCGCGGATGCCGAGGCCAAGGTCTTCCTCATCCACGGTGCATGCCAACTGGACGGGTCCGGGCAGCCCGATTTCCGCCTCCTGCAGGGCCGACATCGCCACGACGATCGCCGCCAGGCCGCCCTTCATGTCGGTCGAGCCGCGACCGAACAGCCGAGCCCCGTCGACGTAGGGCTCGAACGGTCCCCTGGTCCAGCCGTCGCCGGCCGGCACAACGTCCGAGTGGCCGAGAAACATCACCCCGGGCTCCCCCGCGACCTGACCAGGGAGGGTCGCGGTCAGGTTGGGCCGCCCAGGAGCGATCTCATTGATCTCGACGGTGAGTCCCTGGTCACGACAGGCAGCAGCGAGCACCTGCACGGTTTCCGCCTCGGTGCCGCCAGGGTTCTCGCCGCCCGCGCCGATCAAGTCGGCTGCCAGCGCGAGGATGCGGGCGACGTCGATCCGGTCGAGCACCGCTCGTTCCTGCTCGGTGAGCGGCATGGTTTCGTCGCGTGACTGCGTCTCTGGTCGCGGCGGGGACGCCGGCTGCGGCTCCGTCTCTGGTTGCGGCGGCTTAGCGCGTGGCGGGGTGGCGCGCCCAGCGCCGGCTGCATCTGGCATTGTCATCGAACTGCGCGCGGACCAGCCGTCGCACCATCACGCGCAGCATCCAGGGCGTGCGTCAGGCGCTGCACCCCGACGTCGATCCGTTCCGGAGTCGAGGAGGCAAAGCAAACCCGGAGCGCGTCGTCGAACTTACCCCCGGCCGAAAGCGCCGGGCCAGGAATGAAGGCAACGCCTGCGGCCAGCGCCGTCTTGAACAGCTCGCTGGTGGAAACCTTCGCATCCTCGCCCTGCAAGGTGACCCAGAGGAAGAATCCGCCATCGGGGTCGGTTGTTGTTACCCGGTTGCCAAGGTGTCGCTCGATACTCGTGAGCATCGCTGCCTTACGCTCCCGGTACACGCCCTTCAACGAGCCCAGGTGGTCGTCGAGCTTGCCTCGCCGGATGTACTCGGCGATGAGCTGTTGCGCCGGAACGTTGGTGCAGGTGTCCATCGCCTGCTTGGCGTGGATGACCAACTGGCGCATCGAGGGATCGGCCTCGACCCAGCCGACCCGGAGTCCGGGCGCCAGGATCTTTGAGAACGTCCGTACCGAGAACAGCAGCGGATTGTTCGGCGAGAGCTGCTGGAAGCCCGGCAGATCCTCACCCTCGAAGCGCAGGAGACCGTATGGATCGTCGTCGATGATCACGGCGTTCCACTTGGTCGACAACTCCAGCAGCAGTTCGCGGCGAGCCAGTGAAAGAGTCGTGCCCGACGGATTCTGGAAATTCGGGATGACGTAGATAGCCTTGGGCGTCCGGCCGGCCTTCTCGACCAGTTCGGGAAGCGCCTCGACGATCAGGCCATCGTCGTCCATCGGCGCCTCGATCAGCTCGGCGCCGTAGCTCAATGCGGTTGCCGAACCGTTGGTGTAGGTCGGGCTTTCGACGATGACCAGGTCACCGGGATTGATGAAGAGCTTGCAGGCCAGATCGAGCCCCTGCATTCCGCCGGCAGTTATCGTCACCCGCTCGGCAGCGGTGGGGGCCGCCGTGGTGCCGAGGTACTGCACCAGTTGGTCGATCAGCACCGGTTCGCCTTCGGTGGCGCCGTAGCCCAGCGTCCCGGCGTTCATCCGTCCGGCGATGTCGTTGAACTCGTCCACCGGTATCGCCTCGTCTGCGGGTGATCCCATCGCGAAGCGCACGATGTCATGCGTCTGGGCGGCGAGCAGCGAGGTCGAGGAATCGATCACCGAGCCGACGAGCTGATCGGCTCGGGCGGCAAGCGGAATGCCAAGCCGGCCGGCGGCATCCACAGCTGGCGTCTTTGGCGTGGGGGTGGTGATGGAGATTGAGGTCATGAGTTACCCCTCCTTGCAGATTAGATGTCGCGGAAAACTGGTGAACGCTTCTATACCGGATTCTGTCACCCGGATGGGTTCGGACAATTCGTAACCGAATCCATCCATCCACATCCCGCCGATCAGATGGAAGGTCATGTTCTCTTCGAGGACAGTTTCATCCTCGCTGCGCAGGCTGACGGTTCGCTCGCCCCAGTCCGGCGGATAGCCGATACCGATCGAGTAGCCGATTCGGGACGGCTTCTCCAAGCCATGCTTGGCCAGTGTCCAGTTCCAGGTTCGTGCCAGCTCGTTGACCGGGACGCCGGCCTGCGTGACGTCGATGACGGCGTTCAGCGCCTCGTCGGTGGCCTTGGACACCCGGTCGAGTTCCGCGCTCGGCTTGCCGAGGCTGACGGTGCGGGCGAGCGGCGTATGGTAACGCTCAAACGCGCCGGAGAGTTCAAGGACGACGGCCTGGCCGGACTCGAATGGCTTACTGTTCCAGGTCAGGTGCGGGGTATCCGCTTCGACACCGGTCGGAATCATCGGCACGATGGCCGGGTAGTCGCCGCCGAACTCCGGAGTGCCGGAGATCTGCGCGGCGCTGATCTTCGCGGCGAGGTCACACTGCCGCATGCCGACCCGCACGTTGTCGATGGCGGCGTTCATCGCCTCGGAACAGACCATGCCTGCCTGCCGCATATGCTGGATTTCGGCCGAGGACTTCACGACGCGGACCCAGTTCACCAGCTCGAAACAGTCGACCAGGCTCCATTCGGGCACCGCGTTGACGATGGCACGGTAGGCCTTCGGGGAGAAGAAGTGCGCGTCCATCTCCAGACCGACGTGGCCCTCGCTGGCGGGCACCGTGAGTCCAAGCTCCCGAAGCTTGAACATCACCCAGTCGAAAGGGTGGATGTAGGGCCGATGGATGTAGCGCTCCGGGTAGCCGTAGATGTTCTCGGCCGGCAACCAGGTGGTGCGAAAGGCGCCATCGGCGTCCATCTGCCGGGCAAAGAAGATCATCTCGCCCTCGCGCGGGACGAACAGCACCTGCGGGGTATAAAAGGACCAGGCGTTGTAGCCGGTGAGGTAGTAGATGTTTGCCGGGTCTGCGACGAGTAACGCCGACAGGCCCTGCGTCTGCATCCGGTCACGAACCCGTCGCAGGCGATCGCTGTACTCGGCGGCCGAGAAGATCAATTTCCCACCCTTGGTAAATTGTTGACAATGCGTCATTCGAGCCTATTGCTCGCCGCCATGACACCGCAAGGGTGAAGCGGAAAATGTTTGCGGCGGGCTTCCGTCCGCCAACAATTGCGGCCACTAGCACTCCACAGGCACTCGAAAACGTCCGCGTAATGAGATTGTGCGGGTTACCGAGCAGTAAGCCCCCGCAATTGTCGGGCGCACGAACCAATTTGGCGTGCCGGGACCGCAGCCGGAATGGTTGAGAGCCGCACGAATGGGTATCGCCCGGGTAACACCCACGAGGACGGCGGTCTGATTAATGACACAGAAACGAAACCATATGCTGTCCCGGCTGGTGCGTGGCGGAATCGGCGGCGTGGTCGCCACCTCCGCGATGAGCGCTGTCCTGGTCGCGGCCGATAAGGCTGGCTTTATGGAGCAGCCTCCGCCGCGCAGAATTACCAAGTTCTTCATGCCGCGGCCGCCCACGCCCAAACCCGTCATCGATGTCGCGACCCTGATCAGCCACTTCGGCTATGGGATCCTGGCCGGCGCTGTCTTCGGAGGAGTGAGCCGGAAGCCGACGCTGGCCAAGGGCACTGCGTACGGCACCGCACTCTGGGCCGCCAGCTATGAGGGCTGGATTCCGGCCCTGCGCATCATGCCGCCGGCGCACCGGGACCGCAAAGACCGGGCGCTGGCCATGGTTGTGGCCCACCTGGTGTACGGAGCGGTGCTGGCGGCCGCGCTGCGCAGGATCGGCCCGCGGCATCCGAAGGGTCAACCTAAGCAGGAGGGAAGCAGGGACTACGTCATCTGACTCCCCCACCGTGGCGCGCGCCTGAATAGCATTGCGCGCGCCTTAGCTAAACGTTCATCGACGCCGTCAGGTCCGCAATAGCTGTGGCCATGTGTTTGACGATCGCACCGTGCAGCTCATCGAACTTGTGCTCATCCAGCAGGTCGACAATCACTTCGTGCTCCTCGACCAGGGCGTGCACCCGCGGATAACGCACCTCAAGACTCATGATGCAGATCCGCGACTCTGCCGCCAGGGTCGAGTAGATCCGGCTGAGCCTGGAGTTGCCAGAGCCATCGACGAAGGTGGTGTGAAATGAGAGATCGAGTTCTGCCAGCCTTCGCCAGTTGCCTTCGGCGACGACGTCCGGCATCTTTGCCACGATGGCGCGCAGCTTGGACACCGTCGATGCCAGCTGGTCTTCGCCCCCGTATCGGATCGCGTCGAGCGCCGAGAGCTCGATCGCTTGCCGGGCTGCATAGATCTCCCGAACATCGTGCGGGGTGAGTTCCAGCACGAAGACGCCCCGATTGCGATGGCTGACCAGCAGGCCTTCCTGGCTCAGCCGTTGCAGGGCCTCACGGACGGGACCCCGCGAAACCCGCAGCTTGGCCGCCAGCTGGGCCTCCGTCACCTGCTCCCCCGGACTGAATGACCCATCGACAATCCGTTCACGCAGCTGATCAGCGATCAACACAGACGTCGGCCGCCCCTCAAGCGCCGATAGCCCATCGATTCCAGGCATGACTCACTCTCCCGTTGTGGTTGAAGGTCGCTGGCGGTACGCGGCCTTCCGTTCCCTGCAGATAAGACGGTGCTCAGGTGCGGGGAATCGCCATGTATTTATACTCCAAAAACTCCTCAATGCCCACGCGGCCACCCTCGCGGCCTACTCCGGACTGTTTGACGCCGCCGAACGGCGCAGCCGGATTCGACACCAGGCCGGTGTTCAGCCCGACCATGCCGACCTCGAGCCGTTCCCCCAGCCGCAGGGCCCGGTCGATGTCCTGGGTGAACAGGTAGGCGACAAGTCCCCATTCTGTGTCATTGGCCAGCCGAATCGCCTCGTCCTCGTCATCGAACGGGATGACGGCGGCAACCGGTCCGAAAATCTCGGTGCTCATCAGTTCGGCGCTGGCCGGCACGTCCGCCAGCACCGTCGGCGGGTAGAAGTATCCCGGACCATCCGGCCTGGAACCACCGGCCACCACCGCAGCCCCTTTACTCACCGCGTCATCGACCAGGCTCTGCACCTTGCTCAGCCCATCCGAATCGATGAGTGGGCCGACCTCGGTTTCCGCATCGGCGCCGTTGCCCACCGCGAGCGCCGACATCCGGTCAGCGAGCTTGTGGCCGAACTCCTCGGCAACGTCACGGTGCACGAACATCCGGTTCGCCGCCGTGCATGCCTCGCCCATATTGCGCATTTTCGCCATCATTGCGCCTTCCACAGCTCGGTCGATGTCGGCATCGCGGCACACGATGAACGGCGCATTGCCGCCGAGTTCCATCGACGTCCGCATCACGTTGTCGGCGGCCTGGCGCAGCAGAATCTTGCCGACCTCGGTTGAGCCGGTGAAGCTAATCTTGCGGGCGATCCCACTCGACATCCACGGACCGACCACACTGCCGGCGTCGGATGTCGTCACGACATTGAGCACGCCGGCTGGCAGTCCCGCTTCGATCAGGATGTCGGCCAGCGCGAGCGAGGTCAGCGGGGTGAGTTCCGCGGGCTTGAACACCATCGTGCAACCGGCCGCGACGGCCGGGCCGATCTTCCGGGTGCCCATTGCGAGCGGGAAATTCCACGGTGTGACCAGAACGCAGGGGCCGACCGGATCCCGGGTCACCACGATCCGGGTCTTGCCGTCGCCGGACGTAGTGTGGTCGCCGCCTATCCGGACGGCTTCCTCGGAGAACCAGCGGAAGAACTCCGCGCCGTAGGCTACCTCACCCCGAGCCTCGGCAAGGGGCTTGCCCATCTCGGCTGTGATCAGGCGGGCGAGTTCGTCGGCTCGGCTGATGATGATGTCGTATGCCCGGCGCAGGATCTCGCTTCGTTCGCGCGGCGATGTCCTCGCCCAGTCAGCCTGTGCCGCACCCGCGGCCTCGATGGCACGCTGCGCGTCGGCGGGAGAACCGTCGGCTACCTCGGCGATCACCTCGCCGGTGGCCGGGTTTTCGACCACGAAGGTCTTGCCGTTGGCTGACGCCGTCCACTCGCCGTTAATCAGCAGCTTGTTCTGTAGCGTCGTCGGTTCTGCGTCGGTAACCGTCGTCATTTAAGCGGTCTCCTTCTCGGAAATTAGGGGTTTCAGGTTGGTTCGGCGGTCGGGTCGGGATCCAATAGTTCCGCCAGGTGCAGGGATGGCCGATCGGGGTCGAGCTGCTTGACCTGCATCTGACAACTGAAACCATCGGTGAGCACGGGCGTTTCGGGATGACTGGCCCGAAGCGCGGGCGCCAGACTTTGCTCGGCGACCTGCATGCTGATGTCGAAGTGCTCGGACTCGAACCCGAAGTTGCCGGCGACACCGCAGCAGCCGGTGGCCTCCCGGACCTCAGGCACGCCGATGCCCTTCAGTGCTGCTTTCTGAGTGGCGGCGCCAAATGTCGAGTACTCGTGACAGTGGGTTTGCACGGTGACGGCTTCAGGCGCCGTGCCGTCCGGCCAGCTCGGAGTCCAGCCTGAGCCGCTGAGTTTGGTGACCATGCCGGCGAAGCTGGTGATCCGGGCCGCCACCCGGCGCGACGCATCGGTGCCGAGCAGTTCGGGGGCATCCTTCCTGAATGCCGCGGCACAGCTCGGTTCGATCACCACGATCGGCCGGTCGGTTCCGTCATCGAGTGCGCCGATGGCCTTGCTCATCAGCTTCTTGGCAGTACCCAGCTGTCCGGTTGAGATCCAGGTAAGGCCGCAGCAGGCGTCCTTGCGGCATTCGACGCTCTGGCCGGCGTCGCCGAGCACCCGCTGCGCGGCACCGGCCACTCTCGGCCGGAAACCACGGGTAAAGGTGTCTACCAACAAGACGACGTCTGCCACCCCGGACTTTCCCGGCACGGCATCCCGCGCGCGGAGCAGTTCCTGGTCAACGGCGCGGCGTGAGGCGAACTTGGGCAGGGGGCGCTTCGTGGTCAGCCCTCCGAGTTTCGCGCCGATCGCGCCGAGCGGGGTCGCCATCACGGCGTTCACCAGGGGAGCCACCCGTTCGGTGACCCGCAACCAGCGTGGTAGCCAACCCAGCGAATAGTGCGACATCGGTCGCCGGCGACCTTCGTAGTAGTGGTCGAAGAACTCCGACTTGTAGGTGGCCATGTCGACACCGACCGGACAGTCCGTGGAACATGCCTTGCACGAGAGGCAGAGGTCGAGCGCCTCGCGGACTTCCTCGGACTTCCAGCCCTCGGCAACGGACGGCGAACTGCGCACCATCTCCTGCAGTACGCGTGCCCGGCCTCTGGTCGAGTCTTTCTCGTCCCGGGTCGCCCGGAAGCTCGGGCACATGACGCCGCCGGTGTCGGTACGGCATTTGCCGATGCCGACGCAGCCCTGAACTGCGTGCACGAACGAGTCGACGGCTCCGGACGGGGTTTTGCCCTCCACCGGGGCATTCACCGGCTTCAGGTCAAAACTGGTCCGCCATTCCCGGTCCGGAATGCCCTCCAGGGCGAGGTTCTCACCGAGACCGTCCGGGTCGACGAGCGACCCCGGGTTGAGCACGCCCTGCGGATCCCAGATCCGTTTGAAACGGGCGAAAGCGCTAAGCATCGCTGGGGAGTACATGATCGGCAGCAGTTCGGACCGAGCCCGGCCATCACCGTGTTCGCCGGAAAGCGATCCGCCGTGCTTCACGACGAGCTTCGCCGCCGCGCGCATGAAGTCCTGCATCACGCGACGGCCCTGATCGCTGCGCAGATCGAAGGTTATCCGGATGTGCATGCAACCAGCGCCGAGATGGCCGTACATCACGCCGTGCAGCTCGAAGTCGCTGAGCAGGGTGCGGAACTCGTCCAGGTAGTCGGCGAGGTTTTCCGGGGCGACGGCGGAATCCTCCCAGCCGGGCCAGGATTCACCTCCACCGACCAGCCGTGAAGCCAGCCCGGCGCCCTCCTCGCGGACCCGCCAGAGCGAGGCACGATCGTCCGGATCGGGCACGGTCATTCCCTCGATCAGCCTGCCGTTTTCCTTCAGCCGGGCCAGTAGCCGATCCGCTTCGGCGGCGACGGCATCGGCGTTGTCACCGTCGAGATCGACGTAGAGCCAGGCTCTGCCGTCGGGCAGGCCACGCACCGAATCGTGTCCACGGCGGAAGCGCATCGTGTCCACGATCGCTTCGTCTATTCCCTCAATGGCCGCGGGCTTGAACTCCAGGATTGTCATGATGTCCCGTGCTGCCTCAACCACGTCGGGGTAGCCAAGGCTGACCAGCAAGGCGGCCTTCTCCTTGGCGACGAGGCGCAATCGGGCACCGACCACGATGACGCAGGTGCCCTCGCTGCCGACCAGCGCGCGAGCCACATTGAATCCGTTTTCCGGCAGCAGGTGGCCAAGGTGGAAACCGGAGACCTGGCGCGGGATCCGGCCGAGTTCGGTCCGGAAGTCGGACATGTGCTGCGTCGTCAACTCGCGCAGCTCCGCCTCGAGTTCTGCGGCGCGCTCGACCGCGGGGCGGTCGGCCGGGTCGCTCGCGCTGAGCCCGCTACTGGTGGCTGTGAGCCGGAAACCGTCCACCGTCACAACATCGAGGGCGATGACATGGTCTGAGGTCCGGCCATGACGCACGGAGTGGTTGCCGCAGGCATCATTCGACACTGCGCCACCCACAGTGGCGCGGGTCTTGGAAGAAGGATCTGGGGCAAACGTGAGTTCGCCGTCGCTGAGTTGTTCGATCCGGCGCTGCAGCGTGGTGAGCACGATGCCGGGCTGGGCTATGACCTCGCGACCTTCCGGATCGAAGTCGCTGATGCCGGTCATATACCGGGAGAAGTCCAGCACGATACCGGGGCCGACCGCGTTCCCAGCCATCGACGTCCCGCCGCCGCGGCCGATCACCGGCACGCCGTGCCGGTGGCAAAGCCGGACGATGGTCGCCACCGAGTCCGCGTCACGCGGAAAGATCACGGCCAGCGGTGGCACCCGATAGTTCGAGGCGTCGTAGGAGTATTCGGCAAGCCGGCGCGGCGCGGTGTCGACATCGACCCCCGTCGCCCGAAGCGCCCGAAGCAACTCCGGTGCGGCCGGAGCGGCGTCGACGGGCGCGAGGGAAGCGTGCGGGGGTTGCGCGAACAGTGTCACTACGTCTCCTTCTTGCGTTGCCTGCTGGCCCTACGCCTGCGCGGCCGGCCGCTCTTAAGCCTGGATCGCCTTCGACGCACGGGCAAAGGCGTCGAGGCCGATCCCGATTTCTTCCGCAGAGACCACAAGTGGCGGTATCACCCGGATCACGTTGCCGGCCGAGCCGCAGGTCAGCAGCAGGAGATCTTCCGCGATTGCGGCCTGCTGAATCGCGCTCGCCGTGGCCGCATCGGGGTTGCCGTCGGCATCGACGTACTCGATGGCCTGCATCAGACCGAGCCCGCGGACATCGCCCATTCGCGGGTCGTCGTTCTGCAGTCCTTCGAGGCCGGCGCGCAGCTCACGGCCGCGCTCGGCCGCATTGGCGACCAGGTTCTCCCTGGCGATGACGTCGAGTGTAGCGACAGCTGCCGCTGCCGCCACCGCGTTGCCCCCGTAGGTCCCGCCCTGCGATCCCGGCCAGGCCTTGGCCATCAACTCGCCCGACGCGGCGATGGCCGAGATCGGGAATCCACTGGCAAGCCCCTTGGCCGTGATGACGACATCGGGCGTGATGTCGGCCCAATCATGACCCCAGAATTTTCCTGTGCGGCCGACGCCGGCCTGAACTTCGTCGAGGATGAGTACGATGCCGTGCCGGTCGGCGCGCTCGCGAATCCCTTCCAGGAAGCGCGGCGGGGTGGGCAGGTAACCGCCATCGCCAAGGACCGGTTCGATGATGAATCCGGCGGTGTCTTTCGGGCTGCTGACGGTGGTCAGCAGGTAGTCGAGTTCCTTCAGCGCGAAGTCGATTGCGGTGTCCTCGTCCCAGCCATACCGGAAGGCATAGGGGAACGGGGCAATCTGCACGCCGCCCATGATCGGCGAAAAACCGGAGCGGAACTTCGTGCCAGCCGTGGTGAGTGAGGCGGCGGCGACAGTTCGGCCATGGAATCCGCCATGGAACGCCACAATGTTCGGCCGACCGGTGGCCATCCGGGCCAGCCGGATCGATGCCTCGACGGCTTCGGAGCCCGAGTTCGCGTAGTACACGCTGTCCAGGCCGGCCGGAAGCACCTCACCGAGTTTCTCGGTCAGGGCCATCAGCGGCTTGTGCATCACCGTGGTGTATTGCGCATGAATGATCTTGCCGACCTGCTCCTGAGCGGCGGCGACAACGTCCGGGTGACAGTGTCCGGTGCTGGTCACGCCGATTCCGGTGGTGAAGTCCAGGTATTTCCTGCCGTCGTCACCGAAGATCCAGCTGCCCTTCGCGTGATCCACAACAACCGGCGTTGCTTGCTTGAGAATTGGGCTCAGAGTCGTCATTCGTCCATCCTCAGCCAGGTTCCGATGATTGTCAACAATCTGCAGCGACGGGTGGGGGTGCCTGCGGCTGGGATACGTTCCGGGCACGCGGGCGGCACGGATACCTGCCGGTGCGCCGAGTCTCGCTTCTCGGGTTCCTGGGAGGGGTAGCAGTCGAAACGGTGGTTCCAAGCCTCCCGCCCGGGTGTACCCCTCCCGATTGCGGCTCTCCCCTCCCGGGTGGGGAGTACCGCCCCCAGGCGGCCGTGCGCGTGTGCCGTAGCTTGGAGCACATGAGCGAGCGAACCGTGGTCATTACCGGTGCCAGCGACGGGATCGGCGCGGCTGCGGCCGGCCAGCTTCATGCGCTGGGTTTCCGCGTCGTCGTTGTCGGCCGCTCGGCCGAGAAATCCGCCGCTGTGGCCGAGCGTCTTGGCGCCGATCACCTGACCGCTGACTTCTCAAACCTTGACGATGTCCGCGCGCTCGCGGACGCCATCAACGAGCGGTATCCGCGCATCGATGCCCTGCTCAATAACGCCGGCGGGGTCATGGGCAAGCGCAGGCACACGGATGATGGGTATGAGCTGACGCTGCAGGTCAACCATCTGGCGCCATTCCTGCTGACCAACCTGCTGCTCGGCAAGCTGCTCGCCAGTGACGCAACGGTGGTGAACACCTCGAGCGTGGCCAACCGGGTGTGGGGCAAGATCAACATCAATGACCTCGGCAATGCCAACCGGTATACGCCGCATAAGGCATACGGCGATGCGAAACTGATGAACCTGTTGTTCACCCGGGAGCTGCACCGCCGCTTCCATCAGGACGGGCTGAACGCTGCCGCTTTTCATCCAGGTGTTATCGCCACAAACTTCGCCGCCGGATCCGCAAGCCTGCTTCGTCCGCTGTACCGGAATCCGATCGCGGGAAGAATCCTCGGCACCCCGGTGCAGGGCGCCGACACGATGGTCTGGCTCACCGTTGCGCGGCCGGGTACCGACTGGAAGCCGGGCGAGTACTACGCCGGCCGCAAGCGAGCCCGGGCTAACCGACAGGCCGACGACCCGGCCCTGGCGGCCGAACTGTGGGACCACTCGGCCGCCATGGTCGGGCTGAAGTAAGGCACAAGGCGAAACGGTCCGCTATCTCCCCCAGGACCCCTGTATTAGGTGCCCAGCTTAAGGAGAAAGTGGACCGTTTCGCTTAGCGGAAGGTGACCTGGCCGGACTTTAGCGTTCCAGCCAGACCGTCGTTTCGCCCGGTAGCTGGCCATCGGACAGCGGCTGGCTACTCAGCAGCACTTTGCCTTCCGGCAGCGGGACGGGCCCGGACGAGAAGTTCGTCACCGATTCCCAGCCAGTGGAACGCCGAAAGTGCAGCACAGATTGGGCCGATCCGGCGTCCCCGGACCAGGTCAGATTTTCATCGCCCTGAAAGTCCCGACGCAGCCGAAGCGCCTCGCGGTACAGGCTCAGCATCGAGTCGGGCACGCCATCCTCGGCCTCGACCGACGATTCTCCGTACCAATCAGGCTGCGGCAGCCAGGCGTCGCCGCCGAATCCGAACGAGGGTCCGCCCCGGTTCCAGGGCAGCGGAACCCGGCATCCGTCGCGTCCCTTGCTCGTCATCCCGGTACGCTCCCACTGCGGATCCTGCAGGGATCCGGTCGGCAGATCGGCGACCTCGAACAGGCCCAGCTCCTCGCCCTGATAGAGGTAGGACGAGCCCGGCAGAGCCAGCATCAGCATTGTCGCGGCCCGCGCCCGGCGCAGGCCCTGCTCCGGGTTCGGCTCGGGTGTGTGCCCTTCGGAAAGCAGCCACTCGTTGAGGTTGGCATCCGCTGGCAGGGCGTAGCGGGACGGATGCCGGACCACATCGTGGTTGGACAGCACCCAGGTCGCCGACGCCTGAACTTCCGCTGCCGAGGCAAGCGATGAGTCGATGATTGCGCGGAAAACCGCGGCATCCCAGTCGGCCTCAAGGAACTCGAAGTTGAACGCCTGGCCGAGCAGATCCTGCTGCGCGTAGATCACCCGCCGTTCGTTGGCCACCCAGGCTTCGGCGACGGCTGTGCGCGGTGGATCGTACTCATCGAAAACCTCGCGCCACTCGCGATAGATTTCGTGCACCTCGTGCCGGTCGTAGAGCGGATGGCTTCCATCTGTCGGGAAGTCGGTCATCGTGTCGTTGTGCGTTGGTGGCAGGTCCGGCAGCTCGGCCGGCAGATCCTTGGCGAGCGCGTGTGCCACGTCAATCCGGAAGCCCGCGACACCTCGATCGGACCAGAAGCGCAGAGTCTTCTTGAAATCCTCGCGCACTTGCGTGTTGGTCCAGTTGAAGTCCGGCTGTTCCCGGGCGAACAGATGCAGGTACCACTGGCCATCGGGAACCCGGGTCCAGGCGCTGCCGCCGAAGTGCGATACCCAGTTGCTCGGCGGTTCGGCGCCGTCCGGGCCCTTGCCATCACGGAAGATGTACCGGTCCCGCTCGGGTGACCCGGGTTCAGCCGCAAGGGCTTCCTGGAACCAGGCGTGCTGGTCCGAGGAATGGTTGGGCACGATGTCGACGATGATCCTGATCCCAAGCTCATTGGCTTTGGCCATCATGGTGTCGAAGTCGTCCAGGCTGCCGATCCGCGGGTCGACATCGCGGTAATCGGCGACGTCGTAGCCACCGTCGGCCAGCTCGGAGGGGTAGAACGGGCTCAGCCACACGGCGTCGATGCCCAGCTCGGAAAGGTAGGGCAGCCGCGACGTGACGCCGCGAAGGTCACCGATCCCGTCACCGTTCGCGTCGGCAAAACTTCGCGGATAGATCTGATAGACGGCGGCCTGTCGCCACCAGTTCGGGTCGGACTGGATCGACTGCTGGTCAGACACAAGCATCCTTTCGAAGCGGACGTGGATTGCCCTGCAAGCCTTTCACGTCATGGCAGTCGTTTGAAGAGGTTTGCCAGGTCGCCTCAACGCAGGCCCGGTGGGGTTCGTCACAACGGCCGGGGTTGGCTGCACGATCCTCGTTTCCGATAGCAGGGCAGAATGAGGCTATGACTTCGCTTGCCTCACTTACTCCCCATGAGCACATCGGCGACCTTGGCGGATTCGTCACCCAGTCGCCTTCGTCGTTCCACGCGGCGCACGAAGTGGCCGCCCGGCTGCGGGAGGCCGGGTTCACCGAACTGCGCGAGGCGTCCGAACAAACCGATCCGAAGCCGGATACTGATGGGTCCACCCCGGCGGCTACCAAGCAATTCGTTATCCGCGACGGCGCCGTCATCGCATGGGTTGCACCGGCGACGGCCGGCCCGACCACGCCGTTCAACATCGTGGGCGCGCACACCGATTCGCCGTCGTTCAAGCTCAAACCGAAGTCCTCGACCGCCGCGCATGGTTGGCTGCAGGCCGGAGTCGAGGTGTATGGCGGTCCGCTGCTCAACTCCTGGTTGGACCGAGAGGTTGAACTCGCTGGCCGACTCGTGACCCTCGATGGCGCCGAGCACCTTACCCGTACCGGACCGATGCTGCGGTTTCCGCAGCTCGCGATTCACCTGGATCGAGCGGTCAATGACGGGCTCTCGCTGAACAAACAGGTGCATATGAACCCGGTATGGGGACTTGAGACGGGTCAGCCCGCCGACCTGCTCGGCGTGCTGGCGGATCAGGCAGATGTCGAAGCGGCATCCGTTGCCGGCTATGACATCGTCGTGGCGGATACCCAACTGCCACAGGTGTTCGGCGGTTACGGCGAACTCTTTGCCTCCGGCAGGTTGGACAACCTCTCCTCGGTGCACGCCGGACTGACCGCGCTGCTGGATGTCGCATCGCGCTCGGATGAGGCTGGGTACACCGGGCCGATCTCGGTGCTCGCGGCATTCGACCATGAAGAGGTCGGCAGCGGATCACGCTCCGGCGCCAGCGGACCGATCCTGGACGACGTGCTGACCAGGATCTCGTTCGGGCTCGGTGCGGATTCCGCTCAACGACTGCAGGCCTACGCCGCGTCGTTCTGCGTTTCAGCCGATGCCGGTCACTCGGTGCATCCGAACTACCCCGAGCGGCACGATCCCGCGAACCGTCCGGTGGCCGGCCGCGGTCCGCTGCTGAAGATTAACGCCAACCAGCGATATTCCACCGACGCCACCGGCGCAGCTGTATGGGCGCGGCTCTGCAAGGCGGCCGACGTGCCTTACCAGGAGTTCGTTTCCAACAACGAGATGCCGTGTGGCTCCACCATCGGGCCGCTCACCTCTACCCGACTCGGCATCCGCACGGTAGACGTCGGTATCCCACTGCTGTCGATGCACTCCGCTCGCGAACTGTGTGCCGTCTCCGATCCGCTGTACCTTGCCCAGGCGTGTGCCGAATTCTTCGGCACCGTTGTGTAGGAGGTTGGGAGGGGGCCGGCTGCTCGACCGCTCGGCTTCTCGGCCACGGGCCACACAGGCCGGCGGGGTGTCGGCCTAACCGGGCAACCGGGAACTAGGTCGGCTCGGCTCCCGCGCCCAGCAGTCGGCTGAGCTCGGCCGGGTCGGTGGTGGGCTGCCGACAGACGAACCCCTGGCAGACATACACCGTCGGTTTACCGGATGCCACCGGGCGGTCCTGCAGCAGCGGCACCGGGTCCGGATCTCCCTCATGACCGATGGCAATCACGCCGCCAGCACCTGATCGCCAAGCTGCCCGGATCAGGTCGTTGACTCGATCCGAAGCACTGCCGCCCGGCTGCCCTGCATCGCTGGCCCTGCCGGCCCTGCTAAAAGCCTTCTCATCCGGGCGACTCGTGCCGCCGGAACCCACCGCGCCATCCTCCCGTGGCAGCACGATGGCGATCTCCTTCGGTCCGTCCGCCATCGCCTCCGCGACGGCAAGTCCCCATCCTGCCGCCCGCGGATATGCGCCGGCCAAGGGCGCGTATATTCCCAGCGCCTGTTCGGCAGCCTCTCGGTAACGTGCCTGACCAGAAATGGCTGCGAACTCGAGCAGGGCGTCTGCCGCGGCAGATCGGCCGCTCGGGCTCGCGTTGTCGGACGGATCAGCGGGACGGAGCAGCAGCTGCTCAGCGTCATCGGCAGTGTCGTGAAACTGCCTGGTTCCGTCCTCCGACGTCGACGAGAAGTGATCGAGGATGGAGTCACACAGGCTCCCGGCGGCGTCATACCAGCGACGATGTCCGGTCGCGGAAAACACGGCGATGAACGCCGCGGCAACACACCCGTAGTCCTCGAGCACGCCCGCGTTGGAGCCCGGCTCGCCAGCCCGGGAGGTTCGCAGCAATCGAAGTTGGCCATCGCCTTCGACTGCATGCGTTGACAACAGGAAGTTTGCCGCCGATGTCGCGACCTCCACCAGTTCCGGCCGGTCAAGAGCCATGCCGGCATGCACCAGTCCGGTAATCGCCAGACCATTCCAGGCCGCCACCACCTTGTCGTCGCGGGCCGGGTGGGTCCGCTGTTCCCGGGCCGCGAGCAGCCGGTCACGCACCGATTTGAAGCGCGGAGCGTCGTCGGCTGCCAGTTCTGGGTTTAACTGAAGCACCGAGCTGCCCTTCTCGAAGGTGCCTTCCTCGGTCACCTTGAACACCGAGGCAGCCCACTCGCCGTCTTCCGCGCCAAGGATCTCATTCAGTTCCTCAGGCGTGAAGGCATAGAATTTCCCCTCCTCGCCCTCGGTGTCTGCATCGAGTGAGGAGGCGAAGGCGCCGTCATCCGTACGCAGGTCCGAGATCAGCCAGTCGGCCGTTTCCCCGGCGACACGGCGGGCCAGCGGCTCCCCCGTCGCTAGCCAGAACTGGGTATAGGCGCGGAGCAGAAGCGCGTTGTCATAGAGCATCTTCTCGAAGTGCGGCACTCGCCAGTTGGCGTCGACCGAGTAGCGGGAGAACCCGCCGGCAAGCTGATCGTAGATGCCGCCGTGCGCCATCGTCCGGCAGGTCACAGTCGCCATATCGAGCGCCGACCGGTCGTCGGTGCGGGCATGATGGCGCAGCAGCTGGATGAGCGACATCGATGGCGGGAACTTCGGCGCCCCGCCAAATCCGCCGTCCCGCGGATCGAAATCGTCCGCCAGCTTCACGACCGCGGCATCGAGCACGGCAGCATCGGGCAAACTCCCTGCCGGAAGCGCGCCCTGCTCCCGAAGCCGGTCGACAAGGTCTGCGGCGCTCGCGGTGAGTTCCGTTCGGCGGTTGCGCCACGCGTCGTCGATGGCGGCCAGCACCTGCAGAAAAGATGGCTGCTGATACCGGGGCCGCGGCGGATAGTAGGTTCCGGCATAGAACGGTTCGGCGTCAGGTGTCAGGAATACGGTCATCGGCCAGCCACCCTGGCCGGTCATCGCCTGCAGTGCGTTCATGTAGACCGAGTCGATGTCCGGTCGTTCCTCGCGGTCTACCTTGATGTTCACGAAATGGGCATTCATTACCGCAGCCGTGTCCGGGTTCTCGAAAGATTCATGCGCCATCACGTGGCACCAATGACAGGCCGCATACCCGACGGAGAGCAACACCGGCAGATCGCGTCGGCGCGCCTCGTCGAAGGCCTCGGGTTCCCATTCCCACCAGTCAACCGGGTTGTCCGCGTGCTGCAGGAGGTATGGGCTGGTTGCCTCGTTCAGTCGATTCGGCATAGCTCAACCATCTAACGAACCCGTCTCGATGACCAGCCCTGGGCGGGGATGGCGACAGATCGCTTCCTGGCCGGCCGGTGACCGGCGCATCGTGCTGTCGGCCACTCCGTCACCATCGGATAGGTCGCCGTAGGGCCTCGGCACGAGAGGCATAGATACGTTCTATACTCATACTGTGGACGGACACACATTGCGCGATTACCGCCAGCGTTATGGGCTGAGTCAGGCCGAAGTCGCCCGTGAGGCCGGCATGCGGCAGCCCGATCTGTCAGCCATCGAACACAATCGCCGCGGAAGTGACTCCGTCAATCGTCGTGTGGAGGCCGCCATCCGCCGCCTCGTTCGCCCGAGTGCTGCTATCGCTGGCGAACAGAACCGCCGCGATCTGCGCGAGACCCTGCTTAAATACGGCGCCCGTGATATTCGCGTTTTCGGTTCAACTGCCCGCGGTGACGACCGACCCGGCAGTGACCTGGACATCATGGCCACCTTCCCCCCAGGGTTCGACCTGTTCGACCTGATGGCGGTGGAGGCCGACATCGAGGCCCGTCTGGGCATCCACGTCGATGTGGTCTCCGAAGACCACCGAACCCCTTACGCGCTGGCGGAGGCCAAGGCAGACGCGGTGCCACTGTGAGTTCGGGTGAGGACGTCACCTGCGTGGCACAGATGGTAGATGTCGCTCGGCAGGCCGAGCAGGTCGTGGCCCGCGGCCGCGAGGTGTTCTTCGAACAGGCGAACGTCGTCGAATTCCTCGCCGGTCGGATGATCGTCATCGAGCTGGACGTTGCGGCCGGCAAGGTGTCCGACGAGTTCAAGTCGGCTCACCCGGGTCCCTGGCAGGCACTATCCCGAGCCCGGGACAAGTACGCACATCACTACGAAGACATCGACAGAGGCGTCGTGTGGGAGTTGCTCGAACACCGACTGCCACGCTGGTCCATCGAGCTCCTCGCCGCCGTGCGCGCCGGTGATGATCAGGACACTGCGCAATAGGTAGGGCGGAGGCAGCGCCGGCCCGAAATGCTCTCCTCCCTCGGGCGGGACGACATCGCTTGATACCCAGGACTCGTAGGCGTCGAAGCGTTGTACATCCGTAGGCCAGGATGCCGAGCGCACGCAGAGGGGTTCGACGCGAACTTAAAAGCAAGGCGCCCATTCTCTTATATCTTCGTGAGACCGACACCCAGACGCTTATAAGTTCGGAACTACGGCAGCTCGAGTTGCGGGCGGCAAGCACACGTGCTCGGTAGTGCAGAAGGCGGTTGCTCACGCCTGCTTAAGAACGTCTTGGCTAAGATCAACGGTGGTCTCGGCGGTCTCGAGTGCATGCAGCGCAAAGAGTCCCCGGTCCGTCATCTGCCGTACAGTGCTCGCATGGACTTTGACAGTCTAGCCAGTGAGGTATTCCGTTTCGAAGGTTGGGACTTCTCTGCCTTCGAAGGCCGAATATTCGAGGAACCGACACCCTGGGATTACCCAGCGCTTGTTGCAAGCGCGGCACGGCAAGCGGCCGCTATGGCCGACATGGGCACGGGCGGCGGTGAATTTTTTAAGGAACTACTTGAAGAGCTAGGAACTCAATCGCCGCAATACGTCACGGCGACCGAGTCGTGGGAACCAAACCTTCCGGTTGCTCGCACTAGGCTGGCACCGCTAGGCGTGAACGTCGTCGCTTTCACCGACGATTCAAGGCTTCCATTTAGAGACAACGAACTCGACCTAGTCGTCAATAAGCATGAATCCTTTGATCCGACAGAGGTCAAAAGAGTCTTACAACCTGACGGCCGTTTCCTGACTCAGCAGGTCGGCGGCCGCGATCTTTCGGAAATCAATGCAAGACTCGGGGCTCAGCCGCTTGACTATTCCGACTGGACACTTGAAGCCGCGGTGGATGGGCTTCGTGCAGCGGGTTTCGTCATCGAAAAGGCAGAAGAGGCGCTGATCGATACCTGGTTTGGCGACGTCGGCGCCCTGGTCGGTTTTCTCCAGGTCATCGACTGGCAGGTTCCGAACTTCAGCGTTGACGCGTACCGTGATCAACTGCGCCGCATCCACGAGGAGATCCTTGCAGACGGGCCTCTCCTCGCCCAAGCGCACCGGTTCCTGATCCAAGCGCACAGCTGAATTTCGGAGGAGACAGTGGAGCTGCAGCCAATCCGGTCCGACAGCCTCGCTGCGGTCGGGTACGACGATAAGACGTCTACCCTCTACGTGGAGTTCCGGCACGGCGGCCTCTATGCCTACCACGAAGTCCCCGCCGAGCTGTATGCAGAACTGTTAGCGGCGCAGCCCCATCCCTGGACGCAGCTTGCCGAGCGGGTGAAGTCACACAGGTACACCGTGCTCAGCTGAGCGACGCTTTGGGGGGCAACAAGTCATACTCCAGCCTTCCGCCCCTCGGCCACGCCCCTTAGACGTGGGATAGTGCCGGTTCGAAGCTAATAGTCCACGTTTCACGCGCCGACCAGCGACCGCGGTTCGCACCACGCCCCACTGCAGACCCGCGGATCAGACTTCGTAGCTGCCGATTGCCGCGACCTTTCCGCGGAGGCACTGGACGCATCGAAGCTGTAGCTCAGCCATTCCCCGGCCAACCGGCGGGCAAGTTCCAAGCCGATGACCCGCTGACCCATTGTCAGCACCTGCGCGTTGTTGCTCAGGATCGCGCGTTCGACCGAGTAGGAATCGTGTGCGGTGACGGCGCGAATTCCTCTGACCTTATTAGCAGCGATGGCTACACCGAGCCCGGTTCCGCAGACCAGAAATGCCCGGTCAGCCTTTCCCTCGGCAACAAGTCTGGCGGCGTCAACTGCCACATGCGGGTATGCCGTGTGCCCATCCGCGCCGACGCCGACGTCCACGATGTCGACGACTCGGTGATTCTTAGCGAAGTCGGCCTTAATCGCCTCCTTGTACTGGAAGCCGGCATCGTCGCTACCAACCACGATTCTTAAGCCTCGAGCATCCATGACTTCCCTTTCCACAGTTCGGCGTCAGCGAGAGAGCTGAGAACCAGCGCCATAGAGGTCGCGCCGGCATCCGGCGTGCCCAGACTCTTTTCGGCCAGCGGACGCGCCCGGCCGAGCTTCGGCGTCAGTTCACTGGTCGCCTCGGCCCTCTCGGATGCGAGCGCGGCAGCGTGCCGGAACGCCGTCAGTAGGTCCTCCCCACCGTTCACACGGGCCGTCAGCTCATCGACGAATGGCAGCAAGGCATCGACAAGCGTCTTATCGCCGACGGTGGCACCACCGAGTTCGACAATCGCCGTGGCAAACGCCTGCGCCGCGGCGACGGCATCCTTCGGCTGATACCGCTCCGAGTCGTCGCCGAGCGATGCGCCGAAGGCTTCGAACGCGGCACCCCAGAGCACACCAGAGGTTCCGCCAGCCCGTTCCGCCCAGGCCTGCCCGGCCTTCTTCAACAGCCAGGAGGCTCCAGGAGATCCGCCGTCCGCCGCGTGCGAGGCCGTACCAGGGGATCCATTCGAGAGGGCCAGTTCCACGGCCTCGACCGCAGCATTCGCACCCTTGACCATCCCGCGCCCGTGGTCGCCGTCGCCGGCCACCGCGTCGATGTCACCGAGCAACTTTTCGTTGTCCTGCAGCACGGTGGCGATCAAGCCGAGGGCGTCCCGCACCAGGCCGGCGAGCCGTTGCGCAGCCGGGCTCGCCTGCGGCGCAACGTCCTGTTCGGCACCCGGCTCCCAAAAGTCGTCAGCGTCCGCACTGATCGCGGCTATCGGCGACCTTTGCTTCCGATAGGCCGGCGTATAAGCATCGGCGCACCACAGCCGCTCGAGCTCGTCGTCCAGCCACATCAGAGTCAGCGAGCAGCCACCCATGTCGAGGCTGGTCACCAGCTCGCCCACCTCCGCCTCGACCGGCTGGAACCCGGCCTCCCGAAGCCGCGGCGCGATCGTCCCCCAAAGCAGGAAGAGTTCCTCGTACTTGGTCGTGCCCAGTCCGTTCAGAATCGCGGCGACCCTTCTGCTCTCGCCGACTGATCCGCCGGTTGGCGCGTGCTCCAGGACTGAGGACACCAGGACGTGGGAGAGATCCTCCGCGCTCGGCATCGGTTCGTCTCGAATTCCCGGCTCGCCGTGGATGCCGAGTCCGAGTCCCAGATGCCCTTGCGGGACGGTGAAGAGCGGCTCGGAGGCGCCCGGCATTGTGCAGCCATCGAAGGCGACGCCGAGTGTCCTGGTGGCCGAGTTCGCGGCCTGGCCAAGGCGTTCCACCTGATCAAGCGACCGACCTTCACCTGCCGCTGCTCCCATCACCTTGAACACTGCGAAGTCACCGGCGATGCCGCGCCGCTGGTCTTCGGCATCGGCGGAGGCGATGTCGTCGGTGACCAGGACGATCCGGGTGTCGATACCCTCCTTGCGGAGCCGGTCGGCAGCCAGGCCGAAGTTCATTGTGTCGCCAGCATAATTGCCGAAGCTCAGGATGACGCCCCTGCCCTGGTTGGCTGCCTTCGCCACCGAATAGACCTGCGTGGCCGAGGGTGAGGTGAAGATGTTACCGACGACAGCGCCGCTGGCGAATCCCTCGCCGACAAGGCCGGCAAAAGCCGGGTAATGGCCCGAACCACCGCCAATCACCACTGCGACCTGTGGCTCCCCGGCCCGCCGGGCGATGACGCCACCAGGAACCCCGCGCAGCCGGTCAGCGTAAAGGTCCAGGAAGCCTGTCAGCTGGTCCTCGGCGAACTCGCTGGGTTGATTGAATATCTTCGTCATCGCACTTGTCCTTCTGTTGCTGGTCGTCTGACCCCGAGACCAATCGGTCCAGGCGCCGGCCCGGCCCCGGCTGCCCAAGGACCCGCCCGGCCCGATCCCGGGCTTATCGCTGCTTCTCAGTGCTGGCGCGCCCCGGCGGTATCGTCCGGAACCTTCAGGTACGAGACCAGCACGAAGGCCAAAGCGTAGAGGGCGACAAATGCCCAGACGACGCCGACATCCCCACCCCACGGACGGACGACGGCGACAACCGCGCCACCGAGGAACGCCGCACCACCAGCGGCCGTGGTGTACATCGCCATCGCGGCTCCCTTATGTTCGGGTACCAGCGCTGGCATGATCGCTCCCATCGGCACGAACCCGGCGAGCAGGATGCCGAACACCGTTCCGGCGAGCACCGACAGTACAAAGCCCCAGTCCGAACCGGGCTCAACCATGTGCGGTACGTACCACCACAGCAGCAAGCCGATGGCGGATCCAAACACCCCGAACCACTTAACGCTGCGCTGCCAGCCGAACTTGTCGCCGAGCGCACCGAAGGCAGCGTTGAAGAGGATGTTGCCGGCATACACGATGACGGTCATCGTGAGCCAGCGGCTCTGACCCCAGCCGAGATCGTTCGCGATGATGGTCGGCAGGATGATGAACATGCCGAACTCTGGCGCGGTATTGATCAGCCGGACCAGGAAACCCATCAGGATCTTTGGCTCTTTGATCGTTAGGGTGATGCCGGAAAGCAGTACCTGACGCGGAGAATCCTCAGCTGGTGCGAGTCGCGTCCGTCCCCGGGGTTCCTTCACACCGAACCAGGCAAACAGGAAACCCACGACGACCAGGCCCGTCGAGGCAATCATCGTCATGGTTTCGCCGTTATGGCCGCCGCCGAACGCGGGAATGGAGAAGACAGCGAAGAGCGACCCCAGGGTCGGCAGTCCTCCGGTGAACATAACGTAGAACCAGCCGACCGCCGTCCCGTTCCTCTTTCGAGGCACCACCGAGTTGATCCAGACCAGGAATGAGAAGGCGAAGAGCGGGTAGCCGAAGCCACGCATGAAATACGTGAGGAAGACCAGTGGAATCGATTCAAGGTTGAGGCTGAGGATGAACAGTGCCTCGAAGACCACCCAAACGATGAATCCGAGCAGCATCACCCGCCGCGGCCCGAACAGATCGGAGAGTGCGCCCGACAGGTACGAACCCACCAGAGCGGAGACACCGTACATCGTGATAATCGTAGCGACCAGATCGACTTTGTCGTTGCCGAGAGTTTCGGTCATGTGCGGCGAGATGAAGTTCGACTCGACGCCGTTTCCGGTCATGAAGATTAGGACGCCGAGGAACCCCCAGCGCAAAACGTGCGGGATGCCGATCCGATCGAGGCGTGTCTCATGCACGCCTTCTGCTGTGCTGGTACTCATAGAAAAGTCCTCCCGAGCCGGGCTCCATACGTCGAACCCTGCTGTTGAAGCGAAAACGCCATTGTTTTAGTAGTTGGTGCGTAACCCGGCTCGCCCGGTGGCAGATCATGCCCGTCTCGGGAGTGCGTCCCAGCTGCGTCTAGGGCAGGATCGAGACCTTGACCGAAGCACCGTTGGTGTCGGCGACCATATCGAGCGCGACCTGGAAGTCATCGAGCCCGAACTGGTTGGTGCAGATCTCATCCATCGGCAACACCCCGGATTCGATCATCCGGATCGCTGCCGGCCAGCAGTGCGGCCCGAGATGTGCGCCAAGCACGTCGAGTTCCTTGTCATCGCTGATGATCGACCAGTCCACTGTGACATCGGAGCCGAACACGGAGTATTCGACATATGTGCCGAGCTTGCGCAGCAGGTTGAGCCCCTGGGAGACGGCGGAGGGGTGGCCGGTGCCTTCGATATAGACGTCGGCGCCATATCCCTCGGTGAGGTCCTTCACGATCTGGACGGCATCTTGCTTGGCAATATTGATGGTGAGGTCGGCACCACATTTGGCCGCCAGCGCAAGCTTGTCGTCGGACATATCGAGGGCAATGACCTTCAGCGGATTCTTCGCCTTCGCACCGGCAACCATGCCGAGGCCGATCGGTCCGCAGCCCGCGATAACGACCACGTCATTAAAGCTGATGTTCGCGCGCTCCACCGCGTGCAGCGAACAGGACAACGGCTCGGAGAACGCCGCGTGTGCCGGCGGAAGGTCCTTCGAGACCTTGTGCGCCAGTGCTTCCTTCGGAACGACCAAATACTCGGCCATTGCGCCGTTGTAGTTGCGGAAGCCGAACATATCGTGCGGCGCGCACATCCAGTACTCGCCTCGCAAGCAGTAGCGGCACTTCCAACACGGAACTATCTGTTCGCAGGCTACCCGGTCGCCAACCTCGACGCCGTGATGGTTGACGGCTTCTGCGTCGGCCTGAACAATGGTTCCGACGAATTCATGGCCGGGCGTTATTCCGGTCTGCGCCCAGGCCGGGCGGTTCTCATCGCCCCAGAACTTGGCCGCCCCGTGATAGCACTTCAGGTCGCTGGCACATACACCGACAGCTTCTACCCGGATTAGCATCTGGCCGGGGCCAGGAGTGGGAACCGGTAGCTGCTCCAGCTGGTAATCTTCCGGCCCGTGCACGACCACTGCTCGCATTGTTTCTGGCAGTTCGGCTGACATGACCCCTCCTTGGATCGAGAAAAGCGACTGGCAGAATCAGCTTAAGGGTTCCTGCACAAATGTCAAGAACATAGTTTCTGCCGCAGAACACATGTAAACGGGGTGGCGATCTCGACTAGACTGCAGGTCATGACCGATTCGCCCGGCATTTCGGCAGCATCGAGCCGTTTCCCGCTTGAGACGCTGTACCAGGCCGCCCGGATGTACTACCTGGACGACGCAACCCAGGTCGAGATCGCGGCAAAGCTGCGAGTTTCCAGGCCCACTGTCAGCCGTTTTCTGGCCGAGGCCAGACGAGTCGGCCTGGTCCAGATCGACGTCATCGATCCGCAGCAGGCTAATGAAGGCAGCCTCGGCCACGAACTGGCCGATGCCCTCGGCCTGCAGAAGGTTTACCTGTCTGGCGGCAACCATTCGGCCGGTATGCTCTCCGGACTCTCCGCCCAGGTGGGCGCCGCCATCGAGGACATGCAGTTGGTTCCCGGCAACTCACTGCTGGTGTCGTCGGGCCGGACCTTGTACGAGGTCAGCCGCACACGGCTGCCGTCGCTGGCCGGCATCGTGCTCGCGCCGACGGTCGGCGGCCAGGCGGAACCGGAACCCTGGTACCAGACGAACGAAATAACCCGGGCGGTGGCGGAGAAGACCGGGGCGCATCCAACTTTCCTGTTCGCCCAGGCGATGCCGTCCGCACAGTTGTATCAAAGTCTGCTCAGCGACCCATCGTTCCAGCGGGTCACCCGGCTCTGGGATACCGCCAAGGGCGCCTTACTGGGCATTGGCGCGCCACCGGCCGCTCGCGGCTCGATCTCACGGTTCATCCCCCTGGACGACGATTCACTGGTGAATGCTGTAGGAGACGTCTGTCTGAACTTCTTCGCCGCCGACGGCACGGAGATCGAATTCACCGGCAGTGATCGCGTGGTGCGAACGTCCCCGGCAATGCTGCGCAAGATTGAACATACCGTCGGGGTGGCCGTTGGGGCAGAGAAGACGCTCAGCATTATTGCCGCGGCCAAAGGCGGCTACATCAGGCAGCTCGTTACAGACACCGCGACGGCAGATGCAATCCTCGCCCTGCTGCGGCGTCGGCCCGCCGCGTCTTGAATCGCCCCTACGCTTCCGGGCTGTCCTGAATTTTCGGACGCCCCTGGACCCGGGCCAGCGCGTGCATGTGCTCGCGGGTCGACGGATACAACGACTCATAGTGGCCGTACAGCTCGGCGTAAATCTCCTTGTTGCGCTGATCTGGCTCGATCAGTGTCCCATCCGTGGCCCAATTGGTGTCCGGCGGCACGGCTCCCGTGCCGATGGCGGCCAGCAGGGCGTCACCGTAGCTGGCGCCGATGGTCTGGGTCGGCACCATCTGCGGCCGGCCGGTCACGTCGCTGACGATCTGTGTCCACAACCTGGCCTGCGTGCCGCCACCGACCGCCACCAGCCGTTCGATCGGCTCTCCACCGGCTTCCAGAAAGTCGATGATCTGCCGGATGCCGAAGGCAATGCCCTCGTACGTCGCCCGGAATAGATGACCACGTGAATGCCGCAGCGTCAGGCCGGCGATGACGCCCCGTGCGTCCGGATCGAAAATCGGCGATCGTTCTCCCGCGAAGTAGGGCAGCACCAGCAGCCCTTCCGACCCGGCGGGCACCTCCCCCGCTTCGGCCAATAGCTCGGCGAATTCGACGCCGCCGAAAAGTTGCTGCATCCAGGTAGTGAGGCTGCCCGAGGTCGACATCCCGGCGGCGAGGGTCAGGGAATCCTTTTCGATGCCGGCCGTCGTCCACAACTTGTCGCTGGCCCGGAATTCGCTCAGCATCAACACGAAGAACAGGGTCGAGCCGTACATCAGCATCAGATCGCCCGGCTTGCGGATGCCGGCGCTGAACGATTCCGCCCAGGCGTCAACGGTTCCCGCGCACACCGGGGTGCCTTGCGGGATACCGGTGAATTCGGCAGCCTGCGCGGTGACCTCGCCGACAACGTCGGACGACCAGGCAAGCCTCGGCATCGGGATATGTCCGGCGATTTCCTTGACCCGCGGCTCGTTCCACTCGCCCGCCCGGATGTCGTAGAGCGGATCACACTGGCTGGCCGTATGGTGATCCTGCACATAGGCGCCACTGAGCTTCGCCACGATGAACGAGCTGCAGCCAAACCAACGGGCTGTCTTCTCGAAAACCTCTGGCTCGTGGTTGCTTATCCAGCGCAGCTTGGGCCCGACGGCCTGCGAGGAGAGCGCCTTGCCGCATTCGGCGAAAATCACCTCCTCGCCGATCTCGTGGTTCAGCTCGTCGATTTCCGCGCCGGCGCGGGTGTCGATGCCATAGAGGATGGCTGGCCTGAGTGGCGTGTGGTTCTCGTCGGTGACCACGAGCGCGGGTCCCACCCCGCTGACGCAGACTCCGGCCACATCCACGGCATCATTGCGGGAAAATAGCTCCCGGGAGAGCAGGCCGACCTCTGCCCACCAGACCTCTTCCGCATCGAACTCGGCCCAGCCGGGTTTTGGCAAGGACACCGCATGGGCGACAACGGCCGAGTCGATGATCTCGCCATCGCGGTCTACCAGGACCGCCTTGCTGCTGCCGGTGCCAATATCGATTCCAAGAAACACTGCGCCCTCGCCTGTCTCGTGTGCGATTTTCTATTCATCGTGTCATTACGGCGACTCCGCCGTCACTCGAGTATCGGAAAGTCCGTGCAGAAGCTGCCGGCACGGGTGGGCGGGCCGCGGTGAAGCCCCGCGCCGTGTTGTCGGATGTGAAGCCCCGCGCCGTGTTCGTTCGTAGGTTTGTCGCCCATTCGTCGTAAATAATCAACGTTTCGACGACAAACCCACGAGTTGCGGCTTCTTAATCAGTAGAGTCGTGCCATGAGCAGACCTCAAGCAGTGCCAACGGTGCAGATCGACAATGAGTACACCCGGGTCACCGAGTGGCGATTCCCGCCGGGCAGCGAAACCGGCTGGCACGCCCACGATCTGAATTACGTCGTGGTGCCGATGACGACGGGTGAACTTATCGTGGAGAAGCCGGACGGCTCGGCGTCGAGTTCGCTGGTGATCGGCGCCTCGTACACCCGGCCGGTGCCGAGCGAGCACAATGTGGTCAACCCGGGCGAGGAAGATTTCGTTTTCGTCGAGATCGAAATGAAGGACTCGCCGGCCTAGCCGGCGCCGGCCGCCTCGCCTGCCTTAGCGGGTCTGCCCGGACTCGCCGGCCTAGCCGACGCCGCTTTGCTCGTCCTGACACCTGTCCCGCACCCACGCGGCAGCCTGGCGAACGATCTCCTCCGGCGACTGTGCCGAGTCGATGACAACGCCCTCCTCGTCCGGTTCGAGCGGTTGCAGGATCTCAAACTGTGAGTCGAGTAGCTTAAGCGGCATATAGTGCCCCTTGCGGTTCGCCACCCGCTCGGCGATTACGTCGAAAGAAGCATCGAGGTGAACGAAGAGAACCCGCGTCTGGCTGCGGCGCAGGACGTCCCGATACGCCCGCTTCAGAGCAGAACAGGTGACGATGACGTTGTCGCCGTCCGTCTCGCACTGACTGAGAAAGGCAGCGATCAGGCCGAGCCAGGGCCAGCGGTCGTGGTCGACCAGCGGCGTGCTGCTGGCCATCTTCGCGATATTCGCCTGGCTGTGAAACTCGTCGGCCTCCGCGAAGGCCCAGTCCAGTTCTTCGGAAAGCGCCTCCGCGATGGTCGTCTTTCCGGTACCTGAAACGCCCATCACGATTACGGCAGTCATGTCTCTCCTCGTCGGGGCCCGTTGTTGAACCCAACTCCGGGGGCAAGTGTACGTTGCGGATTCACCGGCGTTCTGAGCACGCACGCCGATCCGTTTCACTCTCGACCCGGCCGGGCGCGACCTCAACCGCCAAGCGGACGCACAGTAATCTAAAGCGAGACCAAGTGAGCCCGCCATCCGCTGAAAAGCGAACGCATTCGATAGCCCGCACGAACCGCGGGCGTGACTAGGAGTTGTTATGGCTGCACAGATTGGCGTGACCGGACTTGCCGTGATGGGCGCGAACCTGGCGCGAAACCTTGCCCGCAACGGGTACACGGTCGCATTGCACAACCGCACCAAAGCCCGAACCGATGCTCTGATCGAGAAGCACTGCGATGAGGGTGAATTCATCCCAACCGAATCACTCGAAGAACTTGTCGGCGCGCTCGAGCGGCCACGCCGGGTGCTCGTCATGGTGAAGGCCGGCGCACCGGTCGACGCCGTGATCGAAGACCTCGTGCCACTACTCGAACCTGACGACATCATCATCGATGCCGGCAATTCTCTCTTCACTGACACTCGCCGCCGGGAGGCCGCGCTGGCGGAAAAGGGTCTGCACTTCGTCGGTGTGGGAGTCTCCGGGGGCGAAGAGGGCGCGCTGAACGGGCCGTCCATCATGCCCGGCGGCTCGAAGCAGTCGTACGAATCGCTCGGTCCAATGCTGGAGAAGATCTCCGCGCACGTCGATGGCGTCCCCTGCTGCGCCTGGATCGGAACCGATGGCGCCGGGCACTTCGTCAAGATGGTGCACAACGGCATCGAGTACGCCGACATGCAGGTGATCGGCGAGGCCCACGACCTGCTGCGGTCCGCTGCGGGGATCGAGCCCGCCGAACAGTCGAAAATCTTTGCCGAATGGAACAAGGGCGAGCTGTCCTCCTTCCTGATCGAGATCGCTGCCGAGGTGCTCGGGCATGTGGATGCCAAGACGGGCAAGCCGTTTATCGACGTCGTGGTCGACTCCGCAGGCCAGAAGGGCACCGGCCGCTGGACCGTTATCTCCGCGCTCGAGCTCGGGCTGCCGACCTCGGGAATAGCTGAATCGGTTTTCGCCCGCGCGCTGTCCTCGCAGCATGCCCAGCGCGAGGAAGCTCAGACCACGCTGGTCGGAAACGAAATACCGACAGAGCTTCCGGACAACTTTGTCGAGGACGTCCGTCAGGCGCTGTACGCCTCGAAACTGGTCAGCTACGCCCAGGGTCTCGACATGCTCGTCGCCGCGGCCAAGGAATACGACTGGGAACTCAACCTGGCAGAGATCGCGTCGCTCTGGCGCGCGGGCTGCATCATCCGGGCCGAGTTGCTGAAGGACATCACCGCGGCCTACCAGAACGAGCGCCCGGCGAACCTGCTGTTCGCACCGGCCTTCGCCAGCGCGATTGCAGATGCCGTCCCGGCCTGGCGACGGGTAGTCGCCACAGCGGTGCAGCTGGGCATTCCGGTGCCGGTGTTCTCGTCGTCGCTGGCCTACTACGATGGCCTGCGTCGCGACCGGCTGCCTGCTGCGCTTACCCAGGGCTTGCGTGATCTGTTCGGCGCGCATACCTACAACCGGGTTGATGTCGATGGCACGTTCCATACCCTCTGGGGCGAGGACAAGTCCGAGGTCCAGCAGGACTAAGAGTTCGCACCCGAGGTCCGGGTTCCGTAAGGTGTCCGCGCCCGGAACCTTACGGAACCCGGACCTCGACGCCGCCGTGCCGTCCAGACCTCGGCGTCGCCGTGCCGTCCGGACCTCGACGCCCGGCGGGATAATCACTTGCCGCCTGGCCTGCCGACAGTGCAGTATTGATGGTGTCCTATCCCCGAGCAAAGGCTGAAGTGTGAAGTTCTTCGACGTTTCCGCGTAATTCGCGCTGAGTCGACGAGCCTGTCACCGCCTTCACCGGGTACCTCTTACATTCCTGGCTCCTCAGCGCATCCCATTTACGGACGTCTGAGGAGCTTTTCTTGGCTTATTCAATTGTTTTCGCTGACCTGTCATTCGCCTGGCCTGACGGCAGCACCGCATTCAACCAACTGCACGGTGCCTTTGGCGAAGGGCGTACCGGGCTTGTCGGCCGCAACGGCACCGGCAAGTCAACGCTGCTCCGGCTGATCACCGGCGAACTCGTGCCGGCCGGCGGAACGCTGTCTATCGACGGCACCGTCGGGTATCTGCCGCAGAACATCACACTGACCGGTGATCGATCCATCGCTGATCTACTCGGCATCAGCGCCAAACGTGCGGCGCTGCACGCCATCTACGCGGGCGATGCCAGCGAGCACAACTTCGCAACCGTTGGCGACGACTGGGAAATCGAGGAGCTGGCGCAGGCTGAACTGGGCCGGTTCGGCATCCTGCCGGACGACGCCCACACCCCGGACGGTGCCGACGCCCCGGACAGTGATCCGGACGGTGCCCGCGACGCAGATGGTGCGGGCGACGGCGACGTGCTCGACCGGCGGGTCGCAACGCTTTCGGGTGGCGAAGTTGTGCTCACCGGGCTCGCCGGTCTGCTGCTGCGCAAACCCGACATCACCGTGCTCGACGAGCCGACGAACAATCTGGACCGGCGCGCCCGCGAGCTGTTGTACGCCGCGATCCGTGGCTGGCGCGGGGTACTGATCGTGGTCAGCCACGACCGGGAGTTGCTGGACCTGATGGATAACATCGCCGAACTGCGCGATGGCGAGCTCCGGAATTTCGGCGGCAACTTCAGCAGCTACCTCGAGCAGATCGATGCAGAACAGGAAGCGGCACGTCGGATGCTGACGTCAGCGGAATCCACCGCCCGGCGCGAGAAGCGCCAGCTGGCCGAAGCGCGGATCAAGCTTGACCGCAGGGTTCGGTATGGCAAGAAGATGCAGGCTAACAAGCGCGAGCCGAAGATCATCATGAATCAGCGAAAGCGCGAGGCGCAGGAATCCGCCGGCAAGCACCGCACGATGCACCTGGAAAAGGTCGCGGAGGCAGAAGCGGCCGCCGAAGCCGCCGAAGAGCAGGTGCGAGCCGACCGGGTGATCCGGATCGATCTCTCCGGATCCGAAGTTCCGGCCGGGCGGACCATTCTGGATGTCGACTTCCGGGGCACCACGCTGCAGGTGCGCGGCCCGGAACGGATCGCGCTGCTGGGTGACAATGGTTCCGGTAAGACGACGCTGCTGAATGCCATCGTCGCCGCGGGAAGCGCGACTGGAAGCGCAGGTGGAAACGCCGCGGGAAAGGCCGCGGAGACCCCCGCCGGATACCCTGCGGGAAGGACCGCTGCGGAATACCCTGTGGCCAACGCCGAGAAATCCGCCGGCGAAACAGACTTCGAGCCGCGATTCGTCATCGATCGGATCGGCTATCTTCCGCAGCGTCTGGACTCGCTCGACGATTCCCGTACGGTGATGGACAACGTCCGGACGGCGGTTCCCGAGGCGACTCCGCACGAGATCCGGGCCGGTCTCGCCCGTTTCCTGCTGCGCGGCGACAAGCCTGAGCAGCTGGTCGCGCAGCTATCCGGCGGCGAGCGATTCCGAGTCGCCCTCGCCCAGCTTCTGTTGGTCCGGCAGCCTCCGCAGCTGCTGATCCTCGATGAGCCGACGAACAACCTCGATCTGGACAGCGTGGCCCAGCTGGTCTCCGCGCTGGATGGCTATTGCGGCGCGCTCATCGTGGTCAGCCACGCTGCGGATTTCCTGCACGAGCTGGCCGTCGGCCGGTGGGTCCGGGTCGGAGTGGACGGACTCAGTGAGGTTGATCCGGCCGACGGCTGAAACGCGGTCGTTGCTCAGCTGCCAAGAATCTCATCGAGGCGTTCGTAGCCCTCGCGCACGCCCTGCTCCATGCCACTGGCGGCCATGCCGTCGCGGGCCTCCTGATTCGGGTAGACGGAGTGGCCAACCAATCGGGTCCTGCCGTTCGGCAGTTCCTCGAAGCGCAGCGTCTCGATGCTGACCGCGTCCGGGAAGTCTTCGTATTCGAAGGTCTGAATGATCAGTTCGTTCGGCCGGGCGGTATGGAAGACCCCGTTGAACACGAATTCCTCGCCCTCTCCGTTCCGGTGCGTGTAGCGGTATCGGCCTCCGGTACGGACGTCGTAGTATTCGATCTCCATCTCGTAGCCGTTCGGCCCAAGCCACTTCTTGACCAGCTCCGGGGTGGCGTGCGCGCGGTAGACCGCGTCGACCGGGGCATCGAATTCGCGCACGATTTCGATGAACGGGCCGCCTTCGGGCACGGTGATGGTGACTGGGTTAGTGCTCATTGTTATCTCCCTTTTTCATGGTGTCGAGCAGGCCGTCGAGTCGACGGAACTGCTGTTCGTGCACTAGTCGGTACTTGTCGATCCAGGCGGTGAGTGCCTCGAGCCGTTCGGGTCTCAGATGCACGGGACGCCGTTGCGCCTCCCGGCTTCGGGAGACAAGGTTCGCGCGTTCCAGGACCTGAATATGCTTTGACACCGCCTGCTTGCTGATGCCGAAGGGCTCGGCGAGTTCGTTGACCGTGGCTGGGCCGCGGCTTAGCCGAGCGATGATCTGACGCCGCGCGGGATCCGCCAAGGCCATGAACGCCCGGTCGAGCAGTTCTTCTGCCTGGTCTTTCATTGACAACCACTTCATTGATAAACCGTTACGTTGATAACGTACGCCCGCCTCTCCCCCGAGTCAAGCCCTTAGTTCAAATCACCGGAAAGCATCGCCCCCCGGCTGACTGACCCGGCTGACCAGGCTGACCCGGGTGACCCGGGTGACCCGGCTGCAACGCCGTCCAGCACCGCCGTCCAGCAACGATGGTGGCATCATGGGTAGCCTGGTAATCACGTTCGGCCCGCCACCCGGAGCGGGTGGAACGACCCGGAACGGGTGGAACGCACAATCGCAAAGGTGCATGAGATGGCAATACCGAACCTTCCGCTTCGTCTGCTGCAACTCTCCGGACCTCTTCAGGCGATTGGCGGCCAGCTTGGTGAGGCCACGGCAGCCGAGGTAAGCGAGAACTTCGAGAACTACGCCCGGAATTTCCGCGACAAGGCGCAACTCGACGATGCAGACGTTGCCAGGCTGGGTACGGAGTTCCGGCGGCTCACACACGAGTGGCATCCGAGGATCGGCGCCGCCCTCGACGCGCTGGCCGAAGGCGCCGGCGTATCCACGAATGCCGTGTACGCCATCAACGCTCGAACTGAGCTTCTCGCCGGCTCGCCGCTTCCGCTACCCGACGCCTGCACGGCGAGCGCTGTCCTCCCGGCCGCGAGCGCCACTGGCAACGTGCTTCTCGGTCAGAATTGGGACTGGGCATCGGACACTCCCGACACCACAATTCTGCTGGCAACCCGCGATGAGCGCGGCCACGAGGTGCTCTGCCTCGCGGAGGCTGGCATGCTCGCCAAAGTTGGACTCAACGACGCCGGCCTGGGGCTCACGGTGAATCTGCTGCGCTCCGAGTCCGATGGGCCACGCGCTGGCGTTCCTTATCACGTGCGACTGCGGGCGGCGCTGGAAGAAAGAGAATTCGGGGCCGCCGTCGCCGCGGCATCCGCCGGCCCTCGGGCTGCGTCGGTGAACATCCTGATCGCGCAGGCCGGGGAGCATCCGAGCGCCGTGGACCTGGAGCTCTCTCCCGACGGAGCGTCCGAGCTGACTCCCGATGACGGGCTGCTGGTACACACCAATCATTTCCGGGCAAAGAACGACGTCAGCGATGTAGGACCCAAGACAATGCCGTCGACCGGAGCACGCTGCGCCCAGGCAGAGGCGATACTCAGGCCGTTACGGGGACGGATCAGCACCGACACGCTTGAGCAGGTGTTCCGGGACCATTCGGGCGGCATCGACGCGATTTGCCGCCACGCCGGCGCGGACCTCCGGTTACCGCCGGGAGACAAAACCGTATACAGCGTGGTGATGGACCTAAGCGTTCGGCGTTTTGGAATCGCGCCCGGGCCGGTCTGCCACAACGAGTTCAGCTATGCCGGGCTGGATGAACTACTGCCTGACCCGGCTAGCCCAGGCGCTTGTAGTCCCTAGGGTTCTCCGCGAGGTACTGGGCGAAATCGATCGGCTGACGACCGGTGAGCCGAAGTACGTCATCTGTGACAACGTCCATTTCTCCGGCCGCGATCGCAAGATACGACGAAATCCAGCCGGTCACCTCCCAGCGCGGCGCGCCAAAGTGCTCACGCGATTCGTAGTCCTCGGTCTCGGCATGGTAGCTGATTGTGCGTCCAGCCACCCGGCCCAGTTGCTCGGCAGCCTCGCTCAGCGAGTAGGTGCGCGGGCCAGTGAGGGTGAATGTCTCGCTGTCGAAACGACCACCGGCGGTCAGGACTGCTGCGGCGGACGCCGCAACGTCCCGGTGCGCGATCGCGCCCACCCTGCCATCGTCGGCCGGGCCGCGGATCACCCCATCGGTTCCGGTGAACGCGGCGAAGGCGTGCTGGTACAGGTTGTCGCGCAGAATCGTGAACTGTAAGCCGGAGTCACGAAGGTACTGTTCGGTCTTCGCATGGTCCCGGGCCAGGGTAAAGGCGGCCCCTTCATCGGCACCGACGAAGGAGAGATACACGACCCGGTGCACGCCGGCCGACCTCGCCGCGTCGATAACGCTGAAATGCTCGGCAACCCTATTCGCCGATTCGGCCGCCGACACCATGAACACCGTCTCCAGCCCCTCGAAGGCCCGTCGAAGTGCAGCAGCATCGCCGTAGCTCGCCTGGGCACTGGCGTGCTCGCCGAAATCGCCGGGGATCCTGGCCGGATCCCGGACAATCAGCCGCATCGGGACCTCGGCGTTGTCGAGTTCTGCAACCAGCAGTCGGCCAACTTTTCCGGTCGCGCCGGTTATTCCTATCGGAGTCTGCGTCATGAGCACTCAAACGTCGAGGCACTCCCCCGCTATTCCGCGCGGAACCGGACTACTCCCGGCCGTCAACGCCATTCATCGCGGCCTGGCGTCGTGACGGCGAAGGAATTCGACTGCCTGGCGGGCGTTGGTCCCGATGGCGGCATCAAGCGCCGGCTGCGCGAAAACCGGCAGGGATGACGATGTCAACGCTGCGATGATGAACTTCTCGCCCTGGCTGGTCTCCACGACGCCGATCTCATGACGAAGGTTGAGGAACGTGCCCGTTTTTCCGCTGAGCCGGAATGTATCGGCAGCAAACCCGGTGGCCAGCCGATGCGTGGACAGTTGCAATCCCATCAACCGCCGGAGCCGGGCGCACGCCTCGGGTGCCGAGGCCTCATCGGTCCATATTGCTTCAAGCAAAGCCACCAAGGAGCGGACAGAGCCGACGTTGGCAAGGCGCTGGTCGATCCCGCTCAGGAGCTGTCGCTTGGACCCCTTCGACTCCGATCGCGTCGCAAGTGCCAGCGCCATGGTTTCGTCGCCGGCCGCATCTCGTTCAACCGAGTCGTACAGGTATCGCATCGAATGCCGGATTCGCAAGTCTTCGATACCGCACCGATTAATCACCTCCTGTACCGCTGGAGGGCCGATCTCGGCGAAGAGCGTGTCGGCCGCCGCGTTGTCGCTAATTGTCAGGCTGAGGTAGGCCAGGTCCTCGATCGCGATCCGGGCGGGGTGCTGAAATGCGGATGTACCGGTCGGCCCGGGGGTGGCAGCTTCCCTGGATACCAGCAACTGGCGATCCAGTTCGAGTTCTCCCCGGCTGGCCGCATCGAAGACGGCCAGCACCAACGGCACTTTTGCGACGGACGCCAACGGCAGCATCTGGTTCACGTTGAACCCGATCTCCGAACCGGTAGCAAGGCTCCGGGCGAGAAACGCGCCGCCCGCGCCCAGCTCCTGCCATCGAGCTTTCAGAGTGCTCACGATATGCGGTTTCGATGGCGAGCCGTTGGCGGTTAACGACGGGAGTTGACTGCTGCTCACCTGGAGAACAATCCGTTGGTCGGATGCGGGGCAAGAACACGTGGGGTATCTGCTGGCCGATCGGCATCCCGCCGGGCACCGACCGTCGCGTAGAGCTGTATCAGAAACGCCTCGGAATCATCGTGCGCCCGAGCTGCGGCGAGCAGAGCGTCGCGGCCGCGCAGGATAACCGGACGTCGCAGCTCTGTGTCGGCGCTTGGCCGGAATTCCAGCCCGGTTCGCTGGGCGAATCCCGCATCGCACAGCAGGAAGCCCTCACCGGCCAGAACCTCGCTCACCGCGCTGGAGGCATGTTCCGCGATCACCAACTGATCGAGGGAAAGACCGGCGGATGACAGCCGGTTGACGATAGCTGCACGCATCGGTCCATGCGCATCATCGGGAAGCAAGAGGAGGTGCCGGGATTCCGGGGGCGCCGGCGTCGCCGCAGCATCAGCGGCTACGGGATCGGCTGCCGATGCAGCTACCGAGCCTCGGATGTTACTCAGCCGAAGTTCGTCGATATGCATTGCCTCCCCGTTCAAAATGCCGTGGGAAGCTGCCGCGAAGCCAAGCGGCGCCCACCATTGGGCGTCACCGTCCGGTCGCTCCGAGGTATCCAGGGCGGCATCCACATCGCCACGGTGCCAGGCGCTTTGCAGGTCTGAGCCGGAGAACTCCTTCACCGTGAGCAATACGCCTTCGGCCTTGAGGCTGCGGATCAGGGCAGCCAGCCCGGCAAGGTCGGAACCGCTTGGCACGCCGAGCCGCACCGACATCGCCCGTGGTTCTTCGGCCATCAACTCGTACACGCCATCGGCCTGCGCCAGCACGTCCTGCGCCGCCGGCAGCAAGAGCTCGCCTGCCGGGGTCAGTTTGATCTTTCGACGACTCCGATCGATCAGGGTCTGACCGAGTTCTTTTTCCAGGGCCATGATGCGACGACTCAACGGGGGCTGAGCCATGTGCAGGATTTCGGCGGCCCGGGAAATATTTCCTTCGTCCGCCACCGCAACGAAGCAGCGCAGGTGCCTGAGCAGGTCCATCCGTCAACCATACCTTAAGAGTATGGACAAATATCTCCTTCAGTCTTGGACATACATCCGGTTGACTTGCTTGACTTTCGGTCAGGAGAAGCCGGAATCGACCTGATTCGGCCAAGGAGCGGAGGACTAATGGCAGC